>NZ_JBSFRK010000018.1:22846-171290 GCF_053589195.1 Streptomyces sp. NPDC003379 | reverse complement strand
CGCCTCACCACCCCGCCCCGGGGGGGCCGGCCCGCCGCGGGGCGTAGCGCGCCGTCCCGACGGGACGGCGCGCTCCGTTTTCTCCGCATGCCCCCGCGCACGCACCGACCTAGTGTGGAACGGCGGCGTGCCGCCGCCCGGCCCCACTCCGAGGAGGAACGGCATGCCCATCGCCACGGTCAACCCCTCCACCGGCGAGACGCTCGAAACCTTCGAGCCGCTCGCACCCGCGGAGATCGAGCACCGCCTGGCGGCGGCCGACACCGCGTACCGTCACCATCGCACCACCGACTTCGCGGAACGCGCCCGGCTGCTCGGCCGCGCCGCCGACCTGCTGGAGGAGGACACCGACACCGTCGCCCGCACCATGACCACGGAGATGGGCAAGCCCGTCAAGGCGGCCAGGGCCGAGGTGGCGAAGTGCGTCAAGGCCATGCGCTGGTACGCCGAGCACGCCGAGGGTCTGCTCGCGGACGAGCATCCCGCGCAGGCCGACGTGGCGGACTCGGGCGCGTCCCGGGCGGTCGTGCACTACCGCCCGCTCGGGGTCGTCCTCGCCGTGATGCCGTGGAACTTCCCGCTCTGGCAGGTCGTACGCTTCGCCGCGCCCGCCCTCATGGCCGGCAACGTCGGCCTGCTCAAGCACGCCTCGAACGTGCCGAGGACGGCCCTGTACCTGGAGGACCTCTTCCGGCGGGCCGGATTCCCCGAGGGCTGCTTCCAGACGCTGCTCGTCGGCTCCGACGCCATCGAGGGCATCCTGCGCGACGACCGGGTGGCCGCCGCGACCCTGACCGGCAGCGAACCCGCCGGCCGCTCGGTGGCGTCCGTCGCCGGCGACGAGATCAAGAAGACCGTCCTGGAACTCGGCGGCAGCGACCCCTACTTGGTGCTGCCGAGCGCCGACGTGGAGCGCGCCGCGCGGACCGCGGTGACCGCCCGGGTGCAGAACAACGGCCAGTCCTGCATCGCCGCCAAGCGCTTCATCGTGCACGCCGACGTCTACGACGCCTTCCGCGAGCGATTCGTCGCAGGGATGCGGGAGCTGACCGTGGGCGACCCGCTGAGCGAGGACACCGACGTCGGCCCGCTCTCCAGCGAGAAGGGCCGCGACGACCTGGAGCAGCTCGTCGACGACGCGCTGGGCCACGGCGCGACCGCGCTCTGCGGCGGACAGCGCCCCAAGGAGCAGGAGCGGGGCTGGTACTACTCCCCCACCGTCCTCGCGGACATCACCCCGCGGATGCGCGTCCACCGCGAGGAGACCTTCGGTCCGGTGGCCACGCTCTACCGCGTGGCCGACCTGGACGAGGCGGTGGAGCTCGCCAACGACACGCCGTTCGGGCTGAGTTCGAACGTGTGGACGCGTGACGACGCCGACATCGCGCGCTGCGTACGGGACCTCCAGGCGGGCGGCGTCTTCTTCAACGGCATGACCGCCTCCCACCCCGGCCTGCCCTTCGGCGGCGTCAAGCGCTCCGGCTACGGGCGGGAGCTCTCGGGCCACGGCATCCGTGAGTTCTGCAACGCCACGACCGTCTGGCACGGCCCGGCAGAGTAGGCGGCCCGCCGGAGCCCGGGCTGCCGGTCAGGCCGACAGCAGCGAATCGTCCGTGATCCTGGCGCCCGGCAGCCGATGGCTGGCGGCCACGAGCGCCGCGTCGACATCGCTGGTGCCGGTGGCCACGCAGAGGCTGTACGCGACGTCCTCGAACTCCTGGCGCCCTTCGGCGCCGCCCCGGTCGGCGTGCAGCACCGCCAGGGCCTTGTAGCGCTCCACCAGGTCCTTCAGCACGGCGGGGTGTGCCAGCAGCACGGGTCCTCCTTCAGATCTCGGGTGTGAACGTCAGGTGCGACGTTCGCTCAGTGGCCCGTCTGCCCGGGCTCGTCCGGTCGAATCACCGGCGCGGCGATGAATCGGCCGCGGAGTCGATCGTTCGGATTGTCGTTTGCCTGGTTGATGGGCAGACTCGGTCCCGTGGACGCGTCGAACAGCAAGCCGGATCAGGGGCCCGGGGCGGAGTGCGGGGACGACGGCCGCCGCGAGACGGAGACCGAGCGCGCCGACCGCCGCTGGACCGAGCTGATCCAGGAAGTGCGGGTGGCCCAGACCGGCGTGCAGATCCTGTTCGGCTTCCTCCTCACCGTGGTCTTCACACCGCGCTACGCGGAGCTGGGCGATGTCGACCGCACGATCTACGTGGTGACCGTGATCCTCGGCTCGACCGCGACGGGCGCCCTCATCGGCCCGGTCTCCTTCCACCGCATGGTCTCGGGCCGCCGCATCAAGCCGCAGGCGGTGGTGTGGGCCTCGCGTCTGACCTTCGTCGGCCTGATCCTGCTCCTCGGCACGCTGACGGCGGCGCTGCTGCTGGTGCTGCGGATCGCCATCGACGACACCGTGGTGCCATGGCTGGTCGGTGGTGTGGTCAGCTGGTATCTGGGGTGCTGGTTCGTGCTGCCCGCCTGGGCGAGGCACCGGCACACGTCGGCGGGCTGACGGGCGTACGCGCGAGGGGTTCCCCGGCGGCCGTACGTCAGTTGTCGGCGTCCTTGCCGATGTACAGCTCGGCGAAGGCGACCGCCGCGGCCGGCGAGCCGAGCAGTCTGCGCAGGCGGGCGTCTGCCGTGCCCGCCGTGAAGGGGTCACCGGACGAGGGCCCGTGCAGGACGTCCGCGAACCACTGGGAGAACTCCTGGTACTGCCAGACCCTGCGCAGACAGACCGCCGAGTAGCCGCGCAGCCCGCGCTCGTCCCCCTTCTCCGAGTACGCGACGAGCGCGTCGCCGAGCAGCAGCGCGTCGTGCAGGGCGAGGTTCATGCCCTTCGCGGCGATCGGGGCCGTGAGGTGGGCGGCGTCGCCCGCGAGGTGCAGCCGCCCGTACGACATGGGCGCGACCACGTAGTTGTGCATGTCCAGGACGCGCTTCTCGATGAGCCGGCCCTCGACGAGCGGCGGCGCGTCGTCGGCGGCCAGCCGCTCGTGCAGTGCGGACCAGACGCGCTCGTGGGGCCAGTTCGCCGGGTCGTCGCCGGGCGGGCACTCCAGGTAGTAGCGGGTGACCTCGGGGCTCCGCGCCATGTGGGCGGCGAAGCCGCGGGGGTGCAGGCCGAAGACGACGCGGTCCGAGGACGGCGGCGCCTCGGCGAGCAGCGCGAGCCAGCCGACGCCGTAGTCGCGCCGGGCGACCGTGGCGTGCTCGGCGGGCACATGGGCGCGCGTCACACCGCGTGCGCCGTCGCACCCCGCGACGGCAGCGCAGTCGATACGTACGCGCTCACCGGTCACCGCCTCCGTGTACGACACGGAGGGCCGGTCCGTGTCGATGCCGTGCAGGGCGACGTCGCGTACACCGAAGCGGATGTCACCGCCCGCGTCGTCGGCGTACGCCCGCACCAGGTCCGTCACCAGCAACGGCTGGGGGTAGACGAAGTGGCGGTGCCCGGACAGTTCGCCGTAGCGGAACACGTGGCGCCGGCCCGCGCTGCGGAACTCGCAGTCGCTGTGCGCCTGCGCGTGGGCCAGGAGCCGGCCGGCCAGCCCTCGGCTCGCCAGGGCGCGTACCGCCCACTCCTCCAGGAAGCCCGCGCGGGGCCGCCGTTCGATGAACTCCCTGCTCTCCGTCTCCAGGACCACGCACTCCACCGAGGCGGCGCGCAGGATGTTGGCGACGGTGAGACCGGCAGGCCCGGCCCCCACGATGACGACTGTCATGCGCAGAGTATGGCGGCACCGCACCGCGGGCAGGAGGGGCGGGCCCCAGCGCACAGGTGTGGATCACAGCCGCGCGGGCACCCAGTGTCAGGACAGACGCAGGAAGCAATCCGCACTGTTCGTGACAAGTCACTACCTGTGACGCCTCAAGTGGTGACCGGGAGCGAACCGGCGGACCGTGGAAGGAGGAGCGCCCCTCGTGGAGTTCTCTCGGACGGGAGATGCCGCATGACCACGCAGACGCGGACGTCGATGCCACCGCCGGTCCGTCCGGCGCACTTGCTCGCCCCACCAGGTGTCTACGCACCCCAGTACGACACCGAACTGCTGACCCGCGCCCTGCACCGCGAGGGCATCGGCGACGGTGCCTCCGTCCTGGACCTGGGGACCGGCACCGGGGCGCTGGCCGTCGCCGCGGCGCGGCGCGGCGCGCGCGTGACGGCCGTCGACATCTCGTGGCGGGCGGTGCTGACCGCGCGCCTCAACGCGCGTCGGTCCGGACAGTCGGTGACCGTGCGCCGCGGCGATCTGGCGGCGGCGCCGAAGGGCCCGTACGACCTCGTGGTCAGCAATCCGCCCTACGTGCCCTCTCCCTCCCCGGCCCTCCCCCGGCGCGGCGCGGCACGGGCGTGGGACGGCGGCCCCGCCGGGCGGGCGATCGTCGACCGTGTCTGCGACGCGGCGCCCCGTGCCCTGCGCCCCGGTGGTGTCCTGCTGATGGTGCACTCCGCGCTGTGCGGCGTCGACGCCTCGCTCGACCGGCTGGCCCGCCTTGGCATGGACGCCAGGGTGAGCGACCGGGAGTTCATCCCGTTGGGGCCCGTGCTGCGCTCCCGCCGTGCGTGGCTGCGCCGACGGAATCTCCTCGCCGACGACGAGACCCACGAAGAGCTGGTGGTCATCCGTGCCGAACTCCGCTGAACGCCCCCGCCGCGTCACGGTCGATCCCGACGGGCCGCTCCTGGTGGAGGGCCCGGTCGAGGTGGTCGGCGACGACGGCACCGTCTTCGCGTCGCGGCGCTTCGCGGTCGCGATCTGCACATGCCGCCGCAGCCGTACGTATCCGTGGTGCGACACCAGCCACCGGCGCCGGGTGAAGCGCGACGGCGGACGACCGGGTACGGCGGGCGACCGGGAAACGGACCCCGCGTCATGACGGCCGCTGTCGAGTCCCGCCTCCACAGTCCCGAACTCCCGGCCGCGCGCGGCGCTCTGTCCCGCGGCGTGGTGGCCGCGCTGCTGCACGACGAGCCCGTCACGGCCTTCGGGCGGCAGGCGGCGAGCGTCGATCCGTACGGAGAAGACCTCCAGCTCGCCCTGTACGTCCTCTACGAACTCCACTACCAGGGCTTTCAGGGCGTGTCCGACGAACGGGAGTGGGACCCGGAGCTGCTGGCCCTGCGGCACGCGCTGGAGCAGCGTTTCCTCGCGGCCCTCCGTGCCGACGTGCCGTCCGGCGCGAGCGCCGAAGAGGCGCTGGCCGCGCTCCTCGTGGAGCCCGTCGGGCACGACGAGGACAGCGTCAGCCACCACCTCCAACGCGACGGCGAGCTGTGGCAGTTGAGGGAGTACGCGGCGCTGCGCTCCCTCTACCACCTCAAGGAGGCCGATCCGCACGCCTGGGTCATTCCGCGGCTGCACGGGCGGGCCAAGGCGGCCATGGTGGCCATCGAGTTCGACGAGTTCGGCGCCGGGCGCCCCGAGGAGATCCACGCCCGCCTCTTCGCCGACCTCATGGCCGATCTGGACCTGGAGACGTCCTACGGCCACTACACCGACGCGGCCCCCGCCGAGGCCCTCGCCCCGGTCAACCTCATGTCCCTGTTCGGGTTGCACCGGGCGCTGCGCGGGGCGCTGGTCGGTCACTTCGCCTCCGTCGAGGTGACCTCGTCGCCAGGTTCGCGGCGGCTCGCCGCGGCGCTGCGGCGCACCGGCGCGGGGCCCGCGGCCCAACGGTTCTACGACGAGCACGTGGAGGCGGACGCCGTGCACGAGCAGGTGGTGCGCCGTGACGTCGTCGGCGGGCTGCTGGCCGCGGAGCCCGCGCTCAACGCCGACGTGGCCTTCGGTGTCCGGGCCACCGGGTTCCTGGAGGACCGCCTCGGCGCTCGGCTGCTGGAATCCTGGCGGGAGCGGCGCAGCGCGCTGCGGGTGCCGCTGCCGGGTACGCCCGGTACGCCCGGCGCGGCAAGGTAGCCATCAGCCGGCCGTCTTCAGCCCTCGACGCCGGTCGCCTCGTGGGCGGAACCCACCGGTTTCGACTCCCGTTCCTCACGTGCCTCGACGCCGCAGCCGGTGAGAGCACCGGGCATGAGCAGCGCCACCGCGAGCAGACCCGGCCTCATCGCGCGCCCCGGTCCTGGTCTCCTTCGCGGCACGCCGGTTCATGGGCTGCCGCGCCCGCCCGTGGTCCGCGTGGGTGCGGGCAGCTTGCGCCACGATGCCCGCACACCGCCGCGGTGCGTGGAACCCTCGCGGCCGACACGCCCCAGTGCGCCCGATCGGGTCCACGCCCACTCAGGCGCTCTCGTCCACTCAGGCGTTCTGGTGCGGCTCCCCGTGCTCGGCGCCGGTCAGGCGCAGCTGCATTTGGATCTCCTGGTCACCGGAGACAGTGCCGGTGGTCTTGACGTCGAAGGCGGACGCGAGCGCCGCGCGCAGCCGGTCCACGGCCACGGGGGCGCCTTGCAGGTCTGCGGTGACGGGGCCGGAGAGCAGGACGCCGGGGACGGAATCCGGGGTGCGGGAGGCGCGGAAGGAGCCGGTCCAGATGGCGGGGTCGGGCCTGCCCGTCTGGCCGGGGGCGTCGTCTCCGCGGTCGGACGGGAAATGGTCGCAGAGCATCTTGAAGACGGTGTCCGCGTCGGCCGCGGAGCACTCGCCGAGGACGACCTGCACCGCATCCGGGGAGTCGGAGTCAGGCTGCTGGTGCTGCCGCTGGTCGGGGGAGGCTTGGTTCGGTGTGTCGTTCACGCTGACTCTCTCCGGTGGGTCGCTGGTGCGGGGTCGCTGGTGCTGGGTCGCTCGGTCGCTGGTGCCTGACGTGTGCCGGGTACCCGGTGGTGCCCCGGGTACCCGGTGGGTCACAGGGTCATAGGTCGCGCAGTGCGGGCAGCAGGTTCTTCTCGGCCCAATCGATGAAGGGGCGCTGCTGGTCGCCGCCGACCTGGACGAGGGCGATCTCCGTGAAGCCCGCCTCGGCGAAGGGGCGTACGGCCTCGACGAAGTCGTCGACGTCGTCGCCGCAGGGGATCTGCTCCGCGATGTCCTGCGGGGTGACGAACTGGGTGGCGCCGGCGAAACCCGAGGGCCCCGGCAGCTCGGAGTTGACCGGCCAGCCGCCGACGGACCACCGGAACTGGTCGTGGGCGCGGGTGACCGCCGCGTCCTTGTCGGTGTCGTAGCAGACGGGCAGCTGACCGACGCGGGGCTTGCCGCCGCCGCCGTGCCGGTCGAAGGAGTCGAGCAGCTCTGCCTTCGGTTCCGTCGCGATGACGAGGTCGGCGAGGCGCCCGGCGAGTGAGCAGGACCGCCCGCCGGAGACCGCGACGCCGATGGGCGGCAGCTCGTCGGGCAGATCCCACAGGCGGGCGTTCGCCACGTCGAAGTGGGTGCCCTGGTGGTTGACGTTCTCCCCGGCGAAGAGCGCGCGGATGATGCCGATGGCCTCTTCGAGCATCTCCAGGCGGGTCTGCGGGGAGGGCCAACCGGCGCCCACGACGTGTTCGTTGAGGTTCTCGCCCGAACCGAGGCCGAGCCGGAAGCGGCCTTCGGAGAGCAGCTGCATCGTCGCGGCCTTCTGTGCGATCACGGCCGGGTGGTAGCGGACGGTCGGGCAGGTCACGTACGTCATCAGGGGAATCCGTGAGGTCGCCTGAGCGGCGGCGCCGAGCACGCTCCACGCGTACGGCGAGTGCCCCTGCGACTCCAGCCACGGAAAGTAGTGGTCGGAGGTGACCGAGAAGTCAAAGCCTGCCTTCTCCGCCGCGACCAGATCCTCGACCAGAGCGCGGGGCCCGGCTTGCTCAGTCATCATTGTGTAGCCGATTTGCACCATAATTCATCGGTTTGCCGAAATGCTTCCGCTGAAACCTACGACAGCCCCGGGGCCGCCGAAGGAGCTGCGGGCGTGGCTGCGGACGCGACTTGCGGGTACCCGGACCACGGTGGCATCCGCCGCCGCGAGAAGGCCACCGGGAGACGGGGCCACGAGAGAGAGGCGTCGTCGCTTGCGCACAGTAGGAGTGGAGGAGGAGCTTCTCCTCATCGACCGCGAGAGCGGTGAGCCGCGGGCGCTGTCCTCGGCCGTCCTGGCACGGGCCGCCAAGGACGCCGCCGAGGTGTCCGGCACCGAGAGGCACGCCGACGACTACCGCGATCCCGAGGACGAGACGTTCGAGAAGGAGCTGCAGGGTCAGCAGCTGGAGTTCGCCACGCAGCCGCGGACGAGCATGGACAGCCTCACGGAGGAGATCGTGCGGTGGCGCTCGGAAGCGGACCGGCACGCGGGTGACCTGGGAGCGGCGGTCGTCGCCCTCGCCACCTCTCCCCTGCCCGTCAGCCCGTCGCTGAACGTGGGCCGGCGTTACGAGTGGATGGAGGAACAGTTCGGGCTCACCACCCAGGAACAGCTGACCGGCGGCTGCCACGTCCATGTCTCGGTCGACTCCGACGAGGAGGGCGTGGCCGTGATCGACCGGATCCGCCCCTGGCTGTCGGTCCTGGTGGCACTGAGCGCCAACTCCCCCTACTGGCAGGGGCACGACACCCGGTACAGCAGCTACCGCAGCAGGGTGTGGGGGCGCTGGCCGATGGCGGGCCCCACTCAGGTCTTCGGTTCCGCCGAGCGGTACGAGGAGCAGGTCCGCGACATGGTCGCCACCGGCGTGCTGCGCGACCGGGGCATGGTCTACTTCGACGCCCGGCTGTCCCACCGCTACCCCACCGTCGAGATCCGGGTCGCGGACGTGTGCCTGGAGGCCTCCACCACCATCCTGGTCGCGACCCTCGCGCGGGCGCTGGTCGAGACGGCCGCACGGGAGTGGCGCGCGGGGCTCGCGCCGGCCGGGCACGACGTCAGCCTGCTGCGCCTCGCCGCGTGGCGAGCGGCACGCTCCGGCCTCGAAGACACCCTGCTGCACCCGCTGACCATGCGGCCCGCGCCCTGCGGCGAGGTGGTGGCGGCGCTCCTGGACCATGCGCGGGACGCCCTGGAGGAGACCGGCGACCTCGACCTGGCCCGCAAGACGGCGGCGGGCCTGCTGGAACACGGCACCGGAGCGCGCGTCCAGCGGGACCTCGTGGAGCGGACGGGCAGTCTGAGCGCGATGGTCGCGGAGTGCGCCCGCCGCACACAGGCGACGTGAGGAGCGGGCCGGTCCCTTGACCCTTACGGGGTGCTGCGGGGGGCGGGGCTCGCGGCGGGTGACACGGAGCTCGCGGCGGGAGACAGGCGGGTGAGCAGGGCCTGGAGGGTGGCTCGCTCCTCGCCGCTCAGCGCGTCGAGCGCCTGGTGGGTGGCGTGCATGGCGGCGCGGATGTTCTCGACCGCGGCCATCCCGTCCTCGGAGAGGGCGACGTTCTTCACCCGGCGGTCGGTGGGGCTCGGTTCGCGGCGGACGAGTCCGCGGCTCTCCAGGCGGTCGATGATGCCGGTCATGTTCGACGCGTCACAGCGGAACGACGCGGCCATCGAGCGCATGGACGCCGGGCCGCCCCGGCGCAGTACGTTCAGCGCCTTGGCCTGGCTGTAGGTGAGGCCATGCGCGGCAGCGGCGGCGGTCACGTCCGCGTAGAGGCCCGCCATGGAGGCCCAGAGCGCGTCGAGCAGGAGGGCGTTGGACACCTCGGGCTGCCTACCCTCGGGCGTCTCGGCGGAGCGGCTGGAGCGGCTTGTTCCGGATGTCTCGGGCATGGTTCCACTCTAACCCGAAACTTGACGACTTCAACTTTCGATGTTTACCTCTATTCAGTTGCTTGAAGACATCAACCTTCTAGGTTCTGCACCTTTCACCCCGCGCTCGATCTACGGAAGTAACCGTGACACCCACACCTCATGCGGCGCACAAACGCCCCGCCGGAGACACCACGCTCGTCCTGGTCCTCGGCCTCGCCGCCATGATCGTCTCGATGATGCAGACCCTCGTCGTACCGATCATGAGCATCATCCAGAACGACCTCGGCACCTCCACCGCCAACGTCAGCTGGGTCACCACCGCGACCCTGCTGTCCGCCGCGGTCTTCACCCCGCTGCTCGGCCGCTTCGGCGACATGCACGGCAAGAAGCCCACCCTGGTCGGGGTGCTGCTGCTGATGATCGCCGGATCGGTGCTGGCCGCCACCACCAGTTCCCTGCTGTGGCTCATCGTCGGCCGCGTGCTCCAGGGCGCCGCCACCGCGATCTTCCCGCTCGCCCTGTCGGTCCTGCGCGAGGAGATGCCGCCGGCGAAGCTGCACGGCGCGATGGCCATGGTCAGCGGCACGCTCGCCGTCGGCAGCGGCCTCGCCCTCGTCGCGGCGGGCCTGCTCACGCAGGGCTCCGACCCCGACTACCACCGGGTGTTCTGGCTCGCCGCCGGCCTCGCGGTCGTCGCCCTTGTCGGCGTCCTGGCGCGCGTTCCGGCCTCGCGGTCCACGACGGGCGGCCGGACCGACTGGCTCGGCGCGGCGACGCTCGCGGCACTGCTCGTCCTGCTCCTGCTGCCGATCTCGCAGGGACACGAGTGGGGCTGGACCTCCGTACGCACCCTCGGCCTGTTCGTCGCGGCCCTCGTCATGGCGGCCGTCTGGACGCTGGTGGAGCGCAAGGTACGCGCACCCATGGTGGACCTGCGGATGTTCGCCCACCGGCCGGTGCTCTTCACCAACCTCGCCGGGCTGTTCCTCGGCTTCGCGATGTTCTCGCAGTTCATCGGCGTCGCGTATCTGGTGCAGATGCCGAAGGAGCTCACCGGGTACGGCTTCGGGGCCTCGGTCCTGCGCTCCTCGGTCGAGTACCTGCTGCCGACCACCGTGATCTCGCTGATCGCCGCGCAGTTCGGCGGCATGCTGGTCGGGCGGATCGGGGCGCGGTTCACTCTGACCATCGGCGCCGTGTTCGGCGTGGCCGGCTTCACCTGGCTGACCGCCGCGCACGACACCTCCGCGTCGATCATCCTCGCCGGCATGCTGATCGGTGTGGCGATCAGCTTCGGCTACGCGGCCATGCCAGCCCTCATCGTGGCGAGCGTCCCGCATCACCAGACCGGCATCGCCAACGGCCTGAACTCCATTTCGCGCTCCGTCGGAAGCGCGATCGCCAGCGCGATCATCACGTCCCTGCTGGCGTCCAAGACCCTTGAGCACCTGCCTGCCGGGGCGCCCGCCCTGCCCGCCGAGAGCCAGTTCACGCTGAGCTTCGCCCTCGCCGGCATCGCGTTCGTACTGATCGTGGTGGTGGCGCTGGTCGGCCTCACCAAGGGCAAGGTCCGGGAGCGCACGCCCGAGAGGGCGGAGAAGACCGCGAAGGTGGAGAACGTCGAGGAGAAGGCCGAGAGCGTCCCGGCCTGACCCGGCACCAGCACGCCCCCCCCGACCCACCCCGACCGGACGGTCCACGAGACCCGGTCGGAGTGCTGGTCGGGGGGCGATTTATTCGCATCCGGATATTCGTATCCGGGTTGCCTATACGGATTCCGTATACGGATTTCGTGTACGGCTACGGCGTCACTTGGTTGCCGCCGAAGGACACGACCAGACGGCCGTCCGCCGCGAAGGACCATTTCAGTGCGCCCGCGTACGCGGAGCACCGGGATCCGTTCGAGCCGGTCCAGAACTGGTTCGAGCCGTCGGCGTCGCCGACCACCTTGTCGTTCGACCCGCTGCCGGTGCGGCACGAGACGTTGTCCCGGAACACCGTGGTGCCGGCGTCGAACGAGAAGTTGCGCTGGACGTTGCCGATGCCGATGTTGCCCGTCATCGACATCTTGCCGGGGTTCCTGTTGTAGGTGAACCCGTGCTTGCTGTTGTTGTAGGCGATGCTGCGGCGGATGACGTGGTCGACGGCGATGTCCTCGCCGCCGAGCTTGTAGCCGTTGCGGTCGCCGTTGGAGTTCACGGTGCCGTCGGAGAGGGTGCCGTTGTTGTGGGAGAGGGAGTCCTCGATGGTCACCGGGCCGATGGCTCCCGTGTCCGTCTTGGTGTAGAGGTCCCAGCCGTCGTCGATGTTGTGGTGGGCGACGGCGTGGCGAAAGACGTTGCCCGGGCCGGTGGTGAGCTTCGAGGCGAAGCCGTCGGCGTCCTCGCCGTCGGAGTCGGCATTGTCGTGCGACTCGGCGCTGAGGATGAGGTTGCCGGACGGCCACTGGTCGCGCGGGGTGCTGGAGGCCATCCGCGACAGCTGCAACCCGGAGTCACGGTTGTGGCGCGTCACGGTGCGCTCGATGATGTTGCCGCTGCCGCCGACGAAGATGCCGTTGTCACCGGCTCGCTCGACGACGATGCCGTTGACGTGCCAGAACTTCCCGTTGAGGGCGAGCCCGCGGTTGGCCGGGTCCTCGGTCATGGCCGAGAAGTTCAGTACGGGGGTCTCGCCCGGGTAGGCGGACAGTTTCGTACGGGCACTGGAGGCGCCGTCCCTGCCCGGAGGAATGGTGACCGTCGTCGAGTGGCGGTAGGTGCCGCCGCGCAGGTAGATGGTCCCGCCGGGGGTGACGCGGGTGATCGCCGAGGTGAGCGTCGTCGGGTCCGCCTGGGTGCCGACCGCGCTGTCGGTCCCGTTCGGCGCCACGTACAGGGTGCCGGCCGACGGTGGCGGGGTGGTGGTGCCGTCCACCTCGACGTCGAGGTAGTCGACGTTGGGCAGGCCGGCGGAGGTGGTCGGGGTGAGCCGGATGGTGTTGCTTCCCGAGGTCACCGGCACGGTCAGCGTCTTGGTCACCCACGTGCCCCACGCGCCGGTGCCCTCGAACGACGCCGACGCGGCCGTGGAGCCGTTGACCGTGACGTTCGCGGGCCGCGCGGTGCCGGTTCCGTTGGCGAATCGGACCTTCAGCGTCGCCGTGCCCGCCTCGGGCGCGTCCACGGCCACCTGTATGTGGGCGCCGACCGCGTTGTCGCCGTTGCAGAAGCCGGTGCCCGAGTAGCCGGTCCAGTCCGAGTCGATGGTGCCGGTGCAGACCGTCGGGGAGCTCTCGGCCTCGTAACGGGTGGACGCGGCCTGCGCCGTGTTGCCGGACAGAGCGACGAGTGCGCCGGCCAGGAGGCCGGCGGACGCGATGACTGGTGTCAGTTTCACCGTTCGTCTCCAGGTGGATGGGTCGGGGGTTCGGGTATGTGAACACGCTGATTCATCCGGCTGCCGAACCCTTTGCGGGAAAGCGCTTTCGGCGGACGCTAATTGCTCACCGTGAACACGTCAATAGACACGTACGTGATTTATGTTCACGTACACGCACATCGCTCAGCGGGCAGAACAGGACCGCCTCCCGCTTGCCTTCCTAGGAGCCCTAGGTTATATCTAATCGCCCTAGTTCGATCAGGAGGGCAGGAGGACGCATGGCGCGGGCAGGGCTGACGGCGGAGCGCGTGACGGTCGCGGGCGCCGAGCTGGCGGACGAGGTCGGGTTCGACCAGGTGACGATGGCGCGGGTGGCGCGGCGGCTCGGTGTGAAGGACGCGAGCCTCTACACGCACGTGCGCGGCCTGGAGGATCTGCGCGGGCGGATCGCGCTGCTGGCGGCGGACGAGAAGACCATCCGCATCGCGGAGGCGACCGCCGGACGGGCGGGCAAGGAGGCGCTGGTCGCGTTCGCCGACGCCTGGCGGGAGTACGCCCACGAGCATCCCGGTCGCTATACGGCGACGCAGACCTCGATCCGGATCGACCCCGAGCTGGCCGCCCGAGCACCCGGGCCGCGGCGCGCCGTCGAGCTGACGTACAGCATGCTCCGCGGCTACGGACTGGGCGAGCCCGACCTGACCGACGCGGTGCGGTTGCTGCGCAGCACGTTCCACGGGTTCGTCGCCTTGGAGGCGGCGGAAGGGTTCGGCCACGCGCGTCCCCCGCAGCAGTCCTGGGTCCGCGCCCTCGACGCCCTGCACACCCTCCTGGAGCACTGGCCCTCGTCCCGAGAAGGAGAATCCTCATGACCGGCCCGACCATCGGCAGCCTGCGCGTGAACGGCGCGACCCTGCACTACGAAGTGCGCGGCGAGGGCCCGCTTCTGCTGCTGATCCCGGGCGGGACGGGCGGCGCCGCCGCGTTCGACGGGGTCGCCGACGTGCTGGCCGCCGAGTACACGGTCGCGGCCTACGACCCGCGCGGGATGTCCCGAAGCCCGCTGGACGACCCCGAGGCCGAGCAGCATGTGGCCGAGCACGCCGACGACGCCTTCCGCCTGCTGGAACTGCTGTCGCCCGGCGAGCCCGCCCGCGTGTTCGGCTCGAGTTCGGGCGCGATCGCCGCCGTGCACCTGCTCACCGCCCACCCCGAACGCGTCGAACGCCTCGTGGCGCACGAGCCCCCGATGGTGGAGGTACTGCCGGACGCCCAGGAACAGCGCGCGTTCGTCGCCCGCGTGGAGGAGACGTTCCGTACGCAGGGACTCATGCCGGCGATGACCATGTTCGCCGCGGGCTTGAAGAAGGACCAGGAGCAGGACCAGGAGGCAGAGCTGGAGAAGGACGGTGACACCGCCGAGCCGGAGGCCGAGCTGAAGCTGCCGCCGCAGGCAGCGGCGCGGGCCGAGCGGACGATGGCCGACCTGCCGTACTTCGTGGGGCGCATCGTGCCCGCCTTCATGCCCTACGCCCCTGACCTCCACCGGCTGGCGGCGCTGCCGGACCGGCTCGTGCTCGTCGGCGGCGAGGACTCGCGCGGCGAACTGCCCTACCGCTCGGCCGCTTTCCTGGCCGAGCGCCTCGGCACGGAACTCCGGCACTTCCCCGGCGGGCACATCGGCCTGACCACGCACGCTGCCGCGTTCGGCGAACACCTTCGGAAGGCCTTGCGCGCCTGACCCGTCCCGCCGCCCGAAGTCGGCAGCATGCGGGGCACGCAGACTGCCGTACACCGCAGAGGCGGGTGTGGTCCGGCCGATGTCACGATCCCGAGCATGGATATCGCCGGGGAAGTGATCTGCCGACCGTTCCGCGCCCGCGCCCTGTGGTTCTCCGTCGGACTCGGGGCAGCCGGGGCGGGCGTGGCCGTGGTGCGCCTGGTGCGTCCGGGTCGGCTCCTGGACGTGTGGCTGGACTTGTGGCTGGACTTGTGGCTGGTTGTGGGGGTGCTGCTCGCGGTGGTGGGCCTCGCGTCGCTCCACTGGGTCACCGCGGAGGTGCGCGGCGACGCGTACGGCCTGCACTACCGGACGCTGCTGCGTCGCCGGAGTGTGCCGTGGAGCGCCGTCGCCGACCTGCGCGTGCGCCGGAACAACCATCGCAGGGGCACGGTCCTCCGTGTCGGCGTGGCGCTGCGCGACGGACGCAAGCTACTGCTGCCCCTGCCGTACGGCGGCTCGCCCCACGACGAGGATTTCCACCGGCAGTTGGAGGCGTTGCGCGCGCTGCTGCTCCGCCACGGCGCTCCTCGATCGGGCCACCTCCCTGTCGTCTCGAACCGCACCGCCGGATACAGGGGCCCGCTCGGGCCGCTGGTCCTGTGCGTGTTGCTGCTCGCGTGCGCGGGCGTGGCCGCATGGTTCGTACCGGGTACGGCGGCGCGCGAGCGGGCCTGGAAGTCGGCCACACCGTGCGCGACAGGGGCACCCGCCTCGGAGCGGCGACAGAGCAGCGCCGAGCGTGGAAAGGAGTGCCTGAGCAGGCTGCCGGCCGTGATCGCACGGGTCGACGCCAAGGGGCCCAAGCAGCAGAGCCGGTTGCACTTCGCCCGGAGCCGGCCGCTGGAGGGCGTGGGGATTTCATGGGGGGCGGCGCAGGAGTTCCGGCCGGGTGACGAGGTCCGGCTGACGGTCTGGCGCGGCGAGGTGATGGAGGTCGCCGGGGAAGACCACGTATGGCACGCGCATGTCCCCACCGCCCGGGCCCAGGCGGTCCTCGCCGCCGCCTTCGCGCTCACCGCGGGCTGGCCCGGCGCCCTCGCGCTGCAACGGTCACGTGGGCGCCGGCTGCCCGACGACGAGGTCCTGCCGTCGGCTCTGCCGTTCGCGGGCGCACTCGTGGGTACGGCGCTGTGGCTGCTGCCGCTCTGCTACCTCTTCCCCGTGTCTCCGCTCTCCTCCGCCGCGGCGACCGCTTGGGCGGCTGTCGGCTCGCTGGTGACACTGGGGCTCGCCGTCCCGGCGTGGCGCGCCACCCGTGTGCGTACGCCCGGAGCGGCCACAGGTCCCGCGCGGGCGGCTGCGGCGGGGGCGGCGGCGTCGCGGGCGGCCACGGCTGGGACGGCGGCGTTTCTGCCTGCCTGCTTCCTCGAACACACCGACTACAACCCCTACGGCTTCGGCACCCACATCGCTCTCACCGACGACGGGGCGATGGTGACCCCGCATCCCGGCCCCGGCCTGTTCGCGGCCAAGCGGATACCGGTGGAGCGGCTCACGCTCACGAATGTGCGGCGCGCACGGGGCGGCGACGGCGATATCGTCCCGCGCGGCTGGCGCATCGCCGAACTCGACGACGGGGGCCAACCGGTCCGCCTCGCGGCCGCTCCGGCCGACCTGACCCGCGTCCTCCGGGAGCTGGGCCTGGCTATGGGCCCCACTCCACTGGGCCCTCCCCCTCATGGTCCCGACCGGTGCGCTCACCGAGGTCGGGTCCGCCGCGCTCGTCTTCACCCTCCACCGGCGGCTGGGTGACGCTGCGTAGCCGTTCGACGTGCGAGCCGCGGCGGCGCGCCCGACCCTGTGGAGGGGGTCCGATCGTGAAGAAGGGAGCCCATCGTGGGCATCAAGGACCAGTTCCAGGACAAGGCCGACCAGCTCAAGGAGCGGGCGGAGAAGGCGCGTTCCGGTGCGCGGGACGAGGCGTCGGAGCGCGGGCAGCAGGCGCGGGACCGAGCCCAGCGGGGCCGCCAGCAGGCCCAGGACGCCGCCGATGACGCACGGGACCGCTTCGAGTCCTGACGCTTCCGGGTCCTGGCCGTGGGGCGCGCCCCACAAACAGAGATCCCCCGTCTCGCGAGCCGAGGCGGGGGATCCGTGCGGGACCGTGCGGGACCGTGCGGGATCCGTGCTGCGTGCGCCTGCCGGGCCAAGGTTCGATCACCCTGCCTGTTGCCGGGTCATCCGATGGGCTCGCGCATCTCCTCGCGTACCTGCAGGGTCGTCCGCGCGAGTTCGTCGAGGTCGACCGATTCGGGGTCCTGGGTGGCGTTCGCGTCCGTGATCAAGCCCACGCCCACCGCCGTGTTGTCATCGCCCCAGGCGCAGATCGGCACATTGCTCCGAACACCGCCCGCACCCCCTTCCTGGGTGAGCACCTGGCAACTCACCGTGATGTCCGATCCCGTGGGTGTGATGTCCCGCGCGGGCACCGCGACCACGGCGCCCTGCCCCTCGGTGGCGCCCTCCATGACGTCCGCCCGCGCCGCGGCGGGGTCCCTGAACCGCCCGGACATCCCCGAGACGACCATGACAGCGCCTTCCTGCTCGCCCTGGCCTTTGTACTGGGCGACCACCGCCTTCGGGTCACGGACGTTGGCCCGGCTCCGGTTCTCCTCGACGATCGCCCGGCCCGTGGTCTCGGAGAGGTCCTGCGTCAACTTGTACGCTCCGTCGACCAGTTCGGGCCGCACGGTCAAGCGGTACTCCGCCTCGGGGAACCCACCACCGCCATTCACGAACACGACGGCCCCTGCGATGATCACGAGCACTCCTACGGCGCCAGCGGTGATGCCCAGGATCTTGCCGGTTCTGCGCCGGGGCGGCGGCGGAGGCACAGGCGGAGCGGCGCCCCACGGGGCGGGCCCGGGGCCCGCGGGGTATGGGGCGTAGGGCGGTTGCGGCGGCTGCCCGTATGAGGGCGGGGCGGGGCGGAAACCCCCGGACTGAGGCGGCGTGGACATGCCGACACGCTACGACACGCCCGTCCGCGAGGGGCGAGGGGCCTGCCCCTCCTGACCTGCGGGCCTGAGGCCACGCGCAGGCCGGGGACCGCTCGTGCGACGGGGCCGGGGGCGCGTGTGTGAGCGGGGCCGGGAGCGCGTGTGAGCGGGGCCGGCACCCGTGATGGCGTGCCGGGCCCGCCGGAGGGTGTTATGCCGTGGGCCACCACGGCGCGCGGGTGTCCCGCAGCGTGTTGGTGCCGCAGTGCACCTCACCCATGCCGAGGTGGTACGTGTACCAGTCGTCGATGTAGGTCGTGGTGAATCCCGCCTTGGCGTATACGGAGTTCACCGCCTCGGTGAATATGTCCCGGCCGCCGATGACCGGTCCCCACTGCTTGGGTGCCAGATAGCGGGTCGGGCTCAGCAGGACGCCGTTGACCGCGCCGGGGACGTAGGCGCTGTTCGGCCGGACGGCGGCGGCGCTGCTCGCGGCACCGCCCTCGGAGTCCCGGCCGCGGCGCGTCTCGTCGGCGCCGCGCAGCTGGCTGAACTTCTCCAGGGCCTCGGGGCCCATGCGGCGCAGCTTGCGGCTGCCGCTGAGGTCTCCGCTCGCGTCGGAGTCCCGCGTGTACAGGCCGGGCACCTTCACTATCTCCGCGTCGGTGACGCCGGTCTCGCGCTTGAGGATGTCCAGGTTGGCCTTGATGCGCTGGGCCGCCACCTTGTTGTCGGCGTGGAACGAGGCCTTGGCGAGCACCTGGTCGATGGTCTCCTTGGGCGCGGGGACGTCGCTGCCACGCGGGACGGAGAACATCTTCTTCCCGCCGTGCCCGTCCCGCTTGGCCTTGCGGAGGAGCTCCACCCCGGCGGCCGGGTCGGCGACGCCGATGCGCCAGCCGCGCTCGGTGTCGGCGGGCAGGAACTGGACGAACTCGTCCACGTGCCCGACCGCCAGCCACGACGTGTCGAGCAGCAGCGGCGCCTGCACTCCCTGCGAGGACAGGAACGTACGCATCGACTTGGCGGGCTTGGAGCCGGAGTCGGCCCGGTAGCCCTGGATGATGCGGCCTGCCGGGTAGCTCTTGCCGTTCAGCGTGTACGGCGGAATGGTCTCCAGGTTGCCCATGGAGTTGAGCGTCCACTCCTCGTTCACCGTCGGCTTGCCGACCTGCACCACTCCCACGTCCGGGCCGCGCAGCTTCTCGAACAGCTCACGGCCCGCGTCCCGGTCGGGCTGCGCGGACCGGATCATGACCCGCATCGTGCGCTGCTTGCCGCCCGGGCCCGGCATGCTCGCGTAGGCCGGCTCGACGAAGTCCTGTGCCCACGGGTCGTCGTACTTGGTGAAGGTCGTCAGCGGCTTGTCGATGCCGGCGTCCTTCACCTGCTTGGCGAGTTCCTTGACGAACTTGCGCTGGTCACGGCCGTAGGCTCCGGCGCCCTTCATCTTGGTGACGAGGACTTCCTGGGCACGCTGCAGGTGGTGGTGGGTCAGGACGGGCGCGGTGCGCAGCACGACGTCGTCGGAGCGGGGCGTGCCGCCGCCGGTGACCGTGAAGCGGACCTTCACCTCTCCGTTCCACTTCTGGGCGTCGCGCACCACGTCCGTGGCCTCGACGCCCAGTTCGACTCCGGCGCGCAGTTCCGCGGCGGACAGCCGGTCGGCGGGCCGCAGCAGGGACCAGCGGCCGTCGCGCTTGATGAACAGGTGGGCCTTCTTGGTGCCGACGCCGATCGCCTTGACGGTGCCGTGGCTGCCCGCCGGGATCCCGGTCAGCGGCACGGTCTTCAGGCGGGCCAGGTCGGCCGCGTCACGCGCGCCGTTGACCTTGGTGTCGGACCCGTCGTTGCACCGGGCCAGCTTCGCGTCCGACAGGGGTCTGCCATGGGCGTCCTTGACCGGGCAGCGCTTCGCGTCGTCGTCGACGTTCGGCAGCACGATCGCGCCGCGCCGCGCCGTCCACGTGTTCTCGCCCGCCGAGTCGCTCGTGCCCTCCACGTCGACGCTGCCGTCCCGGTTCACATCGGCGCGCATATCGGGCACTTGGGACGGTGCGTCCGGGGCGTCGGCTTCGGCCATGGCCGTGGCTCCCGTGGCCGCGAGCACCCCGGCCATACCGGTCGCAAGAGCGACGCTTCTCCATCTGTGCGTAGGCACAGTTCCCCTCCTCTGTTCCCGGCCCTCTGGTCAGGTGGTCAGCTGGTCGGTCAGCCAGGGCCGTTGACCTTAAGGAGGCGCGCGGGACCGGTGAGGTTGTCAGGGCGTCGGGATTTGTTCGGGATCACAGGATTCGTACGGGACAACGGCAACCGGGGGCGAGGCGCGGCCCGTCGGCGCGGATGCGGATGCGGATGCGGATGCGGACGTGGATGTGGACGTGGACGTGGACGTGGACGTGGACGTAACAGAATTCGCCGTAACGCTTCTCCTGGTTCACGCGCGGCTGGTGGGCTGACCGCGCTCAACCCAACGATCACAGGAGGCGTGCGTGAATCTGGTCGTCAACGGCGACGCGGAGAGCGGGGCGGGCGGTACCGCCGACCCCGTCGCGAAGGTCCGCGGCTGGCAGGTCGCCCAGGGAGCCCCGGCGCTCATCGCCTACAGCCTCGGCGGTGGCTATCCGACCGCGTCGGACCCCGGTCCGGCCCGGCGCGGCAGCCGCTTCTTCTCGGGCGGCAACAGCGCGCGTACCGCCCTGGTCCAGGACATCTCCCTGCCCAGGACCGGCCGGACCGGGCGGCGGGCCGTCGACGCGGGGCGGGTGCGCTACACCGTGTCCGCCTGGCTCGGGGGGTACGCCGGGCAGGAGGACGGCGCCCGGCTCTCCGTGGAGTTCCGTGACGCCAAGGGCACGCCGGTCGCCCTGAGCGTGCTCGGCCCCGTCGGCGCCGGGGACCGTGAGGGCCGCACGGGCCTTGTGGAGCGGACCGCCGAAGCCGCGGTGCCGCCCACCGCCCGCTCGGCGCGGCTGCTCCTCGTCTTCACCCGCAGTGGCGGCGGCACCTCCAACGACGGTTACGCGGACGCCCTCTCCCTCACCCTCAGCGCCGTCGGAGGCCACCGATGACCGTCAACCGCCGTGATCTGCTGAAGGCCGCCGCGGCTGCCGGTGCGCTGAACCTCGCCTGGCCACTGGCGGGAGGGCTCACCCCGGCACAGGCCCGTGAGGCGGCCGAGCGGCTGGGCGCCGAGTACGACCGGGCGCCGTTCACGCTCGGTGTGGCCTCCGGCGATCCGCAGCCGCACTCGGTGCTCCTGTGGACCAGACTCGCGCCCGAACCGCTCGCCGCCGAGCAGAGACTTCCCGAGGTCGTGGAGGTCGACTGGGTGGTCGCCAAGGACTCCCGGCTGCGGCACGTCGTCGCCCGCGGCACCGCGCCGGCGTCCGCGACGCTCGGCCACAGCGTGCACGTGCCGGTGAGCGGTCTCGCGCCCGGCCGCCACTACTGGTACGCGTTCAAGGTGCTCGGCAGGACCAGCCGCGTCGGCCGTACGAAGACCGCGCCGCGCGGCCGAATCTCCAAGGTCACCTTCGCCGCCGCCAACTGCCAGGCCTTCCACGACGGTTTCTACGCCGCGCACCGCGGCATCGCCCGCGAGAACGTGGACTTCGTCGTGCACCTCGGCGACTACATCTACGAGCACGGCCAGGTCGGCGGCGTACCGGAGAAACACGTACGCGACCACGACGGGCCGGAGATCCTCACGCTCGCCGACTACCGCAAGCGGCACGCCCTGTACAAGGGCGACAAGTCGCTGCGCGAGGCGCACGCCGCCCATCCGTGGTTCCTGACCTGGGACGACCACGAGGTCGTCAACGACTACAGCGGCACCGGGGGCGGGGCCGCGTTCATGCGCCGCCGCTCGGCCGCCTACCAGGCGTGGTTCGAGCACATGCCGCACCGCGACTCCTTCGGCGGCATGGCCCTGCCCGACCCCGAGATCCACCGCGTACGCCGCTGGGGCGACCTGCTCGAACTGAGCGTCCTGGACCTGCGCTCGTACCGCTCCGCACAGAACCTGCCCGACGGCACGATCCTCGGTGCCGAGCAGAAGGCCTGGCTCAAGCGCACCGTCGACCGCGCCCCGGACTCCTGGCACGTGTGGGCCAACTCGATCATGCTGAGCCAGCTACGGGGCAGGCCGGGCGGCTCGTACATGTTCACCGACCAGTGGGACGGCTTCCTCGCCGAGCGCAAGGAGGTCCTCGGGCACGTGCACAAGAGCGGCCTGGAGGACCTGGTCGTCATCACCGGCGACTGGCACTCGGCGTTCGTCGACGACGTCCGCACCGACTTCGACCAGCCCGACTCGCCCCTGGTGGGCACGGAGTTCACCGCCCACTCGGTGACCTCCGGCGCCTACTCGCCCGAGTGGAACACCACCAACGGCCCCCTCATGGGCAAGGCCAACCCGCACCTGAAGTACTTCGAGGGCAACCGGTACGGCTACGACGTGTACGAGGTGACGCCCCGGCGCTTCACCGCCCACATGCGCGTCATCGGCGACCGCCGCGACCCGGACTCGCCCGTGACCACGCTGACGAAGTTCCACGTGGACCGCGGCGAGGTCGGCTCGTACGAGGACGAGGGGACCAAGGGGTCGGCTGCGCAGTACCGCAGGGACTAGATCGCGCCCGAAGCCGACCGGCCGGCCGACGGGCCCCCGCCGGTCGGCTTCGGGCGTACGCCTCACCGCGGATCCCCCGGGCTCGTGAGCCCCACCTCGTACGCGAAGATGATCGCCTGTGCGCGGTCCCGCAGGGACAGCTTGGCGAGCAGGGCGTTCATGTGGGACTTGACCGTGGCGCGGCCGATGCCCAAGGACGCGGCGATCTCGGTGTTGCTGAGGCCGCGTGCGACCTCGCGCAGCACGTCGCGCTCGCGGCCGGTCAGGGCGTCGAGGCGGCCGTCGGGGCGGGCCCGCGGGGCGACGGCGCCGGTGGCGAACGCGTCGATGAGGCGCCGGGTGATCTCGGGGGCGAGAAGCGCCTCGCCCGCGGCCACCGTGCGGATGGCGTCGACGAGTTCCTGCGGTTCGCAGTCCTTGAGCAGGAATCCGGAGGCGCCGCCGCGCAGCGCGCTGAAGACGTACTCGTCGCGGCGGTACGTGGTGAGAACCAGGACGCGTACGGGCGGTTCCACCGTGGTCAGCAGGCGCGTCGCCGTCAGTCCGTCCATGCCCGGCATGCGGATGTCCATGAGAACCACGTCCGGGCGGCACGTGCGCGCCAGCTCGACGGCTTCGCCACCGTCCGCCGCCTGGCCCGCCACGGTCAGGTCCGGCTCGCCGTCGATGACCGCGGCGAAACCGGCACGGACGACGGCCTGATCGTCGACGACGAGCACGCGTACCGTCGATTCCTTCATATGGCCTTCCCTGTCATGGGTTCATCTCCGCCGTGTGTCTGTCTTCGTCATGGGTCCGCCCCTTTCGAAGGTGTGGCGGCGCCGTTGCCCTCGGAAGCAGGGGCTGCGCCGCCCCGGGCTCCTCCATCGCATCCAGCAACTCCCGTAGCCCTGCCAACGCCGCGCGTGCCGCTTCCGTGGTCGCCGCCAGGGCTCTGCGCGGGTCGCCGGTCGGGCCGGGATCCGCCTCGGGGCAGGCGGCCAGGCTCAGGCCAGTCTCGGCTCGGCGTACCAGGGACACCGTGTGGGCGACGACCGTCGCGTGGAGGCCCGTGGCGACCCGGCGTCGTTCGTCCGTCACCGCCTCGCCGACCCGCGCGGCGACGGCGTCGAGCAGCCGGCGCTCCCACGGGCCGCCCTCGCCGCGCCGCGCGCGGGCGAGCAGGCCCAGTGCCCAGACGGGCAGCAGCCAGGGCACCGCGGCGAGCCCGAGGGCCGCGAGCAGCGGTACCGCGCCGGGGCCCGCCGACTCCGTGGGGTCGCCCGCCACCGCGAGCCCCACCCCGAGGCCGCCTGCCAGGCCGACCGCCACTGGCGCGGGCCACGTCACGCGGGCCGCACCGTACGCCCCGACCGCGTACAGGGCGATCAGCTCCGCCGTCCACGCGAAGGCGAGCGGGCCCAGCAAGGCGAAGTCGAGCAGCCCCGCGGAGCATGCGGCCGACCAGCCGAGGGTCGTCGTGAGGAGCGCGGCCAGGGCCGTGGCGGGTGCACGCCGACGGGCGAGGAGCGGTGCCGCGTGGAGCGTCAACAAAGCCGGCAGCACGGCGAAATGGCCGATCGTCGGCTCCGGGAGAACCGCGCTCGGCGGAGCGGTGGACAGCAGCAGGGGCAGCGCCACGCACAGCGCGAGCGCCACCGCGTCCGCGATCCGGGCGCGAACCCGCGGGCGTAACCCGGGGAGCGGCAGGGTCGCCTCGACCGTCCAGCCCCCCTCGTCCGTCGGCCCCGCGGCCAGCCGTCCCCCTACCCGTCCCGCCCGCTCCCGCATCCCCGCGAGCCCCCGTCCCGTGCCCAACGGCGCGCCCTGGGTCGCCGCCGCCCGCATCGCTCCCGGCGGTCGCCCGTTGGCCACGGTGACCCGTAACTCCCCTTCGGCGTGCCGCTCGTAGCGCAGGGCCACCGCCACGGGCGCGCCCGCCGCGTACCGCATGGCGTTCGTCAGGGATTCCTGCACGATGCGGTACGCGGCGACGGACGTCTCGCCCGGCAGGTCGCGTGGGCGGCGGCCCTCGATGGTGAGGGTGACGGGGAAGCCGAGGCGTTCCAGGCCCGCGCACAGGTGCCGGACGGACTCGTGGGGCGGGGCGTCGGGCGACCCAGTCTCGTCACCCGCGACGGACGCGACGGACGCGACGCCCGCGACGGACGCGAGGCTGCCCAGGGCGGCGAGGACGTCCCGGCCGGACTCCGCGGCCGCCGCCAAGGCGGGGGCGGCCAGTTCGGGCCGGGCGGCGGCAAGGCGGAGGGCCGCGGCGCTCTGCACGGCGACGCCGGTCAGATGGTGGCCGACGGCGTCGTGCAGGTCGCGGGCCAGACGTTCGCGTTCGGCGGCGACGGCGGCGCGGCGTTCGCGCTCCACCTCGGCGAGACGGGCGAGGAGCCGCGCGCGGCGGGCGGTGCGGTGGTGGCGCAGGCGTCCGCAGAGCACGATCGCCAGATGCAGGAGGGCGCCCGCGAGGAGGTCGTCGAGCAGCGGCCCCGACGCCGGGTCCTCGATGCCGGGAAGCGGGATCCCGCGCAGCGGAAGGACGGCGGTGGCGAGGACGGCGGCACCGAGCGCGCGGCGTGCGGAGTCGTGGGTGGCGAGGGAGAACAGGGCGATCCACAGCGCGCAGGCCGGCGCGGGCGTCACCACAGTCTGCGGCAGCAGCGCCTCTGTGACACCGTCGGCGACGAGGGCAACCGCGAACACCGGAACCGGCGCCCTGCGGCGCCCGGTCAGGACGACCGCGACGACGGCCACCACCAGGACCCCGAGAAGGCCCTGCCACCCGGCCGCACCACCCGCACCGGAACCCGCACCCGCATCCCCGGCGCCGCCCGCACCCGCGGCCCCGGCCTCCCAGGGCGCCTCCGCGAACGTCACCACGGGCGTCCCGTCCGTGAGCGCGCCCGAGAGGAACACCACCAGCAACTGCCCCGCCAACAGCGCCACCGGCAACACCGCGTCGGCACCGCCGAGGCGCCGCCCCGCCGCCGCCGTGCCCACCGCTGCGCCCGGCCTACCCCCGCCCCCAGCTCCCCGTCCCACACATCGACCCTACCGGCGGCGGCCTCCACCCGAAGGTGGAGGCGAGGTGCACCCCGTGGCCGGGGGCAACGCCCTGCCCACGCAGGACGTGACCCGGGCCGAACCACGGTGTCCTGGAAGCATGAGCATCGACCGACGCACAGCTGTCGCGGGCGGCCTCGCCGCAGGGATCGCCCTGACGGCCACGGCCGCCGCGGCGAGGACCGCGCCGCCCGGCAACCTCCGCGCCACCCAACAGAGCGACGCCCCCGTGATCACCGTGCAGGGCGAGAGCGCGGCCCGCACCACGATTCCCACGGCCCGGGACCCGAGAGCGACCGGGGGTGGGCTCCTCGCCCTCGCCACCGCCGAAGCGCCGCCCCCGCACGGCGGTTGGTACGCGACGTACTCCGTGGACGTCCCGAAGGCGGGACCGTATCTGCTGAGGGCGGTCGCGACGGTTCCGGTGGAGCAGCCGCACATCGAGGAGACCGGCTCGTACGTCCGGATCACCGTCAACGACGGTCCGGCGCGGCCCGTCACCCGCTCCCAGCCGTACTGGTACGAGTCCCCGAAGGCCTGGGGCGACCTGTCCCGCCTCACTCTCGGTGAGGTCGAACTGCGCCGGGGCGCCAACACCCTCACGTTCACGGTCGACGGACCCACCGTCCTGGACGACTACACCGGATACCGCTTCCTCCTCGACGAGTTCACGCTCGTACCCGTCCCCGTGGCACTGACGTCCGTGCGGCTCGCGGGGCCGCCCGACAACCTCGGCCACTACCGCGGCGGGGCCGGGGCGGCGCTGCGCCTCGGGCTGAACGCGGCGGCACCGCGGGATCTGACGGTGACGTACCGCGTCATCGACTACTTCGCCCGGGAGGTGGCGTCCGGGACCGTGCGCGTCCCGGCCCGCACCCGAGAAGCGGACGCTCCGCTGCCGGTTCTCGCACCCGGCAACTACCGGGTCGTGGCGGCCCTGAGCCCGGGGCCCGACGACCGGGTCGTCGGCCACTTCGCGCACCTGCCGCCGCGCCGGGCCGTCCGCGGTCCCGCCAACCGCTTCGGCGTGAACGTCGCCACCCACGCCCTCGTGCCGCCGCCCCTGCTGCCCGCCTTCGCCGCCGCGACGGCCGCGATGGGCGTACGCCACGTACGCGACGGAAGTGCCTGGCCCGCGGCCCAGCGCCGGCCGGGCGGGCCGTTCGACAGCCACCTGCACGAGTCGGTCGTCGAGGTCTTCCACGAGCACGGGCTCAAGGTCCTCGAAGTCGTCTCGCCGCCGCCCGACTGGGCGCTGACGCCGACGTCGGTGCCGCTCCCCGCCGACCTGCGGGACGCCTACCGCTACGCCCGGCACCTGGCGGGGCGGGGCAGGCGGGTCACCGCGGACGCGCTCCAGCTCTCCAACGAGCCCGACGTGGACACCACCGCGAGCACCGGCGACCAGCACGCCGCGTACGTCAAGGCGGTGGCGCTCGGCATCGCGGACCAGCCGGGCGGGCCGCCGGTGGTGCTTCCCGGCATCGCGCAGGAGGGCGACTTCCAGGAGCTGATGCTGCAGAACGACGTGGCGCGGTACGCGGACGTGTGGAGCTTCCACGGCTATCCGCCGCTCGACGACACCGACCCCGAGTTCCCGTCGGCGGCGGACGACCAGCGGGAGCTGCGGGACCGGTTCGGGGCGGACACGCCGCTCTGGATGACGGAGTCCGGGACGTTCCTGCCGGCCGAGCCCGGCACGGACCTCTCCCCGGCGATGCAACGCACCCAGGCCCGCTATCTCGTCCTGTCGACGGTGGAGAGCCTGGCGGCGGGCACCGACCGGCACTTCTGGTTCTGCGGGCCGCCGTGCACCGACGAGGGCGTGTCGTTCGCGCTGTTCAGCCGCGACCTACAACCGCTGCCCGCGTTCAGCGCGTACGCGGCGCTGACCGGGCTGCTCGGCGAGGCCAACTACGCCGGAACACTGGCTGAGTTGCTGCCGCGTGCGGCGGGATTCGTGTTCGGGGACGGCGCCGGGCGGACGGTGACGGTGGTGTGCGCGGGGAAGCCCCGGGACGTGGACGTGCCGGTGCCGGACGGGGCGACGCGGGTGTACGACATCATGGGCGCCGCGCGCGGCACCCCGCCCCGCTCGGCGCGCGGCACGGTACGGGTCGCCGCCTCCCGCGACCCCCTCTACCTGGTCACCGACGCCCCGCCGCCGCGCCGCCCGCGGCCCACGGCCGGTGACGACCGGGTGCGGCGCCGTCCGCTCCCGCCCGCGGAGCACATCGTCCTCAGCCAGCGCTACGCGGCCGCGAACGCCGCGCCCGGCAAGGCGGACGGGGACGCCGCACCACCACTCGGCCAGCGGCTCGGCGCCGTGACGCGCATGACGCTCGACGTCTACAACTTCAACGGCACACCGGAGACCGTCACGGTCACCGCGCGGGCCTTCGGCGGCTGGTCGGTGACGCCTCGGCGGGCGCGGGCGCGGGTCCCCGCCCGGGGCCGGGTGGGCGTGGAGTTCACCGTCACGGCCGGCGAGAAGGTCCGTCCTGGCGTCGACCTGCCGCTCGTCTTCGACGCCCTGCTCGGTGCCGAGCCCGTGCCGCCGTCCGTCGCCCGCATCCAGCGCCGCCGCGGCCGGCCGGGCGACCGCCCCGGCAAGCAGCCCGCTCTCGCCCCGGTGATCGACCGGGTGATCGACCGGGTGGTGCCCGCCGCGGGCGTCGGGGCCGGGGCCGGTGGCCCGGATGTGCGGATCACGGCGCGCGTCAGGGACGCGGTGTCCGGTGTGCGTGCGGAACGGATCACCGTCGAGGTGGACGGAAGCCGGGTCCCGCACCGCTTCGACCCGGCCGACGGGAGACTGACGGCGACGGCGCGGCTGCGGCCGGGACGGCACACGGTCCTGATCCGGGCCTTCAACCACGCGCATGCCCCGGCGGCGCGCACGGTGACCTTCCACGTCCGGGGCGCATGACGTCGAGAACGATCAAGGGGCCGTTTCAGATTGCTCTGAAACGGCCCCTTGATCTGCGACTCTCACGAGTCGGGACGACAGGATTTGAACCTGCGACCCCTTGACCCCCAGTCAAGTGCGCTACCAAGCTGCGCCACGTCCCGGTGTGTTCGGTGCGGTGCCCCGCGTGATCACAAGTAGAACTCTACCGCACGTACGAGGGTGCTCCGTTCCCCGGTGACCGCCGTCAGGTACGCGCGACAATCGACGTATGAGCACTCCACCTCGACCGTACGACAGTGGCCCCGACCGCGATCGCGACGCGGAGGGCCGGGCCCGCAACCAGCGGCCGCGCGATGGGCTGGGGCGGCCGTTGCCGTACGGCGCGGACGGCGTGGCCCGGCAGCCCGAGGGGGTCGTGCGCGCGCCCGAGGATTCCGTCACCGAGGCACAGGCCCTGCTGGACGCGGGGCGGCCCTTCCACGCGCACGAGGTGTTCGAGGACGCGTGGAAGTCCGGCCCGGAAACGGAGCGGGCCCTGTGGAAGGGACTCGCCCAACTGGCCGTCGGCCTGACCCACGCGGCCCGCGGCAACACCGAGGGCGGGGCGCGACTGCTACTCCGGGGCGCCGACGCCGTCCAGGCCTGGCACGCCGCAGTGGATAGGAGGAACGCACCGGCCGAGCGGGAGGAGCAGTACGAACCGCACGAACCGCACGGCCCGGACGGTCCGGACGAGCCGGACGGACCAGATGAGCCGCACAAGCCGGTCGAGCCGGACGAGCCGGACGAGCGGGACAGGCCGGATGAGCCGCACCGACCGCGCGAGCGGGACAGGCCACACGGGCTGCACCGGCTGGACGAGCGGGGCGAGCAGTACGGGCCGGACGGGCCGGACGAGCCGGACGAGCGGGATAGGCCGGACGGGACGGACAGGCCGCACGAGCCGGACGAGCGGGATAGGCCGGACGGGACGGACAGGCCGCACGAGCCGCACGAGCCGCACGAGCGAGACAGGCCGCACGGGCCGGACGAGCCCCACGAGCGAGACAGGCCGCACAGGCCGCACGAGCCGTACGGAATCGACGTCCCGGGACTGCTCCGGTGGGCCGAGGCGTTGGCGGCGCTGCTGGAGCGGGAAGAGGCTGCGGTGGACGCGGCTGCGCACGCGCCGCGGTTGCGCGGGGACGCGGCCGGGTAGCCGGGGCGAGGCCGGTCCGTCGTCACCGGACCGGCCTTGCCCCGCATGCACGGGCCCCGGCCCGGTGTGAGGGTGGCCGTGTGACCATGACCGATCAGCCGGCCGCCGCCGCGGCACAGGCGCCGCCCGTCCTCGACCGGCGCCGCCGCAACGTCGTCTTCGTGACGATCATGCTGGGGATGCTGCTCGCCGCACTCGACCAGACCATCGTCGGCACGGCGCTGCCGACGATCGTGTCCGATCTGGGCGGGGCGGAGCACATGTCGTGGGTGGTGACGTCGTACCTCCTGGCGGAGACCGTCGCCACGGTGCTGGTCGGCAAGTTCGGTGACCTGTTCGGGCGGAAGGTCGTC
The DNA here is from genome assembly GCF_053589195.1 of Streptomyces sp. NPDC003379. Taxonomy (NCBI): domain Bacteria; kingdom Bacillati; phylum Actinomycetota; class Actinomycetes; order Kitasatosporales; family Streptomycetaceae; genus Streptomyces; species Streptomyces sp. NPDC003379. The sequence goes on along the minus strand of NZ_JBSFRK010000018.1, from coordinate 141,447 downwards.
TTCCAGGTCTCGGCGGTCATCTTCATCACCGGGTCGTTCCTGTGCGGTCTGTCGACGAACATGACGCTGCTCATCGCCTGGCGGGCGATGCAGGGCATCGGCGCGGGCGGCCTGATGGTCACGTCCATGGCGCTGATCGCCGATGTCATCCCGCTGCGCGAACGCGGCAAGTACCAGGGCGCGATCGGCGCCGTCTTCGGAGTGTCCACCGTGATCGGACCGCTGCTCGGCGGGCTCTTCACGGACCATCTGACCTGGCGCTGGGCGTTCTATGTGAACGTACCCATCGCGATCGTCGTCGTCATCGCGGCGGCCCGCACGATCCCCCTCGTGAAGTCGGCGGCGCGGCCGGTCATCGACTACATGGGCATCGCGCTCGTCGCGATCGGGGCGAGCGCGCTGATCCTGGCGACGAGTTGGGGCGGCAACGAGTACGCGTGGGGGTCGCCCGCCATCATCGGGCTGTTCGCCGGCGGGCTGATCGCGCTGGCGCTGTTCTGCGTCGTCGAGACGCGCGCCGCCGAGCCGATGCTGCCGATGCGGCTCTTCGCCAACCCCGTCTTCACGGTCTGCTCGATCCTCAGCTTCGTCGTGGGCTTCGCGATGCTCGGCGCGATGACGTTCCTGCCGACGTATTTGCAGTACGTCGACGGGGACTCGGCCACCGTTTCGGGCGTGCGGACGCTGCCCATGGTGGTCGGGCTGCTCATCGCGTCCATCTTCAGCGGCAACGTGGTCAGCAAGACGGGAACGTACCGGATCTTCCCGATCGTCGGCGCCCTGGTGATGGCGCTCGGGCTCTATCTGCTCTCGCTCATGGGGAGCGCCACGAGCGCGTGGCTGGAGTCGCTGTACATGTTCGTGCTCGGCGCCGGCATCGGCCTGTGCATGCAGGTCCTGACGATCGCCGTGCAGAACACCGTCCCATACACGGATCTGGGCACCGCCACCTCGGGCGTGACCTTCTTCCGTACGCTGGGCAGCTCGTTCGGCACGGCGGTGTTCGGCACCATCTACGCCAACACCCTCGCGCCGAACCTCAAGGACGGGGTAGCGGCGGCCGCCGGTACGGGCGCCGCGGATCCCGCGACGATCGCGAAGGCCGCGCAGAACCCGCAGGGGCTGCACGACCTGCCGGGCCCCGCGGCGGCGCCGGTCGTCGAGGCGTACGCGGACACGCTGCACACCGTCTTCCTGTGGACCGTCCCCGTGGCGCTCCTCGGCTTCCTGGTGGCGCTCTTCCTCAAACAGGTGGAGCTGCGCGACAGCGCGCGCATGGGCGCGCCCGACATGGGCGAGGGCTTCGCGCAGCCGAGCACCGGGGACTCGGGGCACGTCCTGGAGCGGAGCGTCGCCGGGATCGTCCGCAACGTCGGCATGAACACCGCGCGCGGCATCATCCAGGGCTCCGACACCCGTCTGGACATCGCGGGCGCCTGGGCGGTCATGCAGGTCTCGCTCTTCACCCGGATGGTGGGGTACGCCAGTCTCGGGCTGATCGCGGCACGGCGCAGGATTCCGGCCGAGGTGCTCGTGCCGGTCTTCGACCGCATGGTCGAGGAGGGGTATCTGACCCGCACCGGTACGTACTTCTCACACACGCCCGCCGGAGCGCGGGAGGCGGAGGTCATCGCCGGGGCGTGGTCGTCCTGGCTGGCCGAGGAGATCGAGAAGGACCTGGGACGGCCGCCGGACGAGGAGCTGACCGCGGCGGTGGACACGATCGCCAAGCGGCTGCTCGCGGAGGACCTGGAGCAGGGTCTCGCCTCCGAGACGGCGGGTACCTCGGCCGCGCGCCGCTGAACGGGGCTCAGCGAGGTCCCACCCACGGAGTCACGTCGTGTAGTGGGTGCGCAGTTCCCGCTTGAGGACCTTCATGCTGGGGCCGAGCGGGAGCGCGTCGGTGAACTCCAGGCGGCGCGGGTACTTGTGGCGGCCCAGGTGTTCCTTCGACCACGCGACGATCGCGTCCGCGTCCCCGGCCGCGCCGGGCGCCGCGACGACGACGGCGCAGATCTCCTCGCCGTGGACGGGGTGGGCCAGGCCGATCACGGCGGCCTGCGCGACGTCGGGGTGGCGCATGAGGACCTCCTCGACCTCGCGCGGATAGACGTTGAAGCCGCCGCGGATGATGACGTCCTTCTTGCGGTCGACGATGGTCAGGAAGCCCTCGGCGTCCTTGGTGCCCAGGTCGCCGGTGCGGAACCAGCCGTCGACCAGCGCCTCCGCGGTGGCCTCGGGGCGGCCCAGATAGCCGGAGAAGACGTTGTGGCCGCGGACCACGATCTCCCCGAGCTCGCCGGTGGGCAGCAGCTCTACGCGGTCGTCGACGTCGGCCCGGGTGATCTCCACGTCGACTCCCCACAGCGGGTGGCCGATGCTGCCCGCCTTCGTACCGAAGTCGGGCTGGTTGACGGAGGCGGCCGGGGAGGTCTCGGAGAGCCCGTACCCCTCGTAGACGGGCGTGCCGAAGGCCTCCTCGAAGCGTTCGAGGACGGCGACGGGCAGCGAGGCGCCGCCGGAGACGCACAGCCGCAGCCTCGGGAGTTCGGGGGCGGTAGCGGCGGCCGCCACCAGACCCACGAACATGGTGGGCACCCCGTGGAAGGTGTTCGCCCCTTCCGCCACCATCAGTTCGATGGCGCGCGCTGCGTCGAAGCGGGGCAGCAGGACGAGGGTCGCGCCGGCCCGCCAGGTGGAGTTCATGGAGACGGTCTGGCCGAAGGCGTGGAAGAGGGGCAGCGCGCCCAGCGCGACGTCGTCGGGCCGGACGTCGTTGGCGTCGAAGGCGTTGACGGTCGCGTTCATCACGAGGTTGAAGTGGCTGAGCACCGCGCCCTTGGGGACGCCGGTGGTGCCGCTGGTGTAGAAGATGACGGCCGGGTCGTCGGCGTCGCGGGTGACGTACGTGGTCAGGGGCTCGGCGTCACGGGCCAGCTCCTCCAGCTCGCCCTTCGCACCCAGCTCCAGCATGCGTACGCCGGTGGCCTCGGCGGCCACCGCGCCGGTCGGCGCCTGCGCGGGGTGGCAGAGGAGGAGGCTCGCACCGCTGTCGCGCAGGACGTGCTCGACCTCCTCCGCGGCGAGCAGCAGATGGACGGGGACGACCACTCCCCCGGCGGCGAGGATCGCGTAGTAGGCCGTCGGGAACTCGGCGGTGTTCGGGGCCATCAGGGCGACGCGGTCCCCCGGCCGCACGCCGAGCTCCGCGAGGGCAGCGGCCTGGGTGCGGGCTTCGCGCCACAACTCCTTGAAGGAGAGCCGCAGTTCGCCTTCGACGAGGGCGGTGCGGTCCGGGTGGCGGCGGGCGGGTTCGGCGAGGATCGCGGCGAGGGACAGCGTTGCCATGGCGGGTGGTGCTCCGTTTCCGTGCGGCCTTGCGGTGGTTCGGACTGCTACTCGGACCGTTGCTCGGACCGTTGCTCGGACCGTTGCTCGGACCGTTGCTCGGACCGTTGCTCGGACCGTTGCTCGGACCGTTGCTCGGACCGTTGCTCGGCGGGGCGCGCCGACGGCGGCGGCGCGCCCCGCCGGTTCAGTCGCGCCCGCCGGTTCAGTCGCGCTCGACGAGGAGCGCGCTGCCCTGGCCCACGCCCACGCACATGGTGGCGAGGCCGCGCGAGGCGCCCGTGCGGCGCATCCGGTGCAGCAGCGTGGTGAGGATGCGGGCGCCGGAGCAGCCGAGGGGGTGGCCGAGCGCGATGGCGCCGCCGTAGGGGTTGACCAGCTCCGGGTCGATGCCGAGGGCGTCGACGCAGGCGAGGGCCTGGGCGGCGAACGCCTCGTTGAACTCCGCCTCCTGGAGGTCGCCGACGCTCCAGCCGACGCGGTCGAGCGCCTTGCGGGTGGCGGGGACGGGCCCGATGCCCATGACGTCGGGGTGCACGCCCGCCGATGCCCCGGCGGCGTACCGCCCGAGGGACTCCAGGCCCAGGTCGTTCAGGGCCTCCTCGCTGACGAGCAGCAGTCCCGCGGCGCCGTCGTTCATCGGTGACGCGTTGCCCGCGGTGACGGTGCCGCCCTTGCGGAACACGGGCTTCAGGGCGCCGAGCTTCTCGTACGAGGTGTCCTCGCGCACGCATTCGTCCGTGTCGACGACGATGCCGTCCGGCCGGGTGACGGGGAGCAGCTCGTCGTCGAAGTGGCCGTTCTTGCGGGCGGCCGCGGCGCGCTGGTGGCTGCGGAGCGCGAAGGCGTCCTGGCGCTCGCGCGACACGTCGTGGCGCTCGGCGACCTCCTCGGCGGTCTCGCCCATCGCGAGGACGCCGTGCAGCTCCTTCATCCTCGGGTTGGTCAGGCGCCAGCCGAGGCGGGTGTCGGCGGTCTCCATGCGGTGCGGCAGCGCCTCGTCCGGGCGTTGCAGGACGAAGGGGGCGCGGCTCATCGACTCGGAGCCGCCCGCGAGGACGATGTCGGCCTCACCGGCGGCGACGGTGCGTGCGGCGGTGGTGACGGCTTCGAGCCCGGAGGCGCAGAGCCGGTTGACGGTCGCGCCGGGCACGGACTCCGGGAGGCCGGCGAGGAGGGCGGCCATGCGGGCGACGTTGCGGTTGTCCTCGCCCGACTGGTTGGCGGCGCCCCAGTAGATGTCGTCGATCCGGGCGGGGTCCAGCTGCGGTATGTCGGCGAGCAGTCCTCGTACGACGCCTGCGGCGAGGTCGTCGGGGCGGACGGGAGAGAGGGCGCCGCGGAGCTTGCCGATGGGGGTGCGGCGGGCGGCGGCGAAGTGGACGGTGCGCACGATACGGCTCCGGATCGTTTTGCGGGTCTCGCTGCGTGGACTGTGGGTCCCGCTGCGTTAATTAGCGCTGCTAGTTTTGGAGTCTATGCGCAGGCGGGGGCTGTGGGAAGAGGCGCCCGCAGAGGGAGCGGCTGCGGGAGGAGGCGCCGCCGGGAAGCGGCTGCGGGGAGGAGGCGCCGCCGGGGAGCGGCTGGGGAGGAGGTCCCCGAGGTCCCCGCCTCGGCCCCGCCGCCTACGACTGCGCGCGCCCCAGTTCCGCGAGGCGGGTCAGGGCGGGCAGGGCGTCCGTGATCGCCCGGCGCTGCTCGGGGGTCAGCTGCTCGACGAGCGGTCGCAGGTGCCGCGACCGGTCGGCGCGGCGGGAGCGGCCGACCTCGCGGCCCGCGTCGGTGATGTGGACCAGGACGGCACGGCCGTCGCTCGGGTCGGGGCGGCGCTCCACCAGGCCGTCCCGCTCCAGGCGGTTGATCAGCTGGGTGATGCCGGGCTGGCTGACCTGCTCGGTCTTCGTCAGCTCGGTCAGCCGCCTCGGGCTGCCGCCGAACGCGAGGGTGTCAAGCACCGACAGAGTCGTGAACGGAAGCTTCTCCAGTACCGGGAGGCGGATGTAGAAGCGGTTGAAGTTCTCCAGCGCCGAGGTGAAGGCTTCCACGTCCAGGGCGCTGTCCGAGTCGCTCTTGAGGTCGGCGTCCGGGGCGCCGGCCAAGGCGGTGTGCAGTTCGTCGTTCGACATGTCGTCCACTCTAAGAATGCGTCGCTTACTTATGTAAGCTTCTTATGTTGTTCGGGTGGACGTGGCATGGGGGCAGGGCGAGTCCGCTACCGCCGCCGTGATATTGGGTCCGCTGAAGGTTAATGGGTCCGGCCGAAGCCTCAGGGCGCGAGGGAGATCCGTACGGCGCCGCCGCGCACATCCACCCGGTCGGCCCAGCTCCCGGTGATACGGAGAGGCCGGTTGGGGACCGCCGGACGTCGGCGGCGGGCGCGGTGCAGGGTCCTGCCGTCCTGCGTGATCTCCAGCGTCGGACGCGTGACGAACTCCGTCGTCCGCAGGGTGAACCCGTCGCCGGGCTCCTCCAGGGTCAGCCGGTTGGGGGCGACCCAGGCGAGCGGGGCCGTGACCCGCAGCGGGACCGAGGCCGGGGGCCAGTCGCCGTCGGAGAGGTAGCGCCGCACGGCGGCGGAGACGGCCGCGCCCTCGCGCGTCACCACACGCGCGGGTTCGACGGCGTGCAGTACGTCGCCCACCGCGAAGACGCCCCGCTCGGCGGTGCGGAAGGCGCTGTCGACCGCGGGGCCGCGCGTGCCGGGGTCGAGCGGCAGGCCGCCGCGCCGGGCCAGCTCGTGGTCGGGGACGAAATCGCCGGTGAAGACCACCGTGTCGCAGGCGACGTACGCCGTCCTGCCGTCCCGGTGCCGCAGCCGGACCCCCGACAGACGCCCTCGCCCGAGGAGTTCGGTGACGGTGGCGTCCGTGAGCAGGGGGATGCCGTGCCGCAGCCGGGCATCGGCGGCGCGGCCCGGCGATGCCTGGTGGCGCGGGTGCTCCGTGACCAGCGCGGCGACCTCGACCCCGGCGAGCCGCAGCGTGTCCAGGGCGGCGAAGCTCACCGGCTCGGCGCCGACCACGAGGGCCCGTGTGCCGATCGGCTGCCGGTGGACGTGGACGGCCCGCCGCAGCTCCCCCGTGGTGTAGACGCCGGCGGGTCGCGTGCCCGGCACCAGGCGTGCGCCGCGCGGCCGTTCGCGCGCCCCCGTGGCGAGGACGATGGCGCGGGCGGTGATCCGCTCCAGGCCGAGCGGGCTCGTGGTGTCCACGGTGAGCGGGCCGGACCAGTCCGTGACGGTGACGCCGGTCCGCAGCACCGCGCCGACGCCCACCGCCGCCGCCACACAGCGCTCCGCGTACTGCGGCCCGGTCGTCCCGAGGCGGCCGAACCCGCCGTGCGCGCGGTGCCGCGGGGCGCCGCCCGCCCGCTGTTCCCGTTCGACCACCTCGACCTCGCCCGCGCCCGCCCCGGCGAGGCCCACGGCCGTGGCGAGGCCCGCCGGTCCCGCGCCCACGATCAGCACGTCGACGATGCGCTCACGCCTCATCCGGACACCGCCTCCCGGCCCTGTTCGAAGAGTTCCCGCACCTGGGCCCCGCAGTGAGAGCCCTGGCAGCGTCCGCCACGCGCCCGTGTGCGGCGCCGCAGCCCGTCCGGCGAGCCGGGCGGGACGGTCGCCGCGAGGGCGTCGCGGATCTCACCGAGCGTCACCCGCTCGCAGTGGCAGACGATGGTGCCGTACGCGGGGTCGGCGGCGATGAGGTCGGCGCGCTGGTAGGGGCGCGGGAAGGCCTCGCCGAGGTTCGGCATGCGGACGGGCGGCAGGTCCCTGGTCCCGGTGAGGTCCAGGCCCGTGGCGCCGAGGAGTTCCGTGACGTGGGCGGCGATGGCCAGGGAGGCGGTGAGTCCGGTCGAGCGGATGCCGCCGACCGTGACGTAGCGCTGTTCCTTGTGGGCGCTGATGCGGTAGTCGTCGTGCTCGGTGGCGGCGCGCAGTCCTGCGTAGACGGCGGTGACCTCCTCGTCAAGCAGTTCGGGGAGGATCCGGCGGCCCTTCTCGCGCAGCGCGGCGATGCCTTCGGCGGTCGAGCCGGTGGCCGTCTTGTCGTCCAGCTCCTCGGCGGTGGGCCCGAGGAGGACGTTTCCGTACACGGTCGGGGCCACCAGGACGCCTTTGCCGAGCGCGGTGGGGACGGGCAGCAGGATGTGGCGCAGCAGCCCGCGGGCGAACTTGTCGAAGACGATGAGCTGGCCGCGGCGCGGGGTGACGGTGAAGTCGTCGTGGCCGAGCAGGCGGTCGATCGCGTCGGCGTGCAGGCCCGCGGCGTTGACGAGGTGGCGGGTGCGCAGGGGGCCGCGGCTCGTGGCCAGCTCATGCCGGTCCGGTGCCGCGTCGACATGCTCGACGCGGCAGTTGAGGTGCAGGTCGACGCCGCCGCGCACCGCTTGAGTGGCGTACGCGAGGGTGGTCGTCCAGGGGCAGATGATGCTCTCGCCGGGAACGTCGAGGGCGCCGAGTGCGCCGGGCCCCAGGTGCGGCTCGCGGGCCCGGACCTCCTCGGGACCGATGATCCTCGCTGCTCCGTAGCCGTTGCGGACGGCCTTGTCCAACAAGCCTCCCAGGGCGCCCATTTGACCCTCGTCCCAGGCGACGAGCAGTGCGCCGACCGGCTCGACGGGGATGCCGGACTCGGCGGCGTAGGCGGCGAGGAGCCACTGTCCCTCGCGGACGAGGCGTGACTCAAGGGAGCCGGGCACGGCGTCGAAGCCGGTGTGCAGGATCGCCGTGTTGGCCTTGGACGTGCCCTCACCGACGTCGTTCGCGGCGTCCACCAGGGCGATGCGCAGGCCGCGGTGGCGGGCCAGCTCGCGGGCGATGGCCGCGCCCACGACTCCGGCGCCGATCACGGTCACGTCGTACGTCACGTCCGGCGGCGCCCCGCGCCGCAGCACCCGCCCGGCGCTCCCGGCTTCCGCTCCGGCCCCCTTCATGAGGGTCCGCGTTCGAGAAGTGCCGCCACGGCCGAACGGAAGCCCGCGAGGCGCTCGGCCGCCCGGTCCGCGCCGATCCGCGGTTCGTAGACGGCGGCGGGCCGCCAGGCGGGGACCGCGTCGGCGAGCGGGAGGGCGGGGTCCAGGCCGATACGGGCGACGGCGGCCGCGCCGAGCGCGGTGACATCGGGCAACGCCGAGACCTCGACGGGTATTTGGAGCAGGTCCGCCTGGGTCTGCATGAGCAGCGCCGAGCGGGTCAGGCCGCCGTCGACCCGCAGGCTCGTCAGGGGCTCGCCCAGGTCGGCCGCCACCGCGTCGGCGAGCGAGGCGACCTGCGCGGCGATGCCCTCGCACAGGGCGCGGACCAGGTGCCCGGCGGTGGTGTCCAGGCCGAGCCCGGTCAGCGAGCCGCGCACGTCGCCACGCCACCAGGGGGCGGCGAGGCCGACGAGGGCGGGCACGAAGGTGACGCCGCCCGCGTCCGGGACGGCGGAGCCCACGGGGTCGATGTCCTCGGGGCCGCCGATCACACCGAGGTCGGTGAGCCAGCGGACGGCGGACGCGGCGGTGTAGACCTGCCCGTCGAGGCAGTAGCTGCTCTTCCCGTCGAGCCGCCAGGCGACACAGCTGACCAGGCCCGAACCGCCGCGGCGGGGCCGTTCGCCGGTCTGGGCGAGCAGGAACGCCCCTGTTCCGTACGTGCACTTGGCGCCGCCCGGCTCCGTCACGTGCTGGGCGAGCAGCGCGGCCTGCTGGTCGACGAGGAGCCCGGTGAGCGGGATCTCGGGGCCGAAGGCGGTGGTGGTGCCGACGGGCCCCGCGGCGTCGACGACGCGGGGCAGGCGCTCCCCGGCGAGGCCGTAGAGGTCCAGGGCGCGCGGTGACCAGGTGACGTCGTCGAGGTCGAGGAGCTGGGTGCGGCCCGCCGTGGCGGCGTCGGTGACGAAAGCGCCGGTGAGCCGGTGGACCAGCCAGGCGTCGCTGGTCGTGACCACACCCCGCCGGGTGAGGTGGCGGCGTATCCACGCCATCTTGGGCGCGGCGAAGTAGGGGTCGAGCGGCAGGCCCGTGAGGTCTCTCAACTCTTCGGCCTGGTGGGCGAGTTCGGCGCAGATCGGCGCCGCGCGGCGGTCCTGCCAGACGAGGGCTTCGGTGAGCGGTTCCCCGGAGCCGGGGTCCCAGGCCAGGACCGTCTCGCCCTGGTTGGCGAGGCCGACGGCGGCGACCGGTTCGCCCGCGTCGGCCAGTGCCCGCCGTCCGGCGTCGACAACGGAGGAGAGCAGTTCGGCGGGGTCGACCTCCACCAGGCCGCCGGGCAGGAAGCGGGGGCGCACGTCGGCGGCGCCCGAGCCGATCACGCCGCGCTCCGGGCAGACCACGAGGGCCTTCGTCCCCGAGGTGCCCTGGTCGACGGCGAGCACGGGCCGCCGCGCCGGAGACCGCTCATAGGTGATCACCGCGGAAGCCTGCTACAGGGGGCCGGAGGGCGTCAAGGGATCGGTACGTCAGTAATGGCACGTCAATTGACCGATCGGCGCGCCGCTTTGACAGAAGTGGGTCATAAAAGATCCAGGAAGTGCCCTGAAACCGGAAAGGCCGGATCTACACTGACCGCCGAGCAGCATCGTCAACCCCTCAGCTGACCCCGCCAGTTCACACTCTCCCTCCGCCCTCTTCCCCCAACAGAGGACTCATGCCCATGCCGTCAGGCCGCCCGGTGTACCACCCGGCGGGCCACGACGAACCGCTGCGCGCGGTGCTCCAGGACCTCAAGGCGGGCCGCTGGGTCTCCACGCGCAATCTGCTGACCGAGACGCCCGACTGGGGTCTGTGGACACAACGTACGCAGATACTGGCGGCCGCCGTCGCCGGTTCCGACGTGGTGCTCGCCTGGCGCGCCGAGGAGCCGCGCAGCGCGTCGGCGGCCGTCCTGCACAGCAGGGTCCTGGTGGAGCGGGCGCTGCGCGCCCACCGGGCGGGGCACCGGCACACCAACGACCTGTGGCGCGACGCGGTCGCCGCGTGCGCCGCAGCGTCGTCCCTGTCGCCGGAGGACCCCGTGCCGTGGATCTGTCTGCTCGCGCTGGCCCAGCTGGACGTGGGGCAGCGGTGGGACGAGCACCGGGTGGCGCCTCCGGAGCCGATGCTCTTCCCCGGCCCGTGGCAGCTGCTGGCCGAGGCCGACAAGCGCGACCCCGGCAACCGCGAGGCGTACCACCGGATGCTGCAGTTCGCGTACGGGCGCCACGCCCGGGGCCCGCTCACCGAGGCGTACAACTTCGTGCAGTGGGCGGCGGCGGCCGCTCCCGCCGGTTCGCCGCTCCATCTGCTGCCGCTGTATGTGCGGGTCGAGCGCTACCGCAGGGAAGCCGGCCACGAACGGGCGCTGGACCTGCACTGGATCTCGGAGGACGCCACGCGCGCCGCGCTGCGCGCCCTGCAGCTGTGGTTCGACCACGCGCTGCCCTCGGCGACCTCGCTCCTCGACCTCAACCACCTGGCGCACGCGCTGTGGGGCGCGCACCAATTCCACGACGCGTCACGGGTCTTCAAGGCGCTCGACCCCTTCTACACGGTCGTGCCGTGGACGTACCGCACGCACTCCCCCGGCGACGCGGACGCGGCCGCCGAGGTCTTCGTCCAGGCCCGCGCCCGCTGCTCCGCCGTCTCCCGCGGACCGGGCTAGGCCCCGCTTCTCTCCCCGCTCCCCCTCACCCCTCACCGCTCACCCTCCGGAGGTCCACACGTGTCCCGCACCACCTGGTCGTCGAGCACCGTCCCAGCGCCCCCACGCCAGGACGAGGAGGAGAGACTCAGGGAGCTCGGCTACCAGCCCGTCCTGGCCCGCCGCATGGGCGGGTTCGGCAACTTCGCCATCAGCTTCTCCGTCATCTCCATCCTCTCCGGCTGCATGACGCTGTACGGCTTCGGGCTGATCACCGGCGGCCCGGCCGTGATGCTCTGGGGCTGGGCGGGCGTCGGCCTCTTCGTGCTCTGCGTGGGCCTCGCGCTCGCCGAGGTCACCAGCGCGTACCCGACCTCGGGCGCCCTGTACTACATGGCCGACCGGCTCGGCGGCCGCCGCTGGGGCTGGTACACAGGCTGGCTGAACCTGCTCGGGCTGCTCGGCGCGATAGCGGGCATCGACTACGGCGCCGCGCTCTTCACCGGCGCCTTCTTGAACCTGCGGTTCGGCTTCACGCCGACCCCGGAGAAGACCTTCCTGATCTTCCTCTGCATCCTGCTCCTGCACGCCCTGCTGAACCTGTTCAACGTACGTCTGGTGAGCCTGCTCAACTCGATCAGCGTGTGGTGGCACGTGGCCGGTGTCACCGTGATCGTCGGCGTCCTCGCGATCGTGCCGGACCACCACCAGTCGCCGTCGTTCGTCTTCGGCGAGTTCTTCAACGGCACCGGCTGGGACAACCCGCTCTACGTCACGGCGATCGGCCTGCTCCTCGCCCAGTACACGTTCTCCGGGTACGACGCGTCCGCGCACCTGTCCGAGGAGACCTCCAACGCGTCGGTGACCGCGGCGCGCGGCATCGTGCGCGCCATCTGGGCGTCGTGGATCGCCGGTTTCGTGCTGCTCGCCGGGCTGACGTTCGCCATCCAGGACTACGCGGGCACCCTGAACACCGACACCGGCGTGCCGCCCGCGCAGATCATGATCGACGCGATCGGCGAGTCCGGGGCGACGGCGCTGCTGCTCATCGTGATCGTGGCCCAGCTGTTCTGCGGCAACGCCGAGACGGCCGCCGCCAGCCGGATGGTGTTCGCGTTCAGCCGCGACAACGCACTGCCCGGCTCCGCGCTGTGGCGCAAGGTCAGCTCCCGCACCCAGGTGCCGGTGCCCGCGGTGTGGCTGTCGGTGGGCCTGGCCGCCGCGATCGCCCTGCCGTCGCTGTACTCGGCGACCGCGTACACCGCCGTGACCGCCATCAACGTCATCGGCATCACGCCCGCCTACGCCATCCCGATCTTCCTGCGGCTCCGCGCCGGCGACCGCTTCCAGCCAGGCCCGTGGAACCTGGGCCGCTGGAGCAAGCCCATCGGCTGGATCGCGGTGCTCTGGGTGGCGTTCGTGACGGTGCTGTTCTGCCTGCCGCAGGCCTCGCCCGTGACGGCCGACTCGATGAACTACGCGGTGATCGCGCTGGCCGTGGTGCTGGTCCTCGCCACCGTGTGGTGGTTCGTGGCACGCCGCTCCTACAGCACGCCGCAGGCGTACGGCTCCGACCGGGAACAGGCCGAGGTCGCGGAGGGCATCGTCTGAGGCGGGTCAGCTCCGCGCCTCCTCGTGGCGGGCGGCGCGGCGGGCCCCGGCCAGCAGCAGCCCGCTCGCGACGAGGAGGACCGGCCAGGGCGTGAGCAGGAGGATCACGGCGTCGGCCACGGTCCACAGCCCCAGCGTCCAGGCGATGAACGACGGTGGCGTGATGCCGCGGCGCTCCAGCCACAGCACCATCAGCCCGACCACGACGAGCGGCACGCCGAAGCTGCCGAGACTCAGCCAGTACGCGCTGCTGGCCGGGCCCATCGCGGAGAGCTCGTCGTGCCACAGCTCCCCGCCGAACCACGCGCCGGCGTGGTCCGCGGCTCCCTCCACCGTCAACGCGCCGATCGTGTGCGCGGCTCCGTAGAACACGATGAGCCGGCCCGCCCATTTGATCATCACTGCTCCCCTGCCCTTGTACGGTTGCGTACAAGACCGAGAGTAGACCTGTTATACGGGCCCGTACAACTGCTGGAAAGATAGGTGGACCACCGATGGGCGCGCTGCGCACGCCACGCGAGAAGTGGATCGAGGAGGGGCTGCGGGCGCTTGCCGCGGGCGGCGTCGAGACCGTGCGCGTCGAGGCGCTGGCCAAGGCGCTGGGGGTGACCAAGGGCGGGTTCTACGGCTACTTCGCCAACCGCGGCGCGCTGCTGGAGGCCATGCTGGACACCTGGGAGCGGGAGTGCGTCGACGACGTCCTGGACCGGGTGGAGCGGGAGGGCGGCGACGCCCGGGAGAAAGTGCGGCTGGCCGGGCGGCTCACCTTCTCCGGCGACCGCCTGCTCCCCATCGACCTGGCCGTCCGCGACTGGGCCCGCCGCGACGGGGCCGTCGCCGAACGCCTGCGCCGCGTCGACAACCGGCGCATGGAGCTCGCGCGCGACGCGATCAGCACCTTCTGCACCGACCCCGACGAGGTCGAGGCCCGCGCCCTGCTCGCCTTCTGCATGGCCATCGGCAACCACTTCCTCGCCGCCGACCACCCCGGCCGCACCCGCCCCCAGGTCATGGCCCGCGCCTCCGACCTCATCCTCGGCCTCTAGAACGACGTCCTCGGCTGCTGGAAAGCGGGGCGGTCGTTGAGGATCCGCTGGAACAGCCGGTGGTCGCGCCAGGCGCCGTTCATGTAGAGGGACTCCGGCGCGACCCCGTACTCCTGGAAGCCGCACTTGGTCAGCACGCGCTGCGAGGCGGCGTTGTCGAGCAGGGTGCCCGCCTCGACGCGGTGCAGGCCGAGCCGGCTGTCGGCGACCTCGCAGACGTGACGCGTGGCCCGGAGGCGAGGCCCCGGCCGACCTGCTCCGCGTCGATCCAGTAGCCGAGGACCGCGCTGCGGGCCGGGCCGAGCACGATGTTCACCAGGGCGGCCTGACCGACGATCTCATCGCCCTCGACGAGCACCCACTGCGCGCTCCGGCCCACCCGCGTCTCCTCCAGCTGCCCCCGGACCCGGTCGGCCTGGCCCTCCACGGTGTAGAAGGCCTCGGGCCGGTCCGGGTCCCAGGGGGCGAGGTGGGCGCGGTTGCGCCGATAGGCGCGGGCGAGCGCCTCGGCGTCGTCTAGCGTGACGGGCCGTATGAGGACGTCCGTCGTGAGTGCTGCCTCTCCACCGATCACGAGACCAGCGTACGAGGGGTCCCGCTCGGGGAGCGTCAGCGGCCGCCCGCGACCCGCAGGACCGTGCCCGTCGTGTACGAGGCGTCGTCCGAGAGCAGCCACGAGACAGCCGCGGCGATCTCCGAGGGCTGACCGGAGCGCCCCATCGGGATGCCCGCCGCGAGCTTCGCGGGTCGCTCGGGGTCGGCGTGGAACTCGGTCCAGATGACGCCGGGGGCGACGGCGTTGACGCGGATGCCGTCCGCCGCGACCTCCTTGGACAGGCCGACCGTCATGGTGTCGGCGGCGCCCTTGGCGGCCGCGTAATGGACGTACTCGCCCGGCGAGCCGAGGGTCGCTGCCGCCGACGAGACGTTCACTATCGCCCCGCCGCCGTTCGCCTTCAGCTCCCGCACCGCGCGCCGGGCACAGAGCAGATACCCGAGTACGTTCACTTCGAGCGCCCGGCGCATCCCTTCGGCGTCGGCGTCGGCGAGGGGGCCGACGGGGCCGCTCACCCCCGCGTTGTTGACGAGCCCGGTGACCGGGCCGAGCTCGGCCGCCGCGACGTCGAAGAGGCGGTCGACGTCGGTCTCGTCGGCGGTGTCGACCTGGACGGTGACGCAGCGGCGCCCGGCGGCGCGGACCGCTTCGGCGGCCTTCTCCGCGGCGGCCTCGTCCGAGCGGTAGCCGATGACGACGTCGTGACCGTCCTCGGCGAGGCGGGCGCTGACAGCGGCGCCGATACCGCGGCTGCCGCCGGTGACGACGGTGACGGGGTGGTGCTGCACGGGGGCCTCCGGCTGTGGGTGACTGAACTTGCGTGCCGTCCGCTTGCCGGGGGCACGGGATCGCTACTGGCCGCCGCTTCGCGGCGATGTTTCCCACCCACCCGCCCGTTTGCCCCGCATCGAGCGGTGAGGTGCCACGGCCTGGGGTCGTCCAAGGCTCGATGCGGAGTTACGGGCGGGTGGGTGGCATACATCGCCGCGAAGCGGCGGCCTGGTGGGGCCCCGGCCGACAGATGACGCCGGACAGCCCCAGGACAGGCTTACCGCCCCTTCGAGGGAACGACGACGTCCTCGGGGGCGGCCTCCTCCGCGGACAGGCTGTCCATGAAGGAGCTGACCGAGAAGACCGCGTTGCCGGGCCCCGCGGGACCGTACCCGGGCGGCGACGTCAGACCGTTCGCCTCCATCGTCGCGCGGTAGGCCTCAAGGAGCCGCACGTGATACTCCAGCGGAGCGCCCTGCGGATTCGCCTTGCCGAGCGGCGTCGTGGGCTCCGGGCACCACGTGGTGAAGCGGGGCGTGATGCCGCGCGACATGAAGTACTCAAGCCCCTCGACGGTCGAGTCGATGGCCTCGTCGACGGTCTTGAAGCCGAACGGCTCCGCCATCTCCACGCCCGCCACGAAGTTGGGGATCACATTGCGCGGGCCGAACACCTCGGCGGAGTCCAGGATGCGGCGGTGCCACTCGTCGCGGCCGACGTAGCGCTCCTTGCCGGGGCAGTACCGCTCGAACAGATACGGGTCCCACACCTCGTAGTTGGGGTGGTAGATCCGCACGCCGTAGTCGTGGAAGCGCTGTACGTCCGCCTTGGGCAGGGCCTGCGCGACAACCTTGCCGATCCAGCGGCCCGGGAAGCGCTCCTCGATGGCCTTCGCGTACTGCCCGTAGAAGTCCGCCTCGTCCTTGCCGCCGACCTTCGAGGTGACGGCGCCGCCGGTCAGCGTGTACGCGGTGGAGGACTTGTTGGTGTCGTACTTGTCGATGATGGCGAGCGCCTCAAGGACCTCGTCGACGGGCTTCACGCCGGTGTAGGGGCGCCCGGCGGCCTTGTGCTGGCGCCAGTTGTGGTTGATGTCGCAGTACTGGCACTCCTCCTTGGCGCCGAAGTACTGGCAGACCCGGAAGACCGTCAGATAGATGAGGTAGCCCCACTGGATGGTGGGCGCGACCTCCATCACGGACTTGCCGTTCTCCAGCGTGTGCCGGTAGTAGTCCGGCATCGGCGGCAGGCCCACGTCGGAAATGCGGACGCCGTCCAGGTAGAGGCCGAGCACGCCGTCGTCGTCGGCCGCGACCCGGTAGGGCGACGACGGGTTCACGCGAACGGAGACGACGGTGCGGCGCAGCCCGTACGGGCCGCCGGTGAGGACGATCTCCTCCGGCGGGCGGCGCAGCGCGGCGGCGCCCAGCTCGGGCAGCGTGCCGTGGTCGAAGGAGAAGATGAAGTACGACTTCGGCTTGATCTCCCCGCCTTCGTTGTCGCTGAGCGCCGACTCGTCGAAGGCCATGCCGCCACGCAGCAGATCCTCCTTGATCACGGCTTCCCGCGGCACGTGCGGGAACCGCTCCATGAGTGACTCGATGAGCTGAGTACGGCTCTCGCTGCGGCTTGGCATGGGCCGGGCACCTCTGATCCTGTCGGTCGGTCTGTCCCGACCACGCTAGTACCCGCCCGGACCGCTCCGGATCCGACTCCGGTCGCAGGCCGCATCCACCGCGGGTCTAGACTTCAGGTGGTGTGCCGTCACCGCGGCCGACACCGGCGCGCGGCCGCCCGGTACGATCTCCGGCATGCCGCCCGCCGACCCGCACATACCCGCACCGAACTGCGGAAACGGGCCCTGCGCGGACGCAGCCCCCACTAGAATGAACACTGCCGCAGCGGGGCAGCGGGGCAGCGGGGCAGCGGGGCAGCGGGGCAGCGGGGCAGCGGGGCAGCGGGGCAGCGGGGTCCCTTACGACTGCTCGTCCCGAGGGTGCTTCCCGCCGTGAGAGGCACGTGCTCTTCGCCGCACGGTCGGCGACCGCCCTGTACCGGCTCCTCGACACCCTCCCCGTCTTCGCCGGCGACCACCGCGTCCACCGCTGGTTCACCCTCGTCCCCGGCTCCGACTTCGACGCCGATGCCCTCGCCGCCGTCGAACGAGCGGGCGGCCGCACCATCCCGTGGGCGGAGGCCCTGCTCCGCCGCCACGATCTGATCCTCGCCGCCAGCCCCAAAGGCGACCTGCACCGGCTGCGCGGACCGCGCGTCCTGCTGCCGCACGGCGCGGGCTACAACAAGGCGCTCGCGGACGACGATGGCCATGGCGACTCCGCCTCCGGCCTCGACCGCACACTCCTGCTGCGCGACGGACGCCCCCTGGCCGCGCTCCACGCCCTCGCCCACCCCACCCAGGTGGCCCGCCTCGCCGAGGAGTGCCCGCCCGCCGCCGCGGTCGCGACCGTCACCGGCGACCCCACCTTCGACCGCGTCCTCGCCTCGCTGCCGCTGCGCGACCGCTACCGCGCGGCCCTGCGCACCCACGGGCGGAGACTGCTCGTCCTCACCTCCACCTGGGGCCCGCGGTCCCTGCTCAGGCGCCGGCCCGACCTGCCCGCCCTGCTGGTAGGGCTCCTGCCGCACGACACGTACCAGCTGGCTCTGGTCCTGCACCCCAACGAGCACTGCCGGACAGGAGAGTTGGAGCTCCGCGAGCAGCTCGCGCCCGCCGTCGCGGCCGGCCTCGTCCTGGCCCGCCCCCACGAGGAGTGGGCCACACTCATCGTCGCCGCCGACGCCCTGATCACGGACCACGGTTCGACGGCCCTCTACGCCGCCGCGGCCCGGGACCTGCCGATGCTCGCCGCGTGCGACGGAGCGGACGAGCTGATTCCCGGCACCCCCATGGCCGACCTCCTCGCCCGCATCCCCGCCCTCGGGACGCCCGCGGACGCCGCCGACCTGGAGCGGGCCCTGGCCGCGTGCCACCCTGGCACGCCGAGCGCCGCGGCCGCACCCGCCTTCGCCGAGCGGGGAAACGCCCTGCGCCGCCTGGGCCAGGAGCTCTACCCCCTCCTCGGTCTCACCCCGCCGGCCGGCCCGCCCGAGCCGGCCCCGCTGCCCGAGCCGGCGCCCGCGTCACGTACGCCCGCCGCCTTCGCCGTACGCGCGACCATCACGGCACCGGACGGTGACGCAGGCCCTGCCGAGGTACGCGTGGAGCGGCGTCCGGCCGCCGCCGACGCGGCCGCGCACCACCTGGCGGCCGAGCACGGCCTCGCCTCGGGCTTCCAGCTCCAGAGCGCGGGCCTCCTCTACCGGCGTACGGTCCCCTCCGCCGTACCCGCTCAGGGCGAGACCTGGACCGCCGACGCGTGGACCACCCACGTCCTCGCCACCTATCAGGGGCTGCGGACGGCCGCGGTGATCCTGTCCGCAGCCCACTGTCTCCTGCGCAGAACCGGCGGCGCCCTGCTGTCCCTGCGTATCGAGCCCAGCCACGAGAACGGCCGTCTGGTACGCGCCGACCCGGCCGCCGCCCTCTCCTGCGCCCACGCCTGGCTGGCCCACCACCGCCCGCCGCCCAAGGTCCCGGTGGCCCTGAACTGCGCCATCGCGGGCCGCACCCACCTCGCGGTACTGGCCCCGGCCACGGAGCGGGAGGCGCGGCTGGAGGCGTGAGGGCGGCTCCCCGCCGGGACCTGCCTGTGTCAGACCGCCGACCTGTCCCCCGCCGCACGTCGCCTGAGCGCCGGCGTGGTGAGTGACCGCGGAGTCCAGACGCCGTCCGGCGGGTAGACGTCGGTGCCTGGCGGGACGATCTCGTCGATGCGGTCGAGGGCCGCGTCGTCCAGTACCACGGAGGCGCCCTTGAGCGTGTTCCGCAGTTGTTCCATCGTGCGCGGGCCGATGATCACCGATGTGACGGCCGGGTGCGCGAGCGGGAAGGCGGTCGCCAACTCCGGCAGGGTGCAACCCACTTCATCGGCCAGGGCGACGAACTGCTCGACGGCCTCCAGCTTCGCGGCGGTGCGCGGCGCCGACGGGTCGAAGCGGCCCGGGTTCAGGGTGGGGCGTCCGGTGCTCAGGTCGAGGTCCCGGCCCTTGCGGTAGCGGCCGGTCAGGAATCCCGAGGCCAGCGGGCTCCACGTCAGCACCCCCATGCCCAGGCGCCGCGCCACCGGCAGCACATGCTTCTCGATGCCTCGGGCCAGCAGTGAGTAGGGCGGCTGCTCGGTGCGGAACCGCTGGAGTCCGCGGCGGTCGGCGACGTGGTGCGCCTCGACGATCTCCTCCGCGGGGAACGTGGAGCATCCGAACGCCCTGATCTTGCCCTGGCGCACCAGGTCGGTCAGGGCGGAGAGCGTCTCCTCGATGTCGGTCGTGGGGTCCGGCCGGTGCACCTGGTACAGGTCGATCCACTCCGTGCCCAGCCGCCGCAGGCTGTCCTCCACCTCGCGGACGATCCAGCGCCGTGAGTTTCCGCCCTTGTTGGGCCCGTCTCCCATGGCGAAATGGACCTTGGTGGCGAGTACGACGTCGTCGCGGCGGCCCTTCAGCGCCTTGCCGACGATCGTCTCCGACTCTCCGGCGGAGTACATGTCGGCGGTGTCGACGAAGTTGATGCCCCCGTCCAGCGCGGCGTGGATGATCCGGACGCAGTCGTCGTGATCGGCGTTGCCGACGGACCCGAACATCATCGTGCCGAGGCAGTAGGGGCTGACTTCGATGCCGGTTCCGCCCAGAACGCGGTGGCGCATGCAACTCTCCTCGCGGGCCGTCCAATTGACCTCTTGAACGTCCGCGACCTTACGTCCTGGAGTCCGCTCCAGGGCAAGCACGAATAAGCCCGCCGCCGCGGCGCGCCCGCCCCTCAGCTCCGTCCGTCAGCCCCGTCCCTCAGCCCGCCCCTCAACCCGCCCCTTCCTGGAGCCCGCCACCCCGCACCCGGACCTCCTCCGCCCGCGCGTGGAACTCCCGGGCCCGCACCGCGTCCCCGGCCTCCTCGGCGAGCGCGGTCAACGCCCGTAGTGCGCGCAGCTCCTCCTTGGCCGAGCCCCGCTGCCGCGCGGCGGCCAGCGCTGAGTCGAACAGCGTCCTCGCCTCGTCGAAGCGGCCGAGGCGGGCCAGCGCGCGGCCCAGTTCGAAGCCGGTACGGCCCGTCATGCGGGCCCTGCCCAGCGCGTGGGCCTCGGCGTGGGCCCGGGCGAGGAGGGTGGCCGCGCGGTCCGGTTCGCCCAGTTCCAGGACGGCCTGGCCCAGGCGGTACGTCTGCAGCATGGCGCCGTACGCGTTGCCGATCTCCGTGTGGATGCGCCCCGAGGCCTCGAAGTCCGCCGCGGCCGCCGCCCAGTCGCCCCGCGCCGAGCTCAGCATGCCTCTGAACTCCACGACGGAGGCGCGCAGTTTACGTTCCCGCGCACCGTCGCCCAGCGTCTCCGCGGCCGCGGCGGCCAGGCGCAGCTCGGTCGCGGCCTCCTCATGGCGGCCCTGTTCCCACAGGGGGCGGGCCAGCTGGCAGCGCATGCGCACCAGCGCGGCGAGCGGGTGTCCGGCGCGCAGCGCGGCGTCGCGGCCGGCCTCGAAGGCCTCCAGGACCTGGGTGTGGTGCGGGTGGTCGAGGTAGTGCGTCCACAGGGGTTCACACAGCGACCAGGCCTCCTCGTCGAGACCATGGACGCGTGCGATGCGCACGCAGTCGAAGAGCGCGAGCCGCTCCCCCTCCAGCCAACGCGCCGCACCCGCCTTGACCCGCGTTCCCTCCACGAGCCCTTCGTCAGCCAGCCGCACATCCGCCGGCGGCTTGCCAGCCCGCGCCTCATCAGCCCGCCCCCCGGCGTCACCGGCCCCCGCGGCGAAGTCCACGGCCGTGAAGTCCACGTCGGGTGTGTCCGGCAGCGCGGGTACCGGGGTCGCGAACGTCATCCGTGGGCCGGCCGCGAGGGCGTCGGCCCGCTGTGCCTGGCGCAGGTACCAGCGCACGACGCGCCGCCCGGCCTCGGCGGCCTCCCGCGTGCCCCCGTCGTGGCGCCGCGCGCAGCGCGCCGCGTGGGCCCGCAGCAGGTCGTGCAGTCTCAGTCGGCCGCCCCGGCCCCGGGAGAGGAGGCTGGCGCGGACGAGTTCCCCGAGGGCGTCCTCCGCCGCGTCCCGGCCCCGGCCGAGGAGCGCGGTGGCGGCGTCGGGGTGGACCGTCGGGCCGGGGTGTGCGGCGACGAGGCGGTAGAGCGCGGCCGCGTCCGGGGCGAGGTCTTCGTAGGCGGCGTCCCAGACGGCCTCCACCATGGGAACCCCCTTCCCTTCGAGGTCGGCGGTGAGCTGGGTGATCAGCCGGGAGATCCTGCGCGTCTCGTGCTTGCGCAGCAGCGTGGCGGCGACTTCGAGGGCGGCGGGCAGACCGCCGCAGACGCGGGCGAGCGCGGCGGCCGACGCGGGGTCCGCGGTCAGCCGGGGGTCGCCCGTGATGCGGTGCAGCAGCCGCTCGGCGTACACCTCTTCGAGCGGGCCGACCGGCAGCTCCAGATCGACGCCGCCCTCCACGTCGTACAGCCGCCCCTGGCTGGTGACGATCACCAGACCGGCGGCGCAGGAGGGCAGCAGCGGCGCGATCTCCGTGCCGAAGCGGGCGTTGTCGACGACGAGGACGAGACGTCTGGTGCCGGTCTGCTCCCAGTACTGGCGGCGGCGCCGCGCGAAGGTGCCCTCCAGGAGGTCGGTCACCTTGAAGGAGCGCAGCAGCTCGCCGAGTACGTCCGTCAGGTCGACGCCGCCGTCACGACGGTGGTCGTCGAGATCGACGTACCGCACGACGCGGTCGCCGTCCCCGGCGAGGCGGTGCGCCAGATGCACCGCGAGCGCCGTCTTGCCCACGCCCTGCACACCGGTGATCGAGACGACCAGGGGCCGGCCCACGGACCTGGGGCTGCCCGCGGCGCTCAGCACCCGTGCGCGCTCGTCGTCACGGTCCTCGAAGTGCCGTACGTCCGGCGGCATGTGGACCGGGAGCACGCCGTCTCCCTCGGGAGCGGCGTGCATGTGCAGCTCGCCCACGCTCCCCGCCTGGACGACCGTCCCCACCCGCGCCTGTCCGCCCACACTGTTCCGCGTCCGTTCGTCCACGGCACAACTCTAGGCGCCCGCGCGGGCGTACGCCTCAGCCCGGGGCGATCTCCACCGGGGCGCCGCCGCGGGACGACGCGTATCCGGCCGCCACGACGCGCAGGGTCCGCAGGCCGCCCTCCCCGTCGGCGACGTCCATGCCGCCCTCGCCGGGCCCGTACAGGAAAGCGCGCAGCATCCGCTCGTCCAGGTCGACGCCGAACGGCAGCTCCGTGCCGCGCCCTTGTCGCTCGTTGAAGCCGTGCACCTTCTGGTCGAAGGCGTCCATCTCCAGCGTGGCCCGTTCGCCGACGACGGTGAGTTCGAGGCCGCCCCACGAGTGGTGGGACCGAGGGTGGGACCAGCTGCAGTCGACGGTGGCGACAGCGCCGTTGGAGTACGTCACGCTGACCAGCCCGGCGGTCTCGACGGCGACCTCGTCCGCGTACAGGAGGTTGTTGGTCTGCGCGTAGACCTCCACGGGGCGGGCGTCCCCGAAGAGGTCGTCGAGGAGGTCCGCCAGGTGCACGGTGTGGTCCATGAGGGCGCCGCCACCCGCGAGTTCGGGGTCGGCGAACCAGCGGCGGTCGCGGTTGGGCATGGCGCCGTTGTTCGCACCGGACACCGCGAGGACGCGCCCCGCCACACCGGAGTCGACGGCCGCCTTGACGGCCGCGTACGCGGGGCTGAAGCGGACGGGGAAGGCGACGGCGAGCCGCACCCCGGCGGCGCGGCAGGCGTCGACCATGGCCTCGCCGTCCGCCACTGAGGCCGCGAGGGGCTTCTCGCACAGGACGTCCACGCCGTGCGCGGCGGCGAGTTCGACGAGCGGGCGGTGGCGGGCGTTCTCGGAGCAGACGATCACCGCGTCCGGCTGCCAGGCGAAGGCGTCCTCGTACGTCTGCGCGTACGTGACGCCCAGTTCGTCGGCGAGCGCGCGGCCCCGCACCTCGCCGGGCGCCGCGAGATCCGTGTCCGGGTCGCTGCCGAGGGTCTCGACCCCGGGCATGCGGGCGAGCAGCCGCAGATAGCCGGCCGCGTGGACGTGGGCGAACGACAGGACGGCGACCTTCATCGCGCTGCCTCCACGGTCTGCTCGGTCTGCTCGGTCTGTTCGATCTCGATGACGCGGCCCGTGCTGCTGGACTCCACCGCGGCCTCGGCGATCCGCACGGCTTCGACCCCGTCGCGGGTGCTCACGCGCGGTGCGGGACCACCGGGCCGCCAGGACGCGGCGAACTCGCGGAGTTCGGCGAGGAAGGGGCTCTCCGTCATGGGGCTGGTCGGTATGCCCTCGCCCGCGGCGCGCACGCCCTGCGCGGTGATGCGGAAGCCGGGCACGGCGGTGGAGTCGTGGTGCAGCAGGCCGCCCGCGCCCGCGACCCGGAACGTCGTACGGAATGGCTGGTCGGGCAGGCCCCAGAGCCCGCTGATGTGGCTGACGGCGCCCGAGGCGTGGGTGAGGACGGCGGTCGCGGTGACGACCTCGGCCGGGGTGCCGGTGGCGTGCTCGACGCCGCGGGTCCTCGCGTGTACGCGGACCACGTCGCCCGCGAGCCAGCGGGCGATGTCGATGTCGTGGACCATCAGGTCCATGACGACCCCGCCGGACTGGGCGGGATCGCCGAACCACGGCGCCCACTGGGGGCGCGCCCCGCCGCGCGTGAAGCGCAGTACGGCGAGTTCGCCGAGGTCGCCCCTGGCCACGGCCTCGCGCAGCGCCGCGTACGCCGGGAAGTAGCGGACCACGTGGGCGGGGTGGAGCCGTACCCCTGCCGCGTCGGCGGCGGCCGCGATCTGCTCGGCGTCGCGTGCGGTGAGGGCGAGCGGTTTCTCACAGACGACGTGGCGGCCCGCCGCGATGGCCGCGAGGGCGAGTTCCTTGTGGGTGGGGGTGGGGGTGCAGACGTCGACGGCAGTCACCTCCGTGAGGAGGTCGTCGAGGCTGTCGACGGCGCGTACGGATGAGGGCCGGTGCTCGGCGTATTCGGCCGCGAGCTTCTCCGCGGAGCCGTCGACGGTGTACACGCTCACCCGGGCGCCGAGCGCCAGCCAGCCGGGCAGATGGGCGCGGGCGATGCCGCCCGCGCCGAGCATGCCTATGTGAAGCGGTGGCATAGAGAGGGGCTGCCTTTCCTCGGGACATGCTCAGCTCTTCGAGCCGGACAGGGCGACGCTCTGGACGAAGTGCCGCTGGAGGAAGACGTAGACCAGCAGCATGGGCAGGCTCGCGATAAGCGAACCGGCCATCATCACGGGGTAGTTGGTCTCGAACTGGCCCTCCAGGGAGGTCAGTCCGGCGCTGATCGGCATCTTCGCCGGGTCGGTGTTGACGATCAGGGGCCACAGCAGATCGTTCCAGGACCACATCGCGGTGATGACGGCGAGTGCGGCCAGGGCGGGCCTGATCAGCGGCAGCATGATGGACCAGAAGATGCGGAAGGAGCCCGCGCCGTCGATGCGGGCGGCCTCCTCCAGTTCCTTGGGGAGCGTGAGGAAGAACTGGCGCAGCATGAACGTGCCGAACGCGCTGAACATGCCGGGCAGGAACAGCGCGGGCGCCGAGTTGAGCAGCCCGAGCCCCTGGATGATGTCGTACTGCGGGAGTACGAGCAGTGAACTCGGCACCATCAGAACGGAGAGGAAGAGCGCGAACAGGACGTTGCGGCCCCGGAATCGCATGCGGGCGAAGGCGTAGGCGGCGAGCGAGCAGAACACCAGCTGGCCGAGGGTGCGTCCAAGCGTGTTGAGCACGCTGTTGGTGAGCATTTCGCGGAACGGCAGCGCGCTGAAGACTTCTTCGAAGCTCGCCCGGTTCCAGTTGTCGGGCAGGAAGGTGGGCGGCACGCGGGAGGTCTCCGCGAGGGTCTTGAGCGCGGTGAGCAGTTGCCAGAGGAACGGGAAGACCATCACGAGCGCGCCCAGCGAGAGGACGGCGTGGGTGGCGATGGACCCGGCGCGCCCGCGCTTTCGGGTGTCAGGCATAGTGCACCCACCTCTTCTGGAGCCGGAACTGCAGAAATGTCAGGGCGGCGATGAGGAGCATGAGCAGGAAGGCGAGCGCGGCCGCCGCGCCCTGCGCGTTCTCGACGAACGCCCATTTGTAGAAGAGGCCCACGACGGACTGCGTATCGCCGATCGCGGGGTTCTTCTCGGCCATCATGATGTAGATCAGGTCGAAGGTCTGCAGCGAATTGATCATGCAGATGACCGAGGCGAAGAAGATGGTCGGGCTCAGGAGCGGGAGCGTGATCGTGAAGAACCGGCGCAGCGCCCCGGCCCCGTCGATCTCCGCGGCTTCGTAGTAGTCCCGCGGAATTCCCTTGATGCCCGCCATGAAGATGATCAGGTAGTAGCCGGTGGTCGACCAGACCATCACCGTGCCGATCGCGTAGACGGCCGTGGACGGGTCGGACACCCAGTAGTGCCGGTCGGCGCCGAACCGGCTCAGGATTTCGTTGAGGAGCCCGAAGTCGCCGTTGTAGAGCCAGTTCCAGACGAGTCCGACGGCGACGGGCAGCGTCACGAACGGCACGAAGTACAGGGCGCGGTAGAGGGCGACGCCGCGCAGGCCGCGCCGGTTCAGGAGGGACGCGACGACGATCGCGATCGGCAGGGCGGTGAGCCCTATCAGGCTGTAGATGAGCGTGTTGCCGAGCGCCTGCCAGACCGTGACGTCCTTCACGACGCGGACGTAGTTGTCGGTGCCTATGAACGTATGGCCGCCGAACGCCCCGAATTCGGTGAAGCTGAAGTAGAAGGTCTGGAGCAGCGGCCAGAAGTAGAAGGCGGCGAAGCCGAGTCCGAGCGGTGCGATGAAGAGGTAGGCGGTGCGCTGACCTCGGGGCTTGGAATGGCTGCCGGACGTGGCGGCCGTACGCCCCGCCGCTTTCGAGGCCGCCGTGGCGGGAAAGACACTCATGAGGCGCGTTCCTCCTTCAGGGCCCGGTCCATCTGCTCACCCAGCGTGCGGGCGGCGCTCTCGATGCCGCCCTTGCCGCTGAACGCGGCGCCGAGCAGCGGGTATTGGAGGTTCTCCCAGACCGCGGTGTTCTCGGAGCTCGGATAGGGGACGGCGTACTTCTGCATCTCGATGAAGTGCTTCAGGTCGAATTCGGGCATCGACTTGAGCCAGGCGTCCTGCGTCCCTTCGTATGAGGAGATGGTGGCGCCCGCTTTCGCCTGGATCTCGGCCGCCTCGCGTCCCGCCATGAAGTGGACGAATTTCCAGGCGGCTTCCTTCTTGCGGCTCTTGGCGGAGATCACGTTCGCCAGGCCGTGGATGATGGTGGCCCTGCGGCGCCCCTTGGGCAGGACGGCGATGCCGCCGTGATCCTTCAGCGCGGGCACGGCGTACATCTGCCCCGCCATCGCGGAAAGGTCGTAGTTCATGGCGACCTTCTCGGACCAGTAGCGCACACGCCCGATGGACCCGACCATCGCGCTCTGCGGGGGCGACCAGCCCCGGTCGATCATGTCGGTGAGGAAGCGCAGGCCCTCGATGGACCGCTCGTCGCCGAAGCCGGAGCGGCCGTCCTCGAGGACGTATCCGTCGGCGCCGCAGATGGCCGGGTAGATCTTCATCTGCCGTTCCATCTCGGCGGCGAAGCCGTGCACGCGCCGCCGGGGGTCGGTGAGTTCGGCGGCCGCGTCCCGTACGTCGTCCCACGTCCAGGTCGCGTCCGGATACTTGATGCCCGCCTTGTCGAAGAGTGCCTTGTTGTACCAGAGGCCGATGGTGTCGAAGTCCTTCGGGAGGCCGTACTGCGTGCCACGGTAGGCGTAGAGCTTCACCAGGGAGTCCGGGTGGCGGTCCACGGGTGTGGCGTCGGCCTTGATGTGTCCGGAGAGCGGTTCGAGGACGCCGCCCGCCGCGTACAGCTGGAAGTTCACCGCGTTCATCCAGAAGACGTCGGGGGCGGTGCCGCCGCGCATCGACGTCTTGAGGGTGGTCCAGTAGCTCGCCCAGGGCGTGAGCTCGATGCGCACGGAGATCCGCGGATGCTTCTTCTCGAAGGCGGCGATGATCTTCTCCATGCCCGGCGCCTGCGCCGGGTCCCACATCCCGTACGACAGCGTGGTCCCGCCCCCGCTGTCCGCGCCGTCGCCCCCGCCGGAGCAGGCGGCGAGCAAGGGGGCGGCCAGCGCCCCGCCGAGCAGAGTCCTTCTGCGCATACGTGCCTTCGCCTCCCAGGAAGTCGTCGGGCGCCGGCCGGGCCGCCGAGGGCGCGGACAGGGCCGCGCGCCGCGGTGCCGCTACGACGCCGTGTCCGCGAGCAGTTCCTCCTCCACCTGGTCGAGCGCCTTGCGTACGGCGCCGATGGCCACGCCCCGTTCGCCGAGCGAGCTCAGCGCGATGCGCGGGACGTGCAGGGTCAGGGGGCGCAGCCGCTCTTCGAGCAGCGGCACCAGATGCCGGCCGACGGGGGTGGCCCCGCCGGTGAGCACGATCAGTTCCGGGTCGACGGCGAGCGCGAGGGCCGCGACGCCCGGGGCGAGCCGGTCGGCGAAGTCGGCGACGGCGGCGAGCGCGCGGGGGTCCCCGGCCTCGGCCGCGCGGGCGAGCGCGGCCACTTCGGACTCCCCCGTACGCCGGGTGTCCGGCAGCCGCAGGGCCTCCTGTGCGGTGCTCATGCCGAGCAGCGGCAGCATGCCGAGCTCGCCCGCGCCGCCGCGCCTGCCGCGGTGCAGCCGCCCACCGATGGTGAGGCCGCACGAGACGCGGTGTCCGGTGAGCACGCAGACAACGTCGCTCGCGAGGGTGGCGGCGCCCCGCCACATCTCGGCGAGGACCGCGAGGTTCACGTCGTTCTCGACGAGGGTGCTGCCCGGTTCGCCGTCCGACAGCAGCCGCCCGAGGTCGACGCCGGACCACTCCGGCACCACCACGGAGGTGACGACGCCGCCGGCGTCCACCATGCCGGGCACTCCCACGCAGCGGGCGAGGAGGGTGGCGCGGCGCGGTACGTGGGTTCCGAGGAAGGTCTCCATCGCGTGGCGCAGCAGGTCGAGCCGGGCGCCGCCGCTCAACCGCGGGTTGATGTCGTGGCGTTGGGCGGCCAGGACGGTGCCGCCGAGGTCGGCGAGGAGCAGCACCATCTTGTGCAGCCCTATGTCGACGCCCAGGACGTGACCGGCCTCGGTGCGGAAGCGGAAGCGCCGCGCGGGCCGCCCGGGCGAGCGCTCGCCCACCGCCTCCGCGGCCTCGCCGGCGAGGCCCCGCTCGGCCAGTTCCTCGACGGCGGCTTCCACGGTGGGGCGGGAGAGGCCGGTGCTCGCGGCGAGTTCGGCGAGGGTCTGCGGGCTGCGGCGGTGCAGGGCGCGCAGGACGACGGTGGTGTTCAGCCGTCGCAGGGCGACCAGATCGTGCCCTCGTGCCGGATCGTGCCCTCGTGCCGAGTTCCGCACCGGTACTTCACCCCGAACCCACGCCGTATCAGCCCAGTTGACGGGCCGGAACGCCTATCGGCCCGCCGAGTTCGGTAGGACACTTTCATATCTGTTCCGGCGCGGGAAGCCCTGCGACCGAATGCGTGCGGCCGTGCGGTGACCGGCGGTCAGTCGAAGTACGACTCCAGCGTGCCGCGGCGCCGGACATCGAGCGTCGCGCAGTGGAACGAGCCGCCGAACGGCGCGTAGTGCAGCAGGTCGCACGGGATCGGTTCGAACCCCCACGCTTCCAGCGCGCGCAGCATGCCGGTGTGGTGTCGCTCCGCGATCACCCGCTTCTCGTCGAGCATCAGCACGTTCATGCTGAGCCACTTGCCGCACATCGAGGTCATCTTGAGCAGATGCTGGTCGATGGGGTCGGGTTCGGGGGCGATCAGGACGTCCCACGAACTCAGCACGTCGGGCAGGCGCTCCACGTCGATGTACTCGGGGTTGACCAGGACCTTGCCGGGCGCGAGCAGGACGAACGTGGTGTCGATGTGCATGGGCGTGCGGCAGCGGCTCTCGATCTCGTGGATGCGGTAGCCGGGACCGAGATGGCGGCGCAGCCATTCGATGCCCATCAGGTTGGTGACGTTGCTCCGCGTGACGAACAGATCGCGGCCCGCGCGCACGAAGTCCGCCGCGTCGAATACCGGCTCGAACTCGGTGAGGATGTAGCGCATCGGCTCACCGGCCTCGGGAGGGCTGAAGTCCTTGTCGTACAGCGCGTCCGTGAGCTGTGGCCTCGGCGCCGCCGTCCAGCGCGCGCCGCGCCGGAAGTAGTCCTTGAAGAGTTCGCGATAGGAATGGGTCTCGAAATACCGGCACGGCCACGCCATCGGGGTCTCGATGATCTCGTCGCCGACGACGAGCATGCCGTCACGCGGACAGGAATTGCAGAATCCGCGCGACGACCAGTCGGGGGTGGCGAAGCGCTGCTTGTGATCGACCGCGTCCGGGCGCGTGACCGTGACGCCGAGGGACCGCAGGAGAGCGATGAACTGGTCGAGTTCCTGCTGCGCCGGCTCGATCAGCCGGTGCGGATACTCGAAGCCGGCGGCGAGCCCCTGCAACCGGGCCGCCCAGGGCGGGATGTTGCAGGCCACGACCGGGTGGCTGGAGGGGATCGTCGCGCCGTCGAGACGGCCGACGACGACTTCCTCAAGGGGGTCCCACTCATTGTGCGAATTGACCGGCGAGACGAGAGGTTCGTCGCCTGTCTCCCCCGCATGAATTCCGGGCCTTTGCACTACCGTCATGCTCAACCGCTTCCGCTCGCAGAAACCAACGGCTCACCGGACTCGACGCCGCACGGGGAAGAGTTCCCACAATGCGTCGGGCGTCGAGTACCAGCATCCGCGATATTCATGCCATTGCCAGCTCTGACACCGTGTCAGGGCCGACCGGTCGACAGACGTGACCGATTCGTGAAGATCCAGGTGGGGGTATGCGCACCGGCCGTGCGCGGATGGGGCAGGATGACGACCGCGCCGGGCCGGCTCCCCGTTCCGGCGTGACCGAACCCCCGGAATCGAGCAGGTATCACAAGGTGACGACAGATCACATACGCGGCGTGCAGGCGCATTCCCCCTCCCCCTCACACTCGCCCTCGCCCTCGCCCTCGCATTCGTCCTCGCATGCGCCCTCACCCTCGCTCTCGCCCCGTACGACGGGAGTGAACCGATGACCCGTGCGCTCACCCTGCACGACTGGCTCGTGGCCGGGATCGCGGTGGTCGCCGGCGTCGCGGCCGGACTGCTGCTGCGCGCGCTGCTGCGCTGGCTGGGCGAGCGGGCCAGCCGGACCCGGTGGAGCGGGGACGACGTCATCGTGGACGCCCTGCGCACCCTCGTGCCCTGCGCGGCCATCACCGCCGGGCTCGCCGCCGCGGCGGGCGCGCTGCCGCTCACCTCTCGGACCGGACGCAACGTCACGATGACGCTGACGGCGCTGCTGATCCTGGCGGCGACGCTGACGGCGGCCCGGATCGTCACCGGCCTGGTCAAGGCCGTGACGCAGTCACGCTCCGGGGTGGCGGGCTCGGCCACCATCTTCGTGAACATCACGCGGGTCATCGTGCTCGCGATGGGCTTCCTCGTCGTCCTGCAGACCCTCGGCATCTCCATCGCCCCGCTGCTGACCGCGCTCGGCGTGGGCGGTCTCGCCGTCGCCCTCGCGCTCCAGGACACCCTCGCCAACCTCTTCGCGGGCGTCCACATCCTCGCGGCGAAGACCGTGCAGCCCGGTGACTACATCCAGCTGAGCAGCGGCGAGGAGGGCTACGTGGTCGACATCAACTGGCGCAACACCACGGTCCGTCAGCTCTCCAACAACCTCGTGATCATCCCGAACGCCAAGCTGGCCAGCACCAACATGACCAACTTCAGCCGCCCCGAGCAGGAGCTGTCGATCATGGTGCAGGTCGGGGTCAGCTACGACAGCGACCTTGAGCAGGTCGAGCGGGTCACGACCGAGGTCGTGGACGAGGTGATGAAGGACATCACGGGCGCGGTCCCGGACCACGAGGCGGCCATCCGCTTCCACACGTTCGGGGACTCGCGGATCAGCTTCACGGTGATCCTGGGCGTCGGCGAGTTCAGCGACCAGTACCGGATCAAGCACGAGTTCATCAAGCGCCTGCACCAGCGCTACCGCGCCGAGGGCATCCGGGTCCCCGCCCCGGTCCGCACCGTCACCGTCCAGCAGGGCGAGCTGCCGCCGCCGCTGGGCATCCCGCACCAGCGGGACATCTCGATGCCGCCGCGGGTGCACTGAGTAGCTGCCGCAGGCCATGAGCAACCACCGCGGGCGCGCTGAGCAACTGCCGCAGGCAATGAGCAACCACCGCGGATGCGCGGAGCTACCACCGCAGGCAATGAGCAACCACCCCGGCCGCACTGCGCAACCACCCCGGCCGCACTGAGCCGACTGGCCGTCCGCTCGGTGGCGGGCCCCGCGACGGCGTGATCCACTCGCGGGCATGGGGCACGACCACGGCCCGTCCGCCGCGACGACGGGCGGCACGCTCAGCGGGACGTACCGCGGCAGGCTGCTGTGGACCATCGGCATCAGCGCCTCGATCACCGTCATCCAGGTGGTCGGCGCGCTCCTGTCCGGCAGCCTCGCGCTCCTCGCCGACGCCGCGCACAGCCTGACCGACGCGGTCGGCGTCTCCCTCGCCCTCGGCGCCGTCACCCTCGCCCAGCGCGCGCCGACACCGCGGCGCACGTTCGGGTTCTACCGGGTGGAGATCTTCTCGGCGGTGCTGAACGCGCTGCTCCTCGTCGCCGTCTTCGTATGGGTCCTGTGGTCGGCGATCGGCCGGTTCAGCGAGCCGGTGGAGGTCAAGGGCGGCCTGATGTTCGCGGTCGCGGTCGGCGGACTCCTCGCCAATCTGGTGGGCCTGTGGCTGCTGCGGGACGCCAAGGAAAAGAGCCTCAATCTGCGCGGCGCCTACCTGGAAGTCCTCGGGGACGCGCTCGGCTCGGTCGCCGTCATCGTGGGCGGCCTGGTCATCCTTCTGACGGGGTGGCAGGCCGCCGACCCGATCGCCTCGATCGTCATCGGTGTACTGATCGTGCCGCGCGCGTACGGGCTGCTGCGAGACTCCGTCCACGTCCTTCTGGAGGCGACCCCGCAGGACGTCGACCTCGGGGAGGTACGGCGCCACCTCTTGGAGGAGCCCGGTGTCGTCGCCGTGCACGACCTGCACGGCTGGACCGTCACATCGGGGATGCCGGTCCTCACCGCGCACGTGGTGGTCACGGACGCGGCCCTCGCGGGCGGATACGACGCACTCCTCGCAAGGCTCCAGCGGTGCGTCGCCGGACACTTCGACGTGGCGCACTCGACGCTCCAGCTGGAGCCCGAGGGGTACGTGGAGGATGGCGGGGCGCTGCACAGCTAGGCGTCGCCGCCATGCCGGGTGAGCGCCCACAGCACGAGCCCGACGCAGCTGAACGCGGCACCCAGTGCGCAGACGGCGCCCCACCCGGCCACCGTGTAGAGGGAGGTCGCGGCGATGGCGCCGGTGGCGCTGCCGATCGAGTAGAAGACCATGTACCCGCCGATCAGCCGACTGCCAGCGTCCGGGTGCAGCGCGTAGATCAGGGTCTGATTGGTGACATGGACCGCCTGCACGGCGAGGTCGAGAAGGATCACCCCGGCGAACAGCGCCCAGAGCGAGCTGCGGGTGAAGGCCAGCGGCAGCCAGGAGGCGGCGAGCAGGGCCAGGGCGATGCCGGTGGTCCGCCGGGAGAGTCCGCGGTCGTTCAGGCGGCCCGCCACAGTCGCGGCCAGCGCGCCGACGACACCGATGAGACCCAGCGCCCCGATCGCGCTGTGGGACAGGAAGTACGGGGCCTCGCTGAGCGGCAGCGCGACGCTGCTCCACAGGGTGCTGAAGGCGGCGAAGACCAGCAGACCGAACAGGGCCCGGAGCCGCAGCAGCCGTTCCCGTGCGAACAGGGTGACCGTGGAGCGCAGGAGCTGTCCGTAGCGCAGGGTTTCCGGCGGAGCGTCGCTGTGGCGCGGCAGGACTCGGTACAGGACCAGGGCGAGCAGGGCGGTGAGCGCCGCCGAGGCGAGGTAGACGGAGCGCCAGCCCGCGAGATCGGCCATGAGGCCGGACGCGGTGCGGGCGAGCAGGATTCCGATGACCACGCCGCTGGTGACCAGCCCGACGACCCGTCCGCGCCCGGCGGCGGGGGCCAGTGACGCCGCGTAGGCCACCAGCGTCTGCGTGACGACCGCGAGAAGCCCCACCGCGGCCATGCCCGCGAGCAGGACCGCCGCCGTGTGGGCGGCGGCCACCGCGGCCAGCGCCACCACCAGGAGCAGCAGTTGGGCGACGATGAGCCGTCGCCGGTCGGCCATGTCGCCCAGCGGCACGAGGAAGAAGAGCCCAAGACCGTATCCGACATGCGTGAGGGTGACCACGCTGCCGACGAGTGCCGGGCTCATGGCGAGGTCGTGGCCCATGGTCACCAGGAGCGGCTGGGAGAAGTAGACGTTGGCCACGGCGGCCCCGCAGGCGACGGCGAAAAGTATGACGACGCCACGGGACAGGACGAATGGGCCGGGCATGAGGGCTCCTCCACGGATACGGATCCGGTGATCTGGTTTCATATTGCCACCAGCAATGGTCGACCGTAGCTTCCCTGGTAGCATGTTGCAACCAAATTGCCCCTGAGAAGAGACAGGAGTGAGCACGCCATGGTGACCAGAACGCGCTTCGACGACAGCGACTGCCCCGTCGCCCGGTCCGTGGACGCGATCGGCGACTGGTGGTCCCTGCTGATCGTGCGCGACGCCTTCGACGGAAGCCGACGCTTCGGAGAGTTCCAGCGCAGCCTCGGCGTGGCGAAGAACATCCTCACCGCGCGCCTGCGCACCCTGGTCGCCGGCGGCGTCCTGGAATCCGTCCCCGCCTCGGACGGCAGCGCGTACCGCGAGTACGTACTGACTCCGAAGGGCAAGGCGCTCTTCCCCGTCATCGTGGCACTGCGCCAGTGGGGCGAACAGAACTTCTTCGCCCCCGGCGAACCGCACTCGGAGCTGGTCGACCGCCGACAGGGACAGCGCCTGCGCGCGCTGGAAGTGCTGTCCGAGGACGGACGGC
Source organism: Streptomyces sp. NPDC003379 (assembly GCF_053589195.1). Classification (NCBI taxonomy): domain Bacteria; kingdom Bacillati; phylum Actinomycetota; class Actinomycetes; order Kitasatosporales; family Streptomycetaceae; genus Streptomyces; species Streptomyces sp. NPDC003379. The sequence continues at coordinate 107,362 of NZ_JBSFRK010000018.1, read as the reverse complement.
GGCTGAACCCCGACGACACCGCCGTCCACAAGGTCTCTCACGGGGCTTGAGGACGAAGCGGGAGCGCGCCTGACGTACCGGAGCCCGTCCCGCGCGAGGGATTCCGGGCACCGCCGCGGAGGCCCATGATGTGGGTCAGGCGAACGGGGGTCTCGTCATGGGTGTGCGCGTCGGCTCAGGAGCCGTTCGGATTCCGGTCTGGGCATTCGCCGTCGTGGGATTCGTCCTTGTGGTGGGACTGTTCGTCGGCGTACGAGGGCTCGCGTCGCCCGGAGGCGGGGCGCGGGGAGGCGGAGGCGGCAACTCCGCGAGCGGCGGCTCGGGCACCGACGGCGGCGGCACGAGCACCACGAGCACCACGGGCACGGGCGGGAACGGACGGTCCGGCTCGGACGGCGGAAGCGGCACGACGGGCGGTACGTGGCAGACGGGCGGGTCCGACGGCGACGGGAACGGCAGCGGGGACGGAGGCAGGGACGGCGACGGCGACGGCGACAAGAGCGGGAATGGAAGTGGGGACGGAAACGGGAACGGTGGCGGGAAGCCGCCCGGCTGGCTTCCGTGGGGCCCCAAGTCGCCCAACACGGACACCGAACCGGAGCCGGACAGCGTGTACGACGATCTCCAGACGGGCAAGTGCCACGAACCATACGAGATTGCCACCGACCCCGCCGAACAGACGGGCGGCGGGAGCCCGGGCTCCTGGAAGGTGATCGAGGGGCTGGCCGGAATCTGCAAGGCCGCGCGGGGCGAGTCGGACGGAATGGACATCGCGACGAAGGCGGACGCCTGGCTCCGCGCCTCCGACTACCGTCCCGGCGGCGCCGGTCAACTGTGCAAGGACGGGGACGCCCTCGGAGTCCTGCAACGCTTCGTCACGTACTACCGGCAGCATCCCGGCGAACGTGTGGCGCTGCGTGCCGCCCCGTCGGGCACCAGGGCCTGTGAGAGCCACCTCGCCGTCACGGACGACAGCGTCGGGCCGGACGGCACGATCAATCTCCACGGCACCTGGCCGGACCCGCCGGCCACCGTGGAGCTGCGCGCCGCGGAGTTGGCGGAACCGGTCGTCCTGGAGCCCTTCGGTGACCCGGAGGACCCCAGCAGGTGCTGCAAGGACGCGCTGTTCGCCGTCGACCTGCCGGGCAAGGACGGCTTCGGCGGACGCCGTCCGACGTCGGTCGACGTGACGCTGGTGACGAAGAGCGGGGCGCGGCTCGTCAAGGAGGCGGCGTTCACCATCGACTGGACCGGCATCGACCCACCGCCCCCGCCCGGCCCGTCGGGCCCGAGCCCCTCGATATCCGACCGCGCGTCGTCCCCCGGCGTATCGTCCGACCCGTCCGTCCTGTCCGACCCGTCCGACCCGTCCGACCCGTCCGACCCGTTCATGGCATCCCTGACGTCAGACGCGATCTCCCGATGAGCGGTCCTCCGCCCCCGCAACGGCTCCCTGCCCGGGACCCTGATCCCGGGGGACCCGTACCCGGGGGGCCAGGCCCCGACCCGGCACCCAGCCCCGATCCACCACCCCCACCACAGCCCCCACCCCCTGCCACACCCGGCACCACCCCCGCCCCCGGCGCCCACGTCGGCTGGGTCGAGAGCATCGGAGCCGTCGGGTCTCTCGTGACGCTCCTCACCGCCGTCCTCTTCTACTTCGGCTGGGCGAGCACCGACGCCGAGACCAGGGCCCTCGGGCTGCGCGACACCGTCTTCCACCTCTCCACCAGCGACTATCTGCTGCGGAGCGTCGGCGCCCTGTACGTTCCGGCCTGGCTCGCGGCCGGCGCCGCCCTCGGCGCGCTCGGGCTGCACCGCTGGGCGGCGGGCGAACCGGAGAGGCTCACCCGCGCCGTGCGCGTGCTGCGGTTCAGCTGGACGGTGCCACTCATCCTCGTACCGCTGTATCCGCTCAGCCCCTGGCTGTTCGACCTGCTGCTGCCGCTCACCGCGATCGGCGGCTTCGCGCTCAACGCGTACGCCCGCACCCGCGAACGCCGCGACCTGCGGCTGTGGGGGCTCACCCTCTTCGTCTGCGTCCTGTCGCTGTTCTGGGCCGTGTCGGCCTACGCGCAGATCGCGGGCCGGGGCCGGGCGGAGCTGACGGAACGCACCGTCCGCAGCGACTTCCCCGCCGTCGCCGTCCTCAGCGAGAAGGACCTGATGATCCGCGGCGGCGGCAGCTGCTTCCGCCGCGTCACGGAGAAGGGCAGCAAGTACGCGTACGAGTACGCCGGGCTGCGCCTGTTCCACGTCTCCGGAGACCGCGTCTTCCTCGTTCCCCGCGACTGGACGCCCGGCGACGGCACCCTCTACGTCCTCAAGGAGGGCGAGGGTCAGCGCGTCGACCTGCTCAGCGGACCCGGCCGCCGGGAACGGGAGTGCCGGGGGTAGCCCGGCCTGCTGTTGCTGCGACCGAAGGTCCAGGCGTACGCCGCCGAGGGCGCGCCCCGTCCGCACCTCTTCGGCACTCCCCGTGCAGGTTGTCAGTTCGATCAGTCGCAGATTACTGTCACCACGCCTTGGTGAACGGGAAATCCGGTGTGATGCCGGTGCGGCCCTCGCCACTGTGATCGGGAAGTCCGGCTCCAGCCCTCGCGGCAGCCACTGGGTGCACATGCGCCCGGGAAGGCGGAGTCCGGTCGGTACGACCCGTCAGCCAGGAGACCGGCCAAGGCGCGTTGTCCATCCACGAGGTGCTGGAGAGGGTCTGCTGAACCATGCACATAGCCGAGGGTTTCCTCCCCCCGGCGCACGCGATCGCCTGGGGCGTAGCGTCCGCGCCGTTCGTCGTCCACGGAGTCCGCTCCCTGACCCGTGAAGTCAAGGAACACCCGGAGAGCACTCTGCTCCTCGGCGCGTCCGGAGCCTTCACTTTCGTCCTTTCCGCCTTGAAAATCCCCTCCGTGACGGGCAGTTGCTCGCACCCGACGGGAACCGGGCTCGGCGCCATCCTGTTCCGGCCGCCGATCATGGCGGTGCTCGGCACCATCACGCTGCTCTTCCAGGCCCTGCTGCTCGCCCACGGCGGGCTCACCACGCTCGGCGCCAACGTGTTCTCCATGGCGATCGTCGGGCCCTGGGCCGGATACGCCGTCTACCGGCTCCTCAAGCGGTACGACGTGCCGCTCATGGTCGCCGTGTTCTTCGGCGCCTTCGTCGCGGACCTCTCCACGTACTGCGTCACCAGCGTCCAGCTGGCGCTGGCGTTCCCCGATCCGAGCAGTGGATTCATCGGCGCCCTCGGCAAGTTCGGCGGCATCTTCGCCGTCACGCAGATCCCTCTGGCGGTCAGCGAGGGACTGCTCACCGTCGTGGTGATGCGGCTGCTCGTGCAGTCCAGCAAGGGCGAGCTCACCCGGCTCGGCGTACTGCTGCGGAGCAAGCAGTACGCCGGGGCGAAGGCAGGCACGGAGACCAGGTCGCAGACCGACACGGAGACCGACACGGAGACCGACACGGAGACCGAGACGGGGGCCAGCGCCTGATGAGCCGGAACGCGAAGATCAACACCTTGCTGCTCGTCATCGTGGCCGCACTCGCGGTGCTGCCCCTGGCGCTCGGCCTCGGCGACCACAAGGAAGAGCCGTTCACTGGCGCCGACGCCCAGGCCGAGTCGGCGATCACCGAGATCAAGCCGGACTACAAGCCCTGGTTCTCCCCACTGTACGAACCCCCGTCCGGGGAGGTCGAATCGGCGCTGTTCGCCCTGCAGGCGGCCCTCGGCGCGGGCGTCCTCGCGTACTACTTCGGGCTGCGCAAGGGACGCCGCCAAGGCGCGGAACAAGCGCGAGCCCATGACGACACCGCCCCCGCGGAGCCGGAGATCCGCGCGGAACAGCGTGCCGACGCGCAGGGCACGCGGCCCGAGGCCGGGCAGGTCTGACCCGGCGTGCTACCCATTGACGCGGCGGCGCACAGCAGTCGCTGGCGCCGCCGCCACCCCGTGGACAAGGCCGTGCTCGGGCTCGGCCTCACCGTCCTCGCCATCTCCCTGCCGCCCTGGCCGGGCGCCGCCCTCGTACTGATCGCCGCGCTCACGGTGCTGCTCGGCCCGGCGGGCGTGCCGCCCCGCAAGCTGTGGCGCGCCTACCGCGTACCGCTCGGCTTCTGCGTCACCGGCGCCCTGACCCTGCTCGTCCAGATCGGCGGGCCCGACGGGTTCGTCACGCTCGCCGACAGCGGCCCGGCGCGCGCGGGCGGTCTGCTGCTGCGGACCTCGGCGGCCTCGCTGGGGGTGCTCCTCTTCGCCTTCACCACGCCGATGTCGGATCTGCTGCCGCGCCTGGTGAAGGCCGGGGTGCCCGCGCCGGTCGTGGACGTGGCGCTCGTGACGTACCGGATGAGTTTCCTCCTCCTGGACTCCATGAGCCGGATCCGGCAGGCGCAGGCCGCACGGCTCGGCCACACCACCCGGGCCGCCGCCTGGCGCTCCCTCGGCGGTCTCGGCGCCACGGCGTTCGTACGGGCCTTCGACCGGGCGAGCCGCCTGCAGGCCGGGCTCGCCGGACGCGGCTACGACGGCACCCTGCGGGTGCTCGTGCCCGAAGCCCGGATCTCACGGCGCTTCGTGGCCGCGAGCGTGGCCCTTCTCGTGGCCCTGGCGGCCCTCACCCTCGTACTGGAAAGGTTCCTTCCATGAGCGAGCCGAGCGCTCCTCGCGAGCCGGGCGACTCCTTGGTCGCTCTACGCGGTGTCTCCTACGCGTACGAGGACGGGCCCACCGTGCTCAGCGGCCTGGACTTCGATGTCGCCGAAGGGCGCGCCCTCGCCCTGCTGGGGCGCAACGGCAGCGGCAAGACCACGCTCATGCGGCTGCTCAGCGGCGGACTGCGGCCGGGCTCCGGCGTGTTGACGGTCGGGGGCACCCCCGTGACGTACGACCGCAAGGGCCTGACGCGGCTGCGCACCACGGTCCAGTTGGTCGTCCAGGACCCGGACGACCAGCTCTTCGCCGCCTCGGTCGAACAGGACGTGTCCTTCGGTCCGCTGAACCTGGGACTGCCCCACGCCGAGGTCAGGACAAGGGTGGCCGAGGCGCTCGCCGCGCTCGACATCACCGCCCTGTCCGACCGCCCCACCCACCTGCTCTCCTACGGCCAGCGCAAGCGAACCGCCATCGCCGGTGCCGTGGCGATGCGTCCCCGGGTGCTGATCCTCGACGAGCCGACGGCGGGCCTCGACCCCGATGGCCAGGAACGTCTCCTCACCACCCTCCAGCGGCTGCGGGACGCCGGGACGACCGTGGTCATGGCCACCCACGACGTGGACCTGGCCCTGCGCTGGGCCGACGACGCGGCACTGCTCACCCCCACGGGCGTGCGCAGCGGACCGGTCGCGGAGACGCTCGCCCACAGAGAGCTCCTGTCCCTGGCCGGACTCCACCTGCCGTGGGGGATCGCGGTCCGCGAACTCCTGCTCCGCCAGGACCTGTTGCCCGCCATGGACGACGGTCCACGCACTCCGGACGAGTTGGCGCGGCTGTTCACGCCCTCCCCCACGAGGAAGGCTCACTGAAGCGGTCGAGCGGCCGTAGTTCCACAGTGATACGGAGCCCACCGCAGAGCGCGGGGTGAGGGTGAGCGTCCGTCGTGTGCCTGGCTGATGGTCTTGACGATCGCCAGGCCGAGGCCGATGCCGACGCCGATGCCGACGCCCGCGTGGTCGGCGTGACTTCGCCGGCCAGCTGAAGCCGAAACCGGCGAGAAGCTCACCCCGGCGCTGGCCGCGACACTCACACCGGCAGCGCCCACCGGCCGGTGGCGGCAGGAATCTGCTGGTGAACATCGCGACCGCGTGGACCGTACCGCCGCACCGCCGCACCGAATCCCACGGCAACGAAGCCAGTCGCTCTGTCACCCGATCGGGGTGTTTGACAGCGAACCCAGGCCTCCCACCCGGGGTCGCCCCGAGTCCATCAGGATTCGTCGGACGCCCACCTCATCGGCGGTCTACTGTGCGGACACGCCGCGCTGACCGCCGCGGTCGCATGAGGAGGAATCCTGTGTCATCACCCTGTGACCCCCAGTACGCTCCCGTCGGTGATGTGGGCGCAGCGCTCATGATGATCGACTCCCGGCTCAAAGAGATCCATGCCGGCAAGACCGGGACCGACCCCGAACAGCAGGCGCTGATCGACCAGTACATCGCGTCCCTGGGGCCCGGGGAAGCGGAAGACCTGCTGGACGGCGCGTGCACACTCATCTACATGTTCATGCAGTGGCTGTGGAGGGCCTACGAGGATCACGACAGGGACGTCATCGAGTACGTGGTGCCCAACCTCGTGGCCTCGATGCGCATGATGCCCAAGAGTGTCCCTCCCCAGACCATCCCCACCATGGCCGGCCTGCTCGTCGCCGCGGGCACCGGCCTGAGTCCCAGCCTGTGGCGCCAGCAGTACGGAGACTGGACCAAGGAAGAGCTGACTCCCCTGGAAGCCACCACTCTCCTGCTCGCGGAGCACATCAACCGCCTCACCGACGACCCCGACTTCGCCACTCGCATGGTCACCAAAGCTCTGTCGAGTGCGGACGAACACTGAAGTTGCGCGCCCTCCGCCGGAGCCCCTCGCGGGGCTTTGTTCGCGACTGACCTCCTGTTCCCCTGTTAATCTCGCACAGGATTTCGAATCAACTGACGGGGTGGCATGTGAGGAAACAGTTGTTCGTGTTCGGCGGCGCACTGATGGCCGCCCTCGCAGCGGTTCCCGCGGGGGCGGCACCGCTCCCCCGGCCACCGCTGGTGAGCCTGAACGTCTCGGGCGACCACTACGCGCTGACCGAGAAGACGAACCCGTACCAGACCCCGCCGGCTGCCGAGTACGCGCCCGTGGGGATCGACGGAGCGCTGTCGGGTACCGACCGCACCGCGATGCTGGGGAGCGGCGATCCGGAGTGCGCGGCACGCGCCGACGCGCTGCCGCGACCGACCGTGCCGACCAGCGCGGCGTACTGCTGGGACACCGTGATGCAGGGAAAGCAGGGCGCGGAGAACGCGCACCTGATGCCCTGGGTACCGCAGGGCATCGCCACCTCCGGCGAAGCACAGCTGAGCGGCATCCCTGTCGGCGGGAACGACCGCGCCGCGGTCGTGAGTTGGACGTGGCAGAACACCAAGCAGGACCCGGTGACGGACCCCAACAACCCCCCGCCGCCCAAGAAGGACTACCGCCACAACTCGGTGAAGCTGGCCTTCGTCAACCTGGACGACATGAAGTACCGATTCGTGCTTCCCGTGTGGGTGGACGAAGCGGGCGTGCAGCGGCGGATCTACGGGCACGGCGGCGGACTGGCCTGGTACGGCCCGTACCTGTTCATGTCCAGCACCTCCAACTGGGAGGGTCAGCCGGGCCCTGACGCGGGCAAGGCCGGAGTCCGCGTGTTCGACACCCGCAAGATCTACCGGAAGAAGGACGGAGGCGGCGGCGACTACCAGTACGTACTGCCGGAGGTACGGCACTACGTCTCCGGCGGCGCCTCCTTCGACTACGTCTCGCTGGACCGCAACAGCGCCGGCGGCGCCAGCCTGGTGGGCGGCAACTACAGGTCGTCGTCGACCACGGGCAGTTACGCGGGCACCGAGGTCTACCGCTACCGGTTCGGCGACGACTACCGGCTGAACCGGACGCCCGTACAGGGCTGGAAATCCACCGTCCCCCCGGACAACGCCGACGCGATCAGCGACGTCCAGGGAGTCCAGGCCAACGGCGACACGCTGTACTTCAACATGTCGAAGGGGACCGTGGCCAACCGCCGCTTCGCCACGGCCGGTGTCGGCGGGGCCGCGCCGGACTGGACGATCAAGTCCCGCAAGGACTGGTCGTACCGCCCCCAGGACCTCTCCCTCTGGTACGCCACCAACGAACTCTGGAGCCTGACCGAGGGCGAGGAGGACAGGGTGCTCTACTCGGTGAAGCTGGACGCCCTGAAGTAGGAGCGGCCGATCTGGCCCCCTCGATTCCCCCAAAAAGGTCAGGGGCCGTTTCAGATTGCTCTGAAACGGCCCCTGACCTGCGACTCTCACGAGTCGGGACGACAGGATTTGAACCTGCGACCCCTTGACCCCCAGTCAAGTACGCAATGGCGGTTCGGAGTTCTGCACCCCGGTTGACGGCCGTACGACGCCATACGCGGAGGTACGGCGCCGCTGGCGGCCACCCGGCAGATCCGCCCCCGTCGGCCTGCTCCCTCACACTCCCAACCCCACCGGTGCTGGCACCAGGGAGTTCACCGCAGGCCCCACGATGCCGGACGTCGCCCTGGTGACGTGCGAGGCCCGGGCTCAAGGGGCACGCAAGTTCCGCACGTCCGGGTACGTCACGTGGGTGCAGCCGCCCGCTTCGTCCCGCAGGTGCGTCGCGGGAAGGGGAATGCGCGGACCAGCTTGGGAGAGGCGCGGGCAGTCGTCCGGTCGTGCGGTCACAGGTACTCACGAGAAGGTGCTCCCGAATATGGTGGATGTCCTGTCAACTGGTGTATCAAGCCAGCAGAACGCCCAGGGAGCGGCCCTGATCGCCTTGTCGGTAGCTCAACTAGGGGTCACGCGACCGGAACCGGTGATGACTACCGAACACTGTCCTATCCGATATTGCTGGAAATCCTCGGACGTTCGTTGAGTCGATCACGGCCGGAACACTTCTCGCGTGTCAATTGACACCCGAGGTGGGCTACGTAGTACACCCGGGGCCGCGCATCAGCGGCGGATTGAGCAGCCATGCGTTCCCCCGGCGGTAGAGGGCCGCCGGGCGACCTGTGGAGGGGAGCCGCTGTTCCCCCGTGGGCTGCACAAACCCTGCGGTGTTGAGTACTTTGCGGCGGAAGTTGCTCGGGTCCAAGTGTTGCCCCCAGATCACTTCATAGACCTGGCGCAGCTCACTCAGGGCGAAGGACTCCCCGCAAAAGGCGGTCGCGACAGCGGTGTACTCGAACTTCCCGCGGACCTCCTCCAGTGCCTCCGCGAGGATGGCCGAATGATCGAACGCCAACTCAAGGTTCTCTTCAGCTAGTTGTGGCATGGAAGCCCAGTAGGCTCGCCTGGCGTCGGTACCGCCCACGGGAGCGGGAAGATCTGGCCCCAACGCGAGATAGGCGATCGTGACCACCCTCCCCCTTGGGTCGCGTCCAGGATCTCCGTAGGCACCGAGCTGCTCCAGGTGCAGCCGACTGCCGTCGATCCCGGTCTCCTCCCGGAGCTCCCGCAGCGCCCCCTCGCGCAGGGTTTCGTCCTTCTGTACATAGCCGCCGGGCAGCGCGGCCCGGCCCAGGAAGGGCTCCAGTCCACGCTCGATCAGGAGCACCATCAGCTGATCGCCCCGGACGGTGAAGATCGCCAGGTCCACGGTCACCCACGACGCCTCCACCTCAGTGGAGTCCTTCAGCCAGTCATCCACCAGAACCCCTAAAGGTCGCATTGACTTAAACACCATCGGCGCTTATGGTCCCATAGACCTTAAGCCTACGAGGCAGGGGCAGAGCATGTTCAGTTCCCATGCGCCACCGGCCAAGGCAGCGACCGATGAACCCACTGCCGCCACCCGCCACTTATGCACCGGCGTGTACGTAGACGAACGATTTCGAGACCTCGTGATCAACGAGGTGTGCACCGCGCCACACCGAAGGGTCGCCCCGTCCTACGGGTTCGACATCGTTCCCGTCATGCACCACGCGTGGCGGGCCGCCGCCCTGAGCGCAGTCCTACGTGTGACTGTGGCCGGGTCAGTGATCGCCCCTGCTGTCGCGGGCGCCCTGCCTGCCGCCGTCCTCGTCACCTGCGGCCTCGCTCTCCTGTGGCTGCTCCGTCTCGCCGCGCTGCTCCGGGACCTTGACCGGGAGCCGAGGCCTCGGCGGAAGTCCAACCGCCGAGGCCTGGGGCCGGTGCGAGCCGGCCGTCGGCGCCTCTTCAGGCTGCTTTTCCCCCGGAAATACTCGGAGAGGGCGCGTGCACTCAGACGTATCGGGTCGGCTGCTTCGTCCCTGACACTGGCGGGCCTGGTCATCGCACTTACCCATCCGGACCACGCCACCACGGCCCTCCACGTGGCCGTAGGAATCACGCTGATGTGCCTCGGTATTGGAGCCACGCGTCAGCTGATGCTCAACTACATTCTGCGCGCGCCGACTCTTCGGCCCTCACGCTTGTCCGGTCGTCAACGAGCCGCTGATGTACAGCAGCAACACCTTTGCGCCGTGTACCGCCGCCCCCGTCACAGCGAGGACGAGGACGAGGACGACATCACTGTGTTCACGCTCTTCGGGGACGAGTCACCGTTCGTCGGGGCCGGCGAACTCGTCTACCAGTGGAACCCGCCGATGAGCATCCAACTGCTACGTCCCGGCGGCGACGACGATGCACCGCTTCATGAACGCGAGCATCCAGTACCGCCCTTCCAAGCACACGAACTGGTCGAGTACCTGCGCGAAGCGGTTCAGTTGCTGGATACCGACAGCGCGGACGTGCGGCTTCCCGCACAGGTCCGCGACCGTGTCTACGTAGCCGAAACGGATGTGGCCGTGGACCGTTCACTTCTTCCGCAGAAGTTCAGTGAGGCCGACCTGCGCGTCATCATCAACACGCCCGGATCCAAGCAGCACCACTTCCTTGAGGTGACAACGCCTGCGGAGGGATCGGAATTCGTCGCGACCGTCCTGTTGCACGTCAGCCTGCAGGGACGCACCTTGAGTATCTCCACGGCAGCGTGCGTCCTCGCCCATACGCCGAGATCGTTTCAGCGTACCGCGGAGTTCGGTCAGCACGGATTCACCGCCGTCGTCTGGGCGGCATTCCGCGAACTGATCACATTGCCTTCCGAGATCCAGCGCTCATGGCGGCTCGTCCTCTACCTCTACGTCTTGGGCAAGGCAGTCGTGTTCCCCCGCGACCTCACTTCCACACCGATCCGCAACATTTTGATCGGCAGCCGGGTAAGCATACGGGAGAGGTCGGCCCAGGCATGGTCCAAGATTCAGCTGGAAAAGAGCGACATCCTGGGCCGGATGAAGACAATCGAACAACGGTTGCTCCACGCTGCCGGCGACTTCCTGTACGCCAACGATGTTGACATATCCGAATTCAATGACCGCGCACTCAAAATCATCAACAGCGGCATCTTTAACTTCGGTGACAACAACAACTTCAACAACAACGCCGTGGGCAACTCAGCTCAGGTCGGCGTCTCCGCAAACCAGCCTGCAGGTCCCAACAACCCCAGCGGTGGAGGAAGTCAGTGATCACCAATCGAGGCATCGTCAGCAACGGCGACAACAACAACTTCAGCAACAACGCCGTCGGAGAACACGCCCATGTCTCCGTGGCTGGCCCCTCCCCCCACGCTGACCGCCCCACCGACGCCGGAACGGCCGACGAACGGACCACTGTATGGGACGTTGGAGTGGTAACGATCCTCAGCGAGGAACTGCGTTCCGTGGTCGATGAGTTAAAGCTGGTGCGCCACAAGAAACCTGGCGGGTTGTACTTCTACCGAGGTGAACACACCACCCCAGAGGGCACCGTTCGCATCGTGGCTACTCAGAGCCAGAGCCAGGGACAACGATCGGCGATGGCTGCCCTGGACAACCTACGCCGCCACTACGCGCCTCGGCTGTGGGCCCTGGTAGGAGTAGCCGGCGGTATCCATGACAAGCACGCCCGCATCGGCAACGTCATCGTCTCCACCGACATCGTCTACTACGAGAATCGCAAGATCAATCCGCGTGGGGACGTCCGCCGCCGCGGGGAGCACCGGCAGTCACCGGCACCGGTCGTTCATGCGGTGAACGCCTTCTTCGCGGATCACGGCACCCCGGCACGCATCCTCGGCCAGCTCTCCACGCACGCCTCGGAGGAGTTCGAGGTCTACCCGGGAGTGATCGGGTCCGGTGAAGCCGTCATCGCCGACCGCGAGAGCGAAATCCGCAGCTACCTCACGGACTACCACGAGAAAGTCCTGGCGGTGGACATGGAAGCCGGCGGACTGAGCCAGCACTGGCAGGAGAACTCCCTCCACGAGGGAATCAACCCCGGCTGGATCGTCATCCGGGGCGTATCCGACAACGCCGACGACGAAAAGGGCCACGGGTATCACGAACTCGCGGCTCGGAACGCCGCGCACATCCTGCGGCACCTCCTGCCTTATCTCTGCTGACCGCGAAGTCAAATAGTCGTGATCACGCGCGCACAGGGAGAGGCTCACATGACTGCTTTTCTGTTCGGGATACTCAGCTCTCTGGCAGCCAGTGCAATCTTGCTCCTCCTCGGCTTCCTACGCGGTGCACGCCCGCTGTGGTGGCTGATCGCCGTCTGCTCCTGGTGCACCGGCACTGGACTCGGCCGTGTGTACCGCCATCAGTCGTCCGCCGAGAAGGACATCGCACGCGACCTTGGCCGGGCTCGCTGGATCAAGGTCATGGCAGGGCGTGGCAACGTGCTCACCCGTGAGGTCTTCTCTCCTCTGTGGTCGGGCGAGCTGTCCCCGGAGTCCGTCCAGGTTCTGCTGCCCGACCCTCGCACGCAAGGCGACTCCTGGCTTGAGCGGCGCTCGCACGACATACGCCTATTCGATCCCGGCTTCACTCCCGGCCTGCTCAGGAACCAGGTCCGGACGAACATCGACTACCTCGCCCATGCAACCCGCACACAACGCAACTTCGAGCTTCGCAGTTTCAACCTGCCTAATAGCTGCCGCGTCATCGCAACGGACCGGGCCGCCTACCTCACCTTCTACAACAGCTCCGCTCACGGCAGGAACTCCCCGTGTCTCTACGCCCGGGCCTCCGGACTCCTGTACTCCATCGCCCTGCAGCAGTTCGACACAGCCTGGAGGAACAGCTCGCCCGCACTCCGGACGCCGTAGGTCTGGCACGGTTCTTGGCGGGTGCTTCATCCCGACGGTGGGCTTCCCCGCCACCAGTTTCAGTGTCCCCGGCGCTAGCCCGTCGGTCCGGGGCGAGGGTCTCGGAGGGGTCCTTGCCATGGAGCACCCTCGCACGTCTCACTCGCTCCGGAGCACCTCACGAACGCGAGTCAGGTCCGGGCAAGTCGACCGCGTGACAGTCCCCGCGCAGTTTGCCGAGGGCATCCCCCTCGATGTGCGACAGGCGCCGGGCGCCCCTTCTGCCAGTAGACGGTGGGAAGGATAGCCGCGGGCCGACCTGTCGGGGCGTACCCGGCCGACGACGCCAGTCTCCGTCTACGGGCGAAATAGGGCTCGCCCCTCCACGTGTATCGCAACACCGCCCACCTGACGTCACTCTATGCGTTCTTCCGCAGGAGACACCCATACGTCGCTAGGATCCGGCCCTCAACACACTCCTTGGGAAAACCATGCACCGCACCCCCGTCGCTCTACTCGCCGCCTCTGCGCTCGCGCTGGCCAGCTGCTCCAGCGCTGCGGACAGCGAACCGCCGAAAGCCACCGCAACCGTCATAAAGACGCCTTCACTCTCGGCCACTGAGCAGCGGGAAGCCTGCGTCGACGCGTGGTCCAACGCCTTGCAGAAGGACGCAGATACCGATCTGGATCAGGAGCCCGCGGAGTGCGACGGCCTACGGGAAGACGATCAGATGGACAGGTACATGGAGGGCCTGCAGAAACGCAACGCGATCAATCGGGGCGACGTGCAGGAGTGCTTGGACGATCCACCGTGCACGAGCTTGCCGATCCCGTAGGGCCCTTACGGGAAGCGGCGCCAGCGCCGCGGGTATTCGCCCGTACTCGCCTTGTCCGCCCCGGAAGCCGCCAGACTGTCCGCATGGCCTACGACCTCACCAAGAGCAGAAGCACTGGCCCGCCCGGTGAACGCAGCCGTGCCTGCGATCAAGCGAAGTGACTTTGCGGCCTTCTGTTCCGGAGAATACGGCGTTCTGGAATCCTCCGCCGAACAAACGCTCGGAACTTTGCGTTCACTCGGTCTCCTGACTCAGGTAGGCACCGATACTTTCGCGACAACAGAACTCGCCGCTAGCTGCCTCGCGTCCGACGAGGCTCTGGACTTCGTTCGTCTGCTGCACCTCAGCGTCGCCTTGCTGGGAGAAACCCTTGATGCCTTGGAAGATGAGGCGCACACGGCCACACTCCATCGCGTTCTCGCAGAGCGATACCCCGACGTGCAGCTCACCCGGGAAGACGTCGCACGCCGTATCGCGCTCTTCCTGGAGACCGGCCTCGCCGAGCGCATCGGACTTACCGTCCGGCGAACAGAGTTGGGGACCGCACTGGTCCACACGTTGCCACTCCTCGAGCCCGCGAACTCCGACTACCCCGGCAACGCTGATGAAGGTGTTACCCAAGGAGGCTCAGCCGAAGCTGCCCTGACCGATACCGGCAAGCGCAGCTTCGGCTTGCCGGCCGCCGAAGTCGTACAGGCCGCCACCGACAGCGCCGACTACCAACGATTTGAACAGGCTGTTGCGGCTGCATTTCATGCACTTGGTGTCGACGTCGCGGCCGAAGACGACCGATGTGGTCATCCAGCTATGGCAGTCGCCGACCGACCGGCAGCGCGTCGCAGTCGAAGCCAAGACGGACGGCGCAGGACTGGTGACCGATCAGGACGTCAAATTCTGGAGACTGGGTGAACACCGCGAACGCCACCTGGCGCAGAGCACCCTCCTGGTCGGCCCCCAGTTCGACGCCCGGGTCACACAGGAAGCGGCAAGGAAGAAGGTGGCTCTGCTCACCGCGCGAGAGCTCGCGGATGCCATCACGCGCCACAGCCGTACACTGCTCTCGCCGCGCGAGATCGCGGCGATGGTGACCGCCGGAGAAGAAGCAGAGGCACTGGAACTCACCTGGCGGGAGGCGGAACGGCGGCAGGAAACCCTAAGCCTGGTACTGCACACCCTGTGGAAGAGCGGGAACGATCCCGTTGACATCCGCTACAGCGCCGGGGTGCTGGGGGTCAGCGACATCTGGCGAGAAACGAAGGGAGTACTTGAAACCCCTCTGGACAGCAGCGAGATCGAGGAGGCTCTAACGTTCCTGGTGTCTCCCCTCATCGCTGGAGTGGAACAACAGGGCGGTAACCATGTCGCCACGGCGCCCCCCTCTTTGATCGCCTCCCGCCTGCGGGCGCTGGCTGCTGTCATTGAATCGGCCGGCGGGGAAGGGCCCCGCTGGAGGCATAGAGGAGAGGAACCTCCCACTCCTCCCAAAGGATCAGGTCCTGAGCCGTCTGGGAATCCGTCTGTGCCGCGGCAACAGGATTCATGCGCAGACGTCACAGCGCCTCTGGTCCGCGCATGGGCCAAGGCACAGGGACGCGCCGTCAACGAACGGGGCAGACTGCCGCAGAACCTGGTCAAGGAGTACAAACAGGTCCACGGCCGTGAATGAATGACCGAGCAGGGTGGTTCACATCTCACCGACCCAAACGATCAATGGGATCAAGGCTACCGACTCACGTGAGTCGGTAGCCCACGTCCTGAACTCACCCCCCTCCGCCTCACCTTCGGCCGGTCCGCTGCCTAACGCTCCCGATTCGCTCGGGCCTTCCGCGACCTGGCCAAGAACATCGACCAGGACGGTGAGCCGCGCCCACGCTGCACCGGCGAGGAAATGGCGCTGCACCTAGCCCTGGTCCGCGGGCCCCACCCTTGCGCACCGAACAACCCCACATCGTCACCCGCGCCCTGGCCGGCCTACCCAACCACCCCTCCGACTGGGCCTGGGGCTCCGCCCGCGAACTCCTCCTCGAAGACCATGACGTCCTCATGCTCTTCGACAACGCCCTGAACGGCATCGGAACGCCCTCGACAACGACGTGCACCAGTACGCAGGCATCGTCAATCTCTGGCAGGACACCGGGTCCTCCCCTTCGACGCCTCCGACACGGACTCCATAGAGACCGGCTGAGCGAGGACGAACGGCGCGCGAACCACCCGTCCAGGCAGCGGCCGCCTGGACGACACTCAACCTGCCCGAACTTCTTAATGATGATTACTCCAAACGGATCAACACCGCTAGGCTGCAAGGGCTGTTGACATGACAAGCCGTCACCGACCCGACAGGACGGTGGGATCGGGATACCGTGAGTTCTTCAGGATGGCCTGGCACTTCGCGTACGTCGACGACAGTGGCGGATGCAAGCGGATCGCGCGCTGAGCAAGCGCGCCGCGCTGGAATTCTCCGGATGTGGCGGGCGGCAGAGTACTTCAGTCCGCCCGCTGTGGATCGCGTTGATCCGTCCCAGAATGTCTTCGCGGCGTGTCCGGGGCGGCCGCTAGCCTGGGAGCCCGGTTCGCCGCTGTCCTCCCGGCCCCTGCATCCTCGTTGTGTCTGGCAACACACCGTCTACGCGGGTGTCTTTGACATCTCCCGGATGCGGGACGTCCTGATGGAGGCGTTCCGCTCGCCGGGCGAAGAAGCCGACTTCGACGGCCGAATCTCGGGTCAGAGCGCCTTGCTCAGCTTCACCATCAACCAGGACGGTCGGCTGATCAAGGGGAGCGTGACACTGTCGTCCTGCGGTTGGGCGGTGAGTCGCACGCTGGCCCCAGGCCCTCATGACAAGGCGTGGCTGGAAGGCTTCGAGGTCAGTGAGCGCACCCTCGTCGAGACTCTGCTCGATGTGGCCGACGGCCACATTCCAGTGCACCAGGACCCGGTCCCGGCCCCAAGTCAGAACGGGCCGTCCGGTGATCTCGCACGTGGCGAGGGTGCTCCGGAACTGTCGGGCTGTCCCGTCGCCGGGCTCATGTCCTCACTGGTGACTGCCGCGGTGAAGGGTGGAATCAGTGGTGCTGCGGAAGTTGCTGCGGCAGGGCTTGGGCTCGGGCCGATTGCGGGCGCGGCGGCCGCGAACATCACCGAGGAGCTGGGCGGCGCCTTGCTCGACCGAGCCAGGCAGAGCAGCCAGGGGGACGACGACGGCAGCGAGGGGGCGGCAGACCGGCTCGAGCCCCCGCTCGAGGTCGGCACCAAGCGCCTGGACATTCATGACCTCGTCGCTATCACCCGCTGGGTGACCCAGCAGCTCGGCGTCGGCGAGGCACTGGCGCCCGACTCGATTCGCGTCAAGAGCCAGCAAGTGCGAGAGGATCGGGCGGACGAGGCTGGCAGCGATGCGCTCATGAACAGCTTCTTCGCCGAAGATCTCGCCCGGGTGGCCGACGCCGTCACCGGGGGCGACGCAAATCAGGCTCTCGTCAGCTTCCTCACGCCCGAGGAGTCCGTTGATCCGGCCACCCGGGTCGACGTACGCACCGGGCTCCTCGACGTACTCGGTGGCGTTCGGCCCGATCTGACACCTGCGGGCCGGTGGCCGGCCGAGACGGATCAGCCCCTTGCGCTGAGCCAGCAGTTCGCCGTCAACCAGATCATGAACCGGCTGGGCGGGGCGGACGCGTCCGGTTTGTACGCGGTGAACGGCCCGCCGGGCACTGGGAAGACGACTATGCTGCGGGATCTCGTCGCCGCGATCGTGGTGCGCCGCGCAGAGCGGCTCGCCGAGCTGGCGACTCCGCAGGACGCCTTCCGCAAGAAGCCACTGACCTGGGAGACCGACCCGGTGAGTGGACGCAGATCGGTCAGGAAGCTCCGACCGCTGATCGACGACCTCACAGGCTTCGAGATGGTGATCGCCTCGTCGAACAACGGCGCGGTGAAGAACGTGACACTGGAGATCCCTGCCGAGAAATCCGTCGGACCCAGCTGGCAGGAGCATGCCGCCTACCTCCGGGAACCCGCCGGCCTCCTGCTCGACTCCACCCCGGCCTGGGGCGCGGTCGCCGCGTGCCTGGGCAAGCGGCAGCTGCGCTCCGACTTCGTCGAGGCGTTCTGGTGGGGGCAGCCGAAGGATCGACGGGCCCAGGCCGCCGACAGCGGCAGCCCGCCACGGGGCCTTCGGCAACTGCTCACCGATCACATCAACGCCGAGCGCGGCGCCGCTGCAGCGCAGGATGATCCGCCGCTGTCCGCGCTCTCCTGGGAGCAGGCCACTGCCCGCTTCCGCACCGCGCGGGCGAAGGTCGACGCTCTGGTGCGGGAGCGGACACGCCTGGCCGATCTGGCAGAGCGGCTGGCGGTGCCCGACCCGCTCCTGGAGTCGCTCCGCTCGGGCGTCGCGGACTTCCGCCGATCGCTCGCGGGCCTTCAGGACCAGTACGAGCGGCAGCGCGCCGCGATCGCTGCAGCCATCGGACGGGCCGAAGAGCAGCGCCGTCACGTTGAACGAACGGTGGAGGTCTGGCGGGGGGCGGAAGAGATCGTCGGCCGAGCAGCCGGGACAGTCGGGGACACCGAGGCCCGGCTGCGAGAGCAGGATGCCCGCCACCCCCGACCCGGCCTGGTTCGCCGCGTCCTGGGCCGCGGCGCTGTGGCTCGTTGGGAGGCCCAACGGGCGCCGTTCGTCGCGCGACTCGGCGAAGCGGATGAGCTGTTGAGGCAAGCGGAACAGGCACACGGGCAGCGCGATCACGAGCTGCTCGGCGAGCGCTACCGGCTTCAGCAGCTCACTGCCACGACCAATACCCTGCAGCGCGAAGCCCGTTTGGCCTTGGGGCAGTTGGAGCGGGCCAGGGCGGACATGGCCGCCGGTGAGCAACAGGTTCACGCACGGTTGGCGAAGCTCGATGCGGAGCAGCAAGAGCTGGAGCGGACTCGGGAGCGGTGGGGAGCAACGTTCCCGGGCGAGGAGTGGCTGGCCGGCCCGGACGACCGGGCGGCGATGGAGACGCGGGAGCTGTCGGCGCCATGGATGGATCCGGAGTTCGCCTCTGCTCGCACCCAGCTGTTCCTCGCCGCCCTCGACCTGCACCAGGCTCTGCTCGCCGGAGCCGCGAAGACCGTCCGGGAAAACCTGTTCGCCGCGATGGAGGTGATCAAGGTGTCGGCTCCGCCGGGCCTGCCGGCCGCGACAATCCTCGCGTCCTGGAAGATGCTGTTCCTCGTCGTCCCGGTGGTGTCCACCACCTTCGCTTCGCTGAGTCGGATGTTCGAAGGGATCGGCCGTGAGTCGATCGGCTGGCTCCTGATCGACGAAGCGGGACAGGCCGCCCCGCAGCAGGCCGTGGGGGCGCTCTGGCGTAGTCGGCGAGCTGTCATCGTCGGCGATCCGCTACAGCTCGAGCCAGTCGTGACGCTGCCGCTGACCGCGCAGAAGCGGCTCTGCCGCCACTTCGGTGTGGACGGGCAGTGGGCGCCGGGGGCGGGATCGGTGCAGAGCCTTGCCGACCGGCAGACGCGGTACGGGACGTGGCTCGGCGGGGAGGAGCAGGGCCCGGTGTGGGTCGGTTCACCGCTCCGAGTCCACCGGCGCTGCGACCGGCTGATGTTCGACGTCAGCAACGAAATCGCCTACGACGGGATGATGGTCTACGGCGTGAACGAGCGCCACGACGACGGGGTGCCCCTCCACCGGAGCGTCTGGCTGCACGTGCCGTCCGCGTCCGCTGGCGGGAAATGGAACCCCGAAGAGGGCAACTGTCTGGAGAAGACGCTGCGACTGGTGGAGCAGCGAATCGCGGAACAGCCCGGGGCGGAGCACGCGGATATCCCCCGGCGCCTCGGGGAGTCGGTGTTCGTGGTGAGCCCCTTCCGCGAGGTCTCGACAGCACTGCGCCGCTCGGCCGCGTCACAGTTGCCGCAGGCACGCGTGGGCACCGTGCACACGACACAAGGCAAGGAGGCCGACATCGTCGTGATCGTGCTCGGTACGGCCGCGAACGCAGCCGGCTCACGCCAGTGGGCAACAAAGAGCCCCAACCTGCTCAACGTCGCCGTCACCCGGGCCCGCCGCCGACTGATCGTCATCGGCGACCGGACGACCTGGTCGCGCCACCAGTACTTCTCCGCCCTCGCCGCACATCCGCTGCTCCATCACGCGAACGCGGCCGACTGGCAGCGGTGATCTCTCAGGCCTGACAGAGCCCTCAGGGAACGCCCGCTGCTTCGGCCCCTCTTGCCATCCCCATGATCCTTTTCCGTACCGACGGAGCGTCGGGCGGCCGAGAACAGTACCCGGCAATGCGGCTTCAGATCGAGGCCTGGTCCACACCGAGGTCGTGCCGCATGGCATGCCGCAGTTGGCTCAGCAACGCCCAGGACACCTCAATGTCCGTCTCGAACGCTACGAGTTCACGTTCACTCGTCGGTGGTTGCCCATGGAGTCGTATGAGTCGGCCATAGCTGGCATTGAGTTGTTGGTTCACATCCCGTGCCGCTGAGAATACTCCCGGAGGCAGAATCATCTGCGCCTCCGCATAGCTGTCCCGATGGGCCAGACGCCGGGCCTCGAGCTGCTCCCTGCACTCATCCGCATCGGTACTGGAGCGCAGGGCATGCATCAGGTTGACCTGAGCTGTCTGGTATTGGCGAGCTGCCGTATTGAAGCCGATGTAGCAAGCACGTCTCAGATCAATCAGTTCGCGACGCGCCGCCTCCGCCAGCTCGGCCCGCCGCATCTGTTCGGTGTGCTGACGTTCTTCTCGCTGGGCGGATGCAAGGGCCTGCAGCTCCATCCGCTTGGTCTGATCCGCCCGTCGTTGCGTAAGGAGAGCCGCGCCGAGTGTGCCCAGAACACCAGCTACAGCTGCCGCCAAAGTAACCCACTCCTTACCCACCACACGCTCCCCCTTACGCTCGCCTCGAGTGTGGATTGCGCCCGACTCTATCGATGCGCGGCTGGGCGCTTATTGGTGCACTGCCAGCCGCTACAGCAGGGGCTGATCGGATAGCAGCGTGCTGGGGACCATCCGCAGGGCGGGATGACCGTCGGGCTCTGAGCCGGTGGGGTCGAAGCAGCGGTTCTGGGGGATGTCGAGCACGGTACAGACGCCGCCGTCGATGGCCGCGGACGATGTGAAGACGAGCCCGTCGACGGGGCGTTGCGCACCAAAGACCTTGAGCAGATACTCGGTGACGATCTGTGTGGGCACATAGGCGAGATGCTCGTGGCCGTCGGTGTCGGCGCTGATTCGCTCGGTGAACTGGTGCAGGAAGTTCAGCGCATGCCGCACATGCGACCGGTCTGTGTCGAAGATTGTCGGAACCGGCGTAAGTCGGGTGAAGTCGATCACCGTGCACGGACGGGTGGTCTCGAACGCGGCGCTAGTAACACGCCACCCCCGACCGGCGACGTGCCTCGCCACTTCGTCGATCGCGGTCTGGCGGCTGTCGGCCCCGTAGAAGAGAGGGATGCCTGCCGGGCTCATCCTGTTGGGACGGCGGGCCTGTTCGGGCAGCGCGGTTCCCAACTCGCGTGCACTGCGCGGGTGTTCGTCGGCCTGATGCGCACGCGCACGCCACAGACGTTGCCCGGGGTCAAGTTCTCGCACGAGTCCTGCGTCGGGAATGAGGTCGCCGAGCGCCATCAGGACGTCTGCGGCGGGAATCTCCCCTCCGCCGAGATAGGCCTCCTTCTCGTGCGGCGGAGCCAGCCAGAACACGTGCCGGGTCCGATACTTCACCTGCTCGCTGAAGCGCTCCCAGCCGTCCAGCAGCGCCTGGTCCCTGCGCGGTTCAACGAAGTGGCGCCGCACCCAGACATCGTCAGCCCGCGCGGCTTGCCGTACAGCCTCCTGCAACGCCTCGGGAACCAGCACGTCCGCGTACTCGTCGACCAGCTCACCGCCGTCCCAGCTCTCGGCCGGCACCAGCTCGCCCCCGAAATAGGCAAGTTCGCCGCCTGCCAGTCCGTACTCGGTGTGCAGCCCATCGAAGAACGCCGCCAACAGAGTGTCGAGCGGGGCAGCCGGCCCGCCTGTGCAGTAGTCGCAGGCACCGTCCGTCACAGCATCCGCGGTGATCTTCCGCGCAAGCGCTTCGTCGCCCACGCACTGAGCACAGACGTAGCCGTCACCGAAGTCCCATCCCTGCTCGACCTGCGCCTCCTCCACCTCGTACGCGCCCATGGCCCGAACCGTAGCCGAACCCAGAGGCGGCGCCCTTGGGGCGGGCTCTGGACAGCAAGTTCCTGTAGCCAGCGTGCCATCCAGACTTGACGTCCAGTCGCGCCCCACATGGGCCGCCCTCCGCCCCAATGGCGCACACGTCGCACCATGCGCTCCGTCAAGGGATCCGTGCAGGTCACATGCCCTTCAGCCCCTGTTGTGGTCGTACGGTGGCCGTTCGCCGCGAACTCTGCGCGCTACAGGCTCACTCTGAAAGCACAGGTGTCACACCACGCCAGGGAGTGATCACCATGCGCACTCACCACGCGACAGGCCGTGTCTACCGCCGCTGCCGCGACCAGCAGAAACACCAGCTCGACACGCACTGCCCTCTCCTGAATACCGACTCCAAACACGGGACCTGGACCTTCGCCGTCGAAATCCCCGCCACCCAGACCGGCGGCCACAACCGCACCGTGCGCCGCGGCGGCTTCCCCACCCAGGACGACGCCCGCACCGCCCTGCACCGCTACCTCGCCGGCCGCAGCATCGGGATCAGCGCCGACCCCAACCAGACGCTCGAGGACCACCTCATCCAATGGCTCGCCGCATAAAAACTACGACTCAAACCCGCCACCTGGATCCGCTACCGCGACTACACCCGAAACGATCTCATCCCCGCCCCGGGGGCCATCCGTCTCGATGACCTGGCCTACGAGCACCTGCACCACTTCACGCAGACCCAACTCGCCGCCGGGCGCGGCCAGCAGACTGTCTGGCACATCCTCGCCACCCTCTCCAGCGCTCTCGGCGAAGCCGTGCGAACCCACCGCCTGCCTGTCAACGTCGCCCGACCTACCGTGATCCCGCGCCCTGCTTCGGGCAGAGCGCACCATCTGGACCACCGCCCAGGCCGTGCGCTTCCTCCACCACTGCCGGAGACGTGACCCGGACTTCGCCGACCTCGCCGAGCTCCTCATCGGCACCGGACTCCGCCGAGGCGAAGCCCTCGCCCTCCACTGGAACGACGTACACCTCGGCCAGAACCGGCTCTACACCCGCTGGACCCTGTCCGCCGTCGACAACAACAAGCTCGTCATCACCACCCCCAAGACCCGCGCCAGCCGCGACTGGGTCGCCCTGTCACCCCGCGTGAGTGCCGTGCTCGACCGCCGCCGCAACGCCTCACTCGCAGAGGACCCCACCGATCCTGAACACGGGAACGGATTCGTCTTCTCCCGCCCGGACGGACGCTCCTGGCACCCCGAATGGGTCCTCAACCACTTCCACGACCTCACCCAACAGGCCGGCGTCCCCCGCTGCACCCTCCACGACCTGCGCCACCTCGCCGTGACCATCGCCATCAGTGAAAACGTCAGCCTGTGGGCTGTCTCCCAGACCGCACGGCACTCCACCATCTCCACCACCGCGAACATCTACGCCCACCTCACCCGACGTACCGCCCACCAAGCCGTCGACGCCATCGCCGCCGCCCTAAACCGCGAAGAGCGTCGCGACCACTCCACGACCACCAACAGAAAAGGCCGCTCCCGCCTAATGGCGAGAACGGCCTCCGACCTGCAAAAAGCTGGTCGGGACGACAGGATTTGAACCTGCGACCCCTTGACCCCCAGTCAAGTGCGCTACCAAGCTGCGCCACGTCCCGTTGCCCGTGTGACCTGGGGTTTCTCCCTGGCCGAACGCGCACCGAAACAATACCGCACTCTGACCGGTGATCGCTCACCCGTTTCCCGGGGGCCGGCTCTTGACCTCAAGTGCAGTTGAGGTTGCACGCTGCTCGGCATGACGACGACCACGGAACGCGGACACGGACACGGACACGGACACGGATACGGATACGGGTACGGGTACGGGTACGGGTACGCAGACCTCCCCCGGCTCATGGGGCTCATGACAGGGGACGAAAAGCATGGGCCCGCCGCGACGTCGACGCTGGACGCGCTCTGGGTGCTCTACGACCGGGTGCTCCGCGTCACGCCGGAGCGGATGGACGACCCCGCGCGCGACCGGTTCCTGCTGTCCAAGGGGCACGGGCCCATGGCCTACTACGCCATCCTCGCCGCCAAGGGCTTCCTGCCCGTCGACTGGCTTGAGGGCTTCGGGTCGTACGACTCTCCGCTCGGGCACCATCCGGACCGGGTGCTGGTGCCCGGTGCCGAGATCGGCAGCGGGTCCCTTGGGCACGGGCTGCCGATCGCCGTGGGGACGGCGCTGGGGCTGAAGGCACGTGGCCTCACCGAGCCCGGCGTGTGGGTGCTCGTCGGGGACGCCGAGATGGACGAGGGCAGCAATCACGAGGCCATCGCCTACGCGGGTCCGGCCGGCCTCGACCAGCTGCACGTGCTCGTGATCGACAACGCCTCCGCCAGCTACACCAGGCCCGGCGGGATCTCCGCCCGCTTCGAGGCCGCCGGGTGGTCCGCCGAGACCGTCGACGGGCGGGACCACGACGCGCTGTACACGGCCTTCACGGCACCGCACCCGGGCCGGCCGCGTGTGGTGGTCGCCCGGGTCGAGCCCAAGGAGTACGCGGGCGAGCCCAAGCCCGCGTGAGCCAAGCCGACGCCCCCTCCCCCATCGCCGTACCCCCGGAAGGACCCCTCTGCCATGGACACCATGCGTGACCGCTTCGCCCCTGTCGTCTCGCGGCTGCTCGACGAGGATCCCCGCGTCGCCGTCGTCCTCGCCGAGATCGGCAAGGACGCCTTCGAGGAGGCGATGCGCAGGCACCCGGACCGGGTGATCAACGTCGGGATCAGGGAGCAGCTGCTCGTGGGGGCGGGCGCCGGGCTCGCGCTCGCCGGGCTGCGGCCCGTCGTACACACGTTCGCCAGCTTTCTCGTGGAGCGCCCCTTCGAACAGATCAAGCTCGACTTCGGGCACCAGGGCCTGGGCGGCGTCCTGGTGAGCGCCGCCGCGTCCTTCGACTGGCCCGCCGGCGGCTTCACCCATATGTCGCCCGGCGACGTCGCGCTGCTCGACACCCTCGACGGCTGGACCGTTCACGTGCCGGGCCACCCCGACGAGGCCGAGACGCTTCTTCGGCACGCCGTCGCGGCGGGCGACGACAAGGTGTACGTACGTCTGTCCGCGCAGTCCAACTCCCGGCCGCTTCCCGTGGACGGCGAGCGGTTCCTCACGGTGCGGGAAGGGCACGGGGGGCGTGAGGGGCGCGGAGGGCGTGACGGTGTGGTGGTCGCCGTCGGGCCGATGCTCGACCAGGTCCTCGCCGCGACGGAGGCGCTCGACGTCACCGTGCTGTACGCGACGACCGTGCGGCCCTTCGACGAGCAGGCGCTGCGGCGGGCCGTGGGTGCCGGGGAGGCCGCCGATGTGGTGGTCGTCGAGCCGTATCTCGCCGGGACCTCGGCCGGCGCGGTGAACGACGCGCTCGTCGATCTGCCGCACCGCGTGCTCGGCCTGGGCGTGGGCCGCCGTGAGCTGCGCCGCTATGGGCAGGTCGAGGAGCATCTGGCCGCCCACGGCCTCGACGTGCGGTCGTTGCGCGGGCGGATCAGCGGCTTCCTGGGTTGAACGGTGAGCGGTCAGTCCCACTCCGCGGCCAAAACCCCCAATCCCGGGTGTTCTTCGAGGAGTCGGGGCGGCGCGGCCTGGCGCCAGGAGTCGGACAGGATGTCGGTGAGCTCGTCCGTGTCCAGCGCCGCGAGGCGCACCCGCACCCATGCCGAAGCCGCCTCGTGCGCCGCGACCCAGAACTTGTCCGGCTCCGCGAGGACCAGTTCGTCCCGCTCGGCCTTCGGGCACCGCACCGCGATGGACGTCTCGTCGTCCGGAACCGTCACGAACATCTTTCCGGACACACGGAACGTGGGCATGCTCCACGCGATCTTCTCCGCCGTGTCGGGCAGGGCGAGGGCGATGCGGCGCACGTCATCGGAGGTGACGCGGGTTCTGAATCTGGACTTCGACATGCCATGAACCGTAACCAACGCCACTGACAGTCACCTGCCGACCGCACGGTCTCACGTCTCACCGCATCTCACCGCATCTCACGGCGTCTCACAGCACCCGCTTGTCCAGCCAGGCCGTCAGGTCCTCCTGGACCTCGTCCCTGTTGGTCTCGTTGAGGATCTCGTGGCGCGTGTCCGGGTAGCCCTTCCATGTGAGGTCCTCCAACCCGACGTAACGGAAGTCCTCCAGGAGTTCATGGACGAGCGTCATCCGCTGGTTGCAGGGGTCCTGCTCGCCGACCGCGACGTGGATCGGCAGATCTGCGGGCACGCGCGCGAGGTTGCGGGGATCGTTGATCTTGCGCAGGCCGCGCACCCAGTCCAGGGACAGTCCCGCGGAGAAGGCGAACCCGCAGCGCTCGTCGGCGACGTACGCGTCGACCTCCGCCTCGTCCCGCGAGAGCCACTCGAAGCCGGTGCGATGGACGTACGGGTCGTTGAACGAGGCGAAGAGGTCAGGGACGTACGAGGAGGTCGCGGCGCGGCCGTGCTCGGCGATCTCGTGTTCCAGGCGGGCGATCGACTCCTCCGGCTCGGCGCCGGGCAGCGAGCGGAACGTGCCCGAGAGGATCACACCCGCCAGATCGTCGGCGTACTCCTGGGCGTAGTCCCGCGCGAGCATCGAACCGAGGCTGTGTCCCAGGAGGAAGTACGGCAGGCCGGGGTGCAGGGTGCGCACCTGGTCGCCGATGGCCTTGAGGTCGTCGACGATCGCCCGCCAGCTGTCGGCCTCGTCGGAGCCGTCCGGTCCGGAGGTCACTCCGTAGCCGCCCGTTGCCTGCGCGGTGGCGCCATGGCCGCGGTGGTCGGAGGCGACGACGCCGTAGCCGTGGGCGGTCAGGTGGCGGGCGAAACGGTCGTAGCGCAGGGCGTGTTCGGCGGCTCCGTGCGCGATTTGGACGTAGGCGCGCGGCCTGCCGTCGGCCGGCAGCCAGGTGTACGTGGCGACGGGCACGCCGTCCGCCGCGTTGAGCAGTCCCGCGGTATAGGTGGCGGAGGAGGAGGCGGCGGAGGAGGTGGTTGCGGTCTCGTCGGATCGGTGGTCGGACATCAGGCGGGCTCCCTGAGGTGCTTTCCTGCGGGTGGGTTCTGGGGGCGGTCCCGTAGACGATTCCCTAAAGGCGACTTCCCTACAGGCGGTTCCCCGTAGGCGGCTCCCTGCGTGCGGATGGTGTCCGCAGGCGGCTAGTTTCCGCGTGCGGGTGGTTCTTCCGCGTGCGGACGGACGGGCGGTCCCCTTCGGCTACGTTTTCTCCGGCTCAGCCTCCCCCACACGCGGGACCTCACACCGGCCACGCGCCGAACCGTCTCCGCGTCCGCCCCTTCCCAGCCTGTACGACATCCTCGTCGCGGAGACCGACCCGGAACTGGTCGGCTTCGAGCTGGACGTGTACTGGGCGGTGAAGGGCGGCGCGGATCCGGCGACGTACTTCCGGCGCCACCCGCGCCGCTTCCCCGCGCTGCATGTCAAGGACATGGCGGCCGACGTCGGTTCGGGGACGCTCGACTTCGCCGCGATGTTCGCCCACGCGCGCGTGGGCGGCGTCCGGCAGTGGCTGGTCGAGCACGACAGCCCGACGGATCCGTTCGCGACGGCGCGCAACAGCTACGCCCATCTGGCGGCGCTGCGCTACTGCAGCGTCTCGGACGTTTCGAACACTTCGCCGAGACGCTTGTAGAACAGGGTCGTCGCACGGAGAGTCCCGGCCGGGTCCGTCGCGTAATCCGGGATGGTCCCGGCCCTGCTCCACCCCTCCTTCGCGTAAAGGGATTCGGCGGGGCTGCCGGTCTCGGTGTCCAGGACGAGGAGGGTCACGCCCGCTCGCACCGCCGCCTCTTCGGCGGCGGACAGGAGCGCGCGGGCGAGGCCCTGCCCGCGCGCGGACGGGTGGACCATCAGTTTGGCGATCTCGGCGCGGTGACGGCCGTTGGGCTTGTCGGTGAACGCGACGCTGATGGTTCCGGTGAGGCGTTCGGCGTCGCGGGCGGTCCAGACGGCGAGGCGCCCCTCCTCGACCGCCGGAGCCAGCCCGCGCCACCAGGCGGCCGCGGCGGTACGGTCCAGATCCGCGAGGAAGCCGAGCGAGGCGCCGCCCCGCACGGTGTCGGTGAGGAGACCGGCCAGGTCGTCCGCACATTCCTTGAGCCGGCCCGCGTCGAGGCGCGACAGGGACGCGGGGGAGGCCCCAAGATTTGAGGCAGTCCCGGGCACGGGGGCGGTCCCGCGCACAGGAGCAGTCCGGGGCACGGGAGCAGTCCCGCGCACAGGAGCAGTCCCGGGCGCGGGAGCAGTCCCGGGCGCGGGAGCAGTCCCGGGCACAGAGGCAGTCCCAGACACTGAGGCAGTCACGACTTCACCACCACGAGCGCGTACCGCACGGCCTGCTCGCCCAGGCAGCGGAACCGCGAGGCGCCCCACAGGCGGTAGCGCAGGCAGTCGCCGGTGCGCAGGGCGTGCGCCTCTCCCTGGACCGTGACCTCCAGGGCGCCTTCGAGCACCCAGATGTGCTGTTCCAGACCGGGCACGGGCGGCCGGTCGTACGTGATGTCGGCGCCCGGCTGCAACCGGGCCTCGACCAGTTCGCCGCGCATCCCGATGTGCGGGGGCGAGACCTGCCAGCGCATGAAGCCCTCGTCGTCGTCCGCCCAGACCGCCTGGTCGACGGCGCGCACCAGCTGCGCGGGCTCCGCCTCCACCTCGCTCAGGAGCTGCGACATGGTCCGCTCGTAGACCGCGCAGAGGCGGTTCAGGAGGGCCGCCGTGGGGCTGATCTCCGCGCGCTCGGCGCGCGACAGGGTGGAGCGGCTGATTCCGCTGAGTTCGGCCAACTCGCCCAGTGACCAGCCGCGTTCGGCGCGCAGCTCGGACAGTCGGGTGGCGAGGCGCGCGTCGACTCCGCCATGTTCCATATTCGGCACGCTATCCCGTATTTGGGATTCCGGGCAAGCGGCGTCTGGTTCGGCGGTGCCGCAGCTCTCAGTCGTGCGCCACGACCGCCCTCAGGAGTTCCCTGATCCATGAGCAGTACGGGCGGCTCGTGCAGCAGCGCCCGGCACAGCGCCACGCGCGCTGCTGCATGCCGCCCGACAGCTCGTGCGGGTAGGCGTCTTCGAAGCCGTCAAGTCCGGTCATGCGATCAAATCGTCGGTACGCGCGCGTGCCCGGGCCGCGGGGATCTTCCGCATCTCCGCCTGGAGCAGGATGTTGCGCCGGGCCAAGCGCCAGTCCAGGAGGGCGGCGCGCTGAAAGACGTATCCGATGTCGCGCCGTGGACCCCGCACCCACTCGCCCCCGAGGAGCACCTCGCCCGCCGGCGGCGCGAGCAGGCCCGCGACCAGCTTGAGCAGCGTGGACTTGCCGCAGCCCGACGGTCCCACGATCGCCACGAACTCGCCTCCGCCGATGTCGAGTGAGACGTCTCGCAACGCGGTGACGTCCTTCTTCTTCGTACGGAAGCGGACGGCGACGCCGTCGAGGCGGACGGCGACTTCCATGCTCACTGCTTGATCCCCTGGACTGAATCCCAGTAGTCGGCGAGGGGCTTGGGGTTCTTGAACCAGCCGTGCTGCCAGAGACAGCCGGGCTTGCCCATGATGACGTCGAACGTCGCGCCGGGCGAGGGCACGAGATAGGACTCGACCATGTCGGTGGCGGCGATCACCCACCAGGCGCCGAAGCAGACGAGCAGCAGCGCGAACGGCCGCCAGCTCTTCTCGGCCGCCTCGGCGGTACGTCGGCCGAGGCTCGGGCGTTGCCGCTCCGCGACGCCGGACGTCGTCTTCTCGGCAGCCGTCTTCGCGGAAGCCGTCTTCTCGGGAGTTGCGGACAGTGCGCTCTGCTTCCCGTTCACGGTGAACTCCCGAGGGGGAAAGTGCTTTCTGTTAACCAGTCAGCCGCGCTCATGACGGGCTGAGCGCAAGGTCAATAGGCGGCACTTGAGTTTCGTGGTGCGGCAGAGTGCAGGTGTGACGGTCGCGGCGTCAGCCCGCCGCTTCCCCGAGCGCCGTCAGGACCGGACGGATCAGCGGATGCCCCTCCGCCCCGCACCGCACCGCCGCGAACACCCTGCGCGTGGGAGCCGCGCCCTCCACCGGGCGCACCACCGCGCCCGACACATCCATGCCCCGCAGCGCCGAGCGCGGCACGAGGGCGACGCCCGCGCCGGCCGAGGCGAGCGCCACGACCGCGCGGAAGTCGTCCGACCAGTGTTCCAGCAGCGGCTGGAACCCTGCCTGTTCGCAGGCGAGGACGACCACGTCGTGGCACGGGTTGCCGGCGAAGGGGCCTATCCAGGCGTCCTTGGCGAGCTCGGCCAGCGGCACGCGTTCGGCGGCGGCGAGCCGATGGCCGAGCGGCAGCACCGCGTCGAACGGCTCCGCGTAGAGAGGGACACGGGTCAGCCGGGGGTCGTCCGCGCCCGGCGCGCCGCGGTACTCGACGGCGACCGCGACGTCGACCTGCCGGTCGAGCACCATCGGCAGGCTGGCGTCGCCCTCCGCGTCCTGCACGCGGACCCTGATCCCGGGCGCGGAGGCGGCGAGGCGGGTCAGGGCCGGGCCGACGACCAGGCCGATGCCGGTGGCGAAGGACGCGACGGTGACCGTGCCCGCCTCGCCCGAGCTGTACGCGGCCAGCTCGGCCTCGGCCCGCTCCAGCTGGGCGAGGACCGCGTTGGTGTGCGTGAGCAGGATCTCTCCGGCGGCCGTCAGTCGTACGCCGCGCGCGGAGCGGTCGACCAGGCGGTGGCCCGTCTCCTGCTCCAGGGCGGTGAGCTGCTGGGAGACCGCGGAGGGGGTGAGGTACAGCGCGGCGGCAGCGGCCGTGACCGTGCGGTGGTCGGCCACCGCACGGAGGATGTGCAGCCGCCGCGCTTCGATCATGTGACCGATTCTCCCGTACCGGCGGCCCGCGCCGCACCACCGGCCTCGTCTGCCGCCTCCGCCACCCGTTTCGTCGATGGCATGGTCGGCATCGACCGCAAAACCGATCGACAGACGAGCCCCGACGCACTGTGATGGCTCCGACTGCCCGCCGTACGGAGCGGGCCGACCGCAGGGGCTGCTCTTGACGACGGAACAGGCACCGGACGTCCGCCCGACGATCGACGCGACACTGGCCGGCCGCCTGGTCTCGGCGCAGTTCCCGCAGTGGGCCGCGCTGCCTCTCGAACTGCTCGACCCGGCCGGCTCGGACCACGTCATCTACCGGCTCGGTGACGAACTGTCCGTCCGGTTGCCGCGCCACGCCGGGGCCATCGGGCAGGCCAGGAAGGAGTCCGAGTGGCTGCCCCGGCTCTCCCCGCACCTGCCGCTGGCCGTCCCCGAGCCGGTGGGCGTGGGCGAACCCGGTCTCGGCTATCCGTGGCCGTGGGCGGTGTCCCGCTGGCTGGGCGGCGAGGTGGCGACCACGGAGGCCCTCGCCGACTCACCTGTGGCCGCTGTCCAGCTGGCGGAGTTCCTCGCCGCCCTTCAGAGCTGCACGCCCTCCGGGGACTTCCCTGCTGAGGCGGCTCTACCCGACTTCACGGCCGGTTCGCTGGCCGACCGGGACGGCGCGACGCGGGCCGCCATCGCCGAGGTCGGCGGCGTGTTCGACGCGGAGGCCATGACGGCGCTCTGGGACTCGGCCCTGAACGCCCCCGAGTGGGATCGCCCTCCGGTCTGGTTCCACGGCGACTTCCACACCGGCAACCTCCTGACCGTCGACGGACGCCTCAACGCGGTCATCGACTTCGGCGAGCTGGGCATCGGCGACCCGGCGTGCGACCTGACCATCGCCTTCACCCTGATGACGGCGGAGAGCCGGGCCACGTTCCGCGCCGCGCTGGGCGTCGACGACGCCACGTGGACCCGGGGCCGCGGCTGGGCCCTGGCGACAGGCCTGAACGCCTACATCTGCTACGCCGCTGTGAACCCCCGGGTCGCCGCGCAGACCACTCGGCAGATCACCGAGGCTCTGACCGGTTGAGCAGCCCGACATCACGCCCCACCCGACGTCTCCCCCAGCTCCGACCGCGCCGCCACGAACGCGTCCACCGCCCGGTTCACGTCCTCCGTGGAGTGCGCCGCCGACAGCTGGACCCGGATGCGGGCCGCGCCCTGCGGCACCACCGGGTAGGAGAAGCCGATCACGTACACGCCACGCTCCAGAAGCAGCTCGGCCATGCGCGCCGCGACCGACGCGTCGCCGATCATGACGGGGGCGATGGCGTGGTCGCCGGGCAGGATGTCGAAGCCCTCCTCGGTCATCCGCGAGCGGAACAGCGCCGTGTTCGTGGCGAGCCGCTCCCGCAGGTCGTCCGCCGACTCCAGGAGGTCCAGGACCTTCAGGGAGGCCGCCGCGATCACCGGGGCCAGCGTGTTCGAGAAGAGGTACGGGCGTGAGCGCTGGCGCAGCAGTGCGACGATCTCCGCGCGGGCGGCGACGTAGCCGCCGGAGGCACCGCCGAGCGCCTTGCCCAACGTACCGGTGATGATGTCGACGCGGTCCATGACGCCGTGCAGCTCGGGGGTGCCGCGGCCGCCGGGGCCGACGAAGCCGACGGCGTGCGAGTCGTCGACCATGACCATGGCGTCGTACCGGTCGGCGAGGTCGCAGATCTCCCGCAGCGGGGCGACGTAGCCGTCCATGGAGAAGACGCCGTCGGTGACGATCAGCCGTCGCCGCGCACCGGACGCCTCCTTCAGCTGCTGCTCCAGGTCCGCGAGGTCACGGTTGGCGTACCGGAAACGGCGCGCCTTGCAGAGGCGGATGCCGTCGATGATCGAGGCGTGGTTGAGCGCGTCGGAGATGACGGCGTCCTCCGCGCCGAGGAGCGTTTCGAAGACGCCGCCGTTGGCGTCGAAGCAGGAGGAGTAGAGGATCGTGTCCTCCTGGCCGAGGAAGGCGGAGAGCCGCGCCTCCAGTTCCTTGTGCACCTCCTGCGTACCGCAGATGAAGCGGACGGACGCCATGCCGTAGCCCCAGCGGTCCAGCGCCTCGTGGGCGGCGGCGACGACGTCGGGGTGGTCGGCGAGGCCGAGGTAGTTGTTGGCGCAGAAGTTGAGGACCTCGCCGGCGCGGCCCCCCGCGGTGACGGCGACCGTGGCGGACTGCGGGGTGCCGATGACGCGCTCGGGCTTGTGCAGGCCCGCGGCGACGATCTCGTCGAGGGTGGCCTGGAGGTCTTCGCGTACGGAGTCGAACATGCTGGGTTCCTTAGGGGATGCGGCCGAGAAGCCGGGCGGGAACGGGTCAGGAGGTCCAGTCGAGGATGACCTTGCCGCCGCGCCCACTGGCCGCGTCGTCGAAGGCGGCCTCGAAGTCGCGGTGGCCGTACCGGCCCGTGATGACGGGGGCCAGGTCGAGGCCGCCTTCGAGCAGTACGGACATCGCGTACCAGGTCTCGAACATCTCGCGGCCGTAGACGCCCTTGATCGTGATCATGGAGGTGACGATCCGTGACCAGTCGACGGCGAACTCCTCGGACGGCAGGCCCAGCATGGCGATCTTGCCGCCGTGGGTCATGTTGGCGACCATGTCGCGCATGGCGCGCGGGTTGCCGGACATCTCCAGGCCGACGTCGAAGCCCTCGCGCAGGCCGAGCGTGCGCTGGCCGTCGGCGATCGTGGAGTCCGCCACGTTGAGGGCGAGGCTGACGCCGACCTTGCGGGCCAGCTCCAGGCGCTCCTCACTGACGTCGGTGACCACGACGTTGCGGGCGCCCGCGTGCCGGGCGACGGCCGCCGCCATCAGGCCGATCGGGCCGGCCCCGGTGATCAGTACGTCCTCGCCGACCAGCGGAAACGACAGGGCCGTGTGCACGGCGTTGCCGAACGGGTCGAAGATCGCCGCAACGTCGAGGTCCACGGGGACGCGGTGCACCCACACGTTCCCGGCGGGCAGCGCGACGTACTCGGCGAACGCGCCGTCGCGGCCGACGCCGAGGCCGACCGTGGCGCGGCACAGGTGGCGCCGCCCGGCGAGGCAGTTGCGGCACTTGCCGCAGACCAGGTGGCCTTCGCCGCTGACCCGGTCGCCGACCTTGATGTCCGCGACGTCACGGCCGGTCTCCACGACCTCGCCGGCGAACTCGTGCCCGACGACGAGGGGCGCGGCGATCGCCTGCTGCGCCCAGCCGTCCCAGGCGCGGATGTGCAGATCGGTGCCGCATATCCCAGTGCGGAGCACCTTGATCAGGACGTCGCCGTGGCCGATGACCGGCTCCGGTACGTCCATCAGCCGGAGTCCAGGCTCCGCTTTCTCCTTGACCAGCGCCTTCAACGCTACGGCTCCTGTCGTACGTCGCTGTTTCCTCCGACGGCACAGGAATCTTCCTTAAGGAGGCGTCCCGGTCCATCGAGGATTTCTTAAGCGCTGCCGCAGGTTTCCTTCAGGCCTGGTGGGTCAGTGGGTCTGGCCGCGTTCGAAATAGGCGATGAGGGCCGGGTCCAGCCCGGGCACCTCGCGCGGTGTGCCGCCGTCGCGCAGCGACTGTGTCGCGCCCACGCCCGCCGCCACGGCCATCCGTGCCGCGACCGGTGAGGTGTCGGTGCGTCCTCCCTCGCGTACGAAGCGGACGAACTCGTCGACGAGCAGCGGGTCGGCACCGCCGTGTCCGCCGTCGTCCTGGGTGTCGGGCACGGGATAGGTGGCGTCGGCCTCGGGCCGGTGGCCGGAGCGGCGCGCGTTCCACACTCTGACCACTCCTCCGGGGCCGTCGCCGAAGTTCTCCAGGCGGCCCGCGTCGCCGATGACGGTGTAGTTGCGCCAGTAGTCGGGGGTGAAGTGGCACTGCTGGTAGGCGGCCAGCACGCCGTTGTCGAGGCGCATGTTGACGAGGGAGACGTCCTCGACGTCGATGACGGGGTTGAGGCCGCGCTGGGTGTGAGGCGGCCAGTGGCCTTCCTTGGTGTACCAGTCGTCGGTCTTCGGTTCGCCGGGTGCGCGGCGGTGCGGGTTGTCGCCGTAGACCATGAGGTCGCCGAGGGCCTGTATGCGCCGGGTGCAGCCGTTCGCCAGCCAGTGGAGTACGTCGATGTCGTGGGCGGCCTTCTGGAGCAGCAGCCCGGTGGTGTAACGCCGTTCGGCGTGCCAGTCCTTGAAGTACCAGTCTCCGCCATAGCCGACGAAGTGCCGTACCCAGATGGTCTTGACCGCGCCGATGTCGCCGCGTTCGATGATGTCGCGCATCAGCCGGACGACGGGCATGTGGCGCATGTTGTGGCCCACGTACAGGCGCGTGCCCGTCTCGTACGCGGTCCGCAGGATCTCGTCGCACGCCTCGACACTGATCTCCAGGGGCTTCTCGACGAAGACGGGTTTGCCTTCACGCAGCGCCTCGCAGGCGAGCGCGGCGTGGGTGTGGTCGGGGGTGAGGACGACGATCGCGTCGACGTCGGTGGCCTCGACGACCTTGCGGTGGTCGCCGGACATGAGGGCCCCGGGGAAGGCCACGGCCGCCTCGGCCCGGGCGGCGGCGTCGTGCTCGGCCAGCGCGGTGACGCGCGAGCCCGCTCCCGGCCGGTGGGCGATACGGGCGAGCGAGCGGCGCAGTCCGTAGCCGAGAACGCCGAGGCGGAGGTCGGTCATGGGACTCCCTTCACTTGTACGGATGTTGCGGTACGGATGTTGCGGCCGGTCGGGTCCTTTTCTCGGCTATGGAGCGGCAACGTAGTAATCGCTTACCGACGCGTCAACACCCGTAACTCCGGGCAGCATCCGCCTGCCGAGCCGCCACCACGGCAGAAAGACGCAGAAAGATTCCCGGCCCTCTTGCGCCGCATAGCAACCGCTTACATGCTGTCGCGCACTCGCCATCACCTCGCGTGTCCCCCGACACCCCTGGGAGTTCGCATGCCCCTGCCTCTTTCCGGCTCCACCGGGCCCAGCCGTCGCGCACTGCTCACGGCCGCGGCCGGGGCGGGGGCCGCGTCCGCAGTCGTGTCGGCGGCGTCGGCGTCAGCGTCGGCGTCGGCCACTGCGGCGTCGGCGTCGGCGTCGGCCACTGCGGCGTCGGCCGCCGACCCCGACGCCCCGTACGACACGCTGCTGACCCGCGCCGCGACCCAGCTGACCGGCGGCGCGTTCGACGTCACGGACCCCGACTTCGCCGCCGCGCTCAAGGCTCTGGACACGCAGGCGGCAGCCCTGTGGCGGCAGTTGGACCGCTCGGCGGGCAGGACCGCGCTGTGGCCCGACCTCTCCCCCGCGTCGGAGCCCGGCAACTTCGGCCAGAGCTACACCCGTCTGCGCACCCTCGCCATGGCTTGGTCGACGCCCGGCTCATCGTTCGGCGGCGGCACGGAGACCGCTGACGTGCTGCTGGACGCCCTGCGTTTCCTGCACTCCACCGGCTACCACCCTGGCCGCCCGGAATCCGGCAACTGGTGGTTCTGGGAGATCGGCGCGCCGCGCGCCCTGATGGACACCTGCGTCCTGCTGCGCGCCCGGATGCCCGCCGGGGACCTGGCCGCGTACACGGCGACGGTCGCGAAGTTCTGCCCGAACCCCGACCGCCGCACCAACGCGCCCTCGCTCTCGGAGACCGGCGCCAACCGCGCCGACAAGGCCGTGATCGTGGCCCTGCGCGGTCTGCTCGCCCGGGACCCGGCCACGGTGGCGCTCGCGCGCGACGGCCTGTCCGACGTGCGGGACAGCGGCAGGAACAGCCTTTTCAAGTACGTCACCTCGGGCGACGGCTTCTACGAGGACGGGTCGTTCGTGCAGCACGGCTCCGTCGCGTACACGGGAACGTACGGCAGTGTCCTGCTCGGCAGCGCCGGCCAGCTGATCGCGCTGCTCGCGGACTCCCCGTGGGCGGTCACCGACCCGAAGACGTCGGTGCTGTACGACGCGGTGGACCGGACGTTCGCGCCGGTGATCTTCGATGGGCTGATGATGGACGCCCTGCGCGGCCGGGCGGTGTCGCGGGAGAAGGCGCGGGACCACAACGACGGCGCGGCGGCGCTCTCCCACATCCTCCAACTCGCCTCCGGCGCCCCGGACGCGTACGCGCGGCGCTGGCGGGCGCTCGTCAAGGGCTGGGTCCGCCGCAACACGACCACCCCGTATCCGGGTCTGGTCGGCATCCCCGCGCTGGCCCGCGCCAAGGCCGTCCTCGACGACCCCGCGGTCCCGGCCGCCGACCGGCTCACCGGGCACTTCGCGTTCGCCGGCATGGACCGGGTGGTGCACCGGCGGCCGGGCTGGGCCCTGACGCTGTCGCTCTCCTCGAAGCGGATCGCCGCGTACGAGGCGGGCAACGGCGAGAACCTGCACGGCTGGTACACCGGCGACGGCATGACGTATCTGTACGACGGCGACGACCTCGGGCAGTTCGGCGACGGCTTCTGGGCGACGGTCGATCCGTACCGCCTGCCGGGCACGACCGTGGACACGCGCGCGCGGGCCGACATCGGCTCCGGTGCGGGCACCGGGACGTACCGCCCGAAGAACTCCGTGGCGGGCGGCGCGGCCCTCGACGGCGGTTACGGCGCCGCGGCGATGGAGCTCCTCGCCGACGGGAGCACGCTGCGCGCCCACAATGCCTGGTTCTTCCTGGACAACGTGGTCGTCGCGCTCGGCGCCGGCATCAGCGCGAGCGACGGCCGCACGATCGAGACGGTCGTCGAGAACCGCAACCTGCACGCCGCCGCCGGGCCCGCCCGGACCCTGACCGTGGACGGCCGTCGGCAGCCGGGTCACCAGGGCTGGTCCGCGCGCCTCGACGACGCCCGGTGGGCGCACCTGGAAGGCACCGGCGGCTACGTCTTCCCCAGCTCCCCCAGCCACCCCGGATACCACGGCTACCCCGTGCGGGCGGACGCCCTCGGTCTGCGCGCCCTGCGCGAGGAGCGCACCGGCAGATGGCGGGACATCAACACGGGGGCGGACACGGCGGGCGGCACCACACCGGTCACGCGCCGCTATCTGACGCTGTGGCTCGACCATGGCACCTCACCCTCTGACGCCTCGTACGCGTACGTCCTGCTGCCCGGCGCGAGCGCGTCCGCGACCGCCGCCTGGGCGCACGCCGGGCCGGTGCGGATCGTGGCCAACGACGCGACCGCCCAGGCCGTCGAGGCGCGCCGCACCGGCCTGCTCGCCGCGCACTTCTGGCGGCCCGGCACCGCGGCGGGCCTCACGGCGTCGGGGCCGGGCACGGTCCTGGTGCGGCGCGACCACCGGGGCGTATCGGTGGCCGTGGCCGACCCGGGCCGCA
This sequence comes from Streptomyces sp. NPDC003379, assembly GCF_053589195.1. Lineage (NCBI taxonomy): Bacteria > Bacillati > Actinomycetota > Actinomycetes > Kitasatosporales > Streptomycetaceae > Streptomyces > Streptomyces sp. NPDC003379. The sequence continues at coordinate 69,342 of NZ_JBSFRK010000018.1, read as the reverse complement.
CGGGGACGACCCTCGCGGTCGAACTGCCCTTCCCCGTACGGAGGGTGGTCCGCGCCGACGACACGGTGACGGTCACACCGGGGCGCCGTCCCGTCGTCACCGTCCACGTGACGGGCTCCCGAGGCCGTACGCACACGGCCAAACTGGAGTGAGCCGCACGCGCCGCGTCCGAGGCACGGCCCGTGCCCGCACCGCCACCGAGGCACGACCCCCGACCAACCGCGTCACCGCGCCGCAGGCACGGACCCCCGACCCGCATCACCCCCTGACCCACAAGCCCCCGGCCGCATCACCCCCTGACGCACGGCCCCACAACCCGCACCGCCCCCTGACACACGCCCCTGACCCCCACTCACCCCCAGAGGAGTATGGAACCGCCATGCCCGCCCCACACCTCTCCCTGCCGCCCGCCGACCGCGTCCTGTCCCCGCTGACCGGGTGGACCAGGGCGCACTGGGAGGCGCTCGCCGACCGGCAGTTGGAGGCGCTGGTCCCCTACGCGACGCCGGGGTTCGCGCAGTACCGCCTGCCGGGGCGCCAGAGCTGGTCGGGGGTGGTGTCGGACGGCCTTGAAGGGTATGCGCGGTCATTTCTGCTGGCCTCCTTCCGGATCGCGGGGGCGGGTGGCGAGGTGGATCCCCGCCTGACAGAACGCTACGCGCGGGGTCTGACAACGGGCACGGGCTCCGACCGCGGGAGCGGCGAGGGCTGGCCCGAACTCACCGACTGTTGCCAGCAGATGGTCGAGGCCGCCTCGATCGCGATCGGCCTGCACGAGACGCGCCCCTGGATCTGGGACCGGCTCGACACCCGGGTCCAGGAGCGGGTGGTCGACTGGTTCTCCGGGTTCGTCGGGGCAAAGACGTGGGACAACAACTGGCGCCTCTTCCAGGTGGTCGCCGAGCAGTTCCTCGCCTCGGTCGGCGCCCCGTACAGCCAGTCCGACATCGACGGCGGCCTGGACCGCATCGAGGACTGGTACCGCGGCGACGGCTGGTACAGCGACGGCGACGGACGCAACTTCGACTACTACATCGGCTGGGCGATGCACCTGTACCCGCTGCTGTGGGCGCGGATGGCGATGGCGGGCCCCGGCGGAGACGGCGGGCGCGGCGAGGTCTACCGCGAGCGCCTCACCCGGTTCCTCACCACCTACCCGCACTTCTTCGGCGGCGACGGCGCCCCCGTCCACCAGGGCCGCTCGCTCACCTACCGCTTCGCGGCCGCCGCGCCCGTGTGGATGGGCGCCCTCGCCGACTGCACGCCGCTGGCCCCCGGCCTGACCCGGCGGCTCGCCTCCGGCACGGCCAGGCACTTCGTGGAGCGCGGCGTGCCCGACGAGCGGGGGCTGCTGCCGCTCGGCTGGTACGAGACGTTCCTGCCCGCCACCCAGGCCTACTCGGGGCCCGCGTCGCCTTACTGGGCGAGCAAGGGCTTCCTCGGCCTGCTGCTGCCCGCCGACCACCCGGTGTGGACGGAGCGCGAACTGCCGCTCCCCGTGGAGGAGGGCGACCAGTACACGGCGCTCCCCCAGCCCGGCTGGCTCCTGCACGGCACCCGGCACGACGGCATCGTGCGCCTGGTCAACCACGGGAGCGACCACAATCCTCTGGAAGGCGCCGCCCAGGACGACCCGCACTACGCCAAGTTCGGCTACTCGACGGCGACGGCCCCCGAGACCGCCCCGCGCGCGTGGGAGCGCGCCGTCGACGGCCACCTGGCGCTGCTCGCCCCGGACGGCACGCCCTCGCGCCGCCTGCGCATCCACCCGCTGAGCTGCGAGGGCCGGGTGGCCTCCTCCCGCCACGATGCCCGACTGCCCGGCGTGGAGGGGCAGTTTCCCGTCGTGACGACGAGCGCTCTGCACGGCCCGTGGGAGATTCGTGCGCACCGGCTGCGGGCCCCGGCGGGCGCGACCGTCCGCGAGGGCGGTTACGCGGTGGCGGACCGGACGCGGCCGCACACCGAACGCGGCCCCGGCTGGGCGCTCGCCCGTACGGCATCGGGGCTGACCAGCGCCGTTGTCGCACTGCACGGCTGGGACGAGGAGGCGGGCATCGCCCGTGAGGTCGCGGCCAACGCGTACGGGCCGCACTCCGCGACGCCGTTCCTGGTCTCCCCGAACCATCCGGGCGGAGACAGCGTGCACGTCACGCTGGTCGCCCTCGCGCGGGACACGATCCACCCCCGGGCGCTGCGGGAGTCCGTCACCTGCGCCGTGGACGACGACGGCGGCGTCCGCGTCCGCTTCCCCGACGGGACGGAGCTGAGCCTGTGACCCGGTCGGCCCGGCCGGGTCAGATCCCGCTCTCCTCCCGCCGGTGGATCTGCTCGACCAGCTCCGCGGCCATCGTCTTGATCGTGTCGAGCCCCTCCCTCCCCCAGTGGCGCGGCTCGACGTCGACCACGCAGACCGTGCCGAGCACGGTCTCCGTACGGTCGAGGAGGGGCGCGCCCAGATAGGAGCGGATGCCGATCTCGTCCACGACGGGGTTGCCCGCGAACCGCGGATAGTCACGCACGTCCTCCAGGACGAGGGCCTTGCGACGCACGACGACATGGGGGCAGTAGCCGTGGTCGCGGGCCATGTAGCGGCTCATTCCGCTGCCCGCCTCCGTGTGCAGGCCGGCGAAGAACTGCCGGTTCTCGTCGATGAAGTTGACCATCGCGTACGGCGCGCCGGTCAGCTCCGCGAGGCGGTCCGCGAAGAGGTCGAAGGCCGGTTCGGCGCGGTCCCCGATGCCCAGAGCGCGCAGCCGCCGCACGCGCGCGGGTGCCTCCTTGTCGACGGGGGTGAGCAGCAGGTGCCCGGTCGGGTCGTACCTCACGTGTGGGCTCCGTAGCTCGGCTCCGGTGCGTGGTTGAGGAGGTGTTTGACGAGGATGAGGAGTGTCTGGATGCCGGAGCTGGAGATCCGCGCGTCGCAGCGCACGACGGGCACTTGAGGGTCGAGGTCGATGGCGGAACGCACCTCTTCGGGTTCGTAGCGGTGGGCGCCGTCGAATTCGTTGATCGCGACGATGAAGCCCATGCCGCGCTGTTCGAAGAAGTCCACGGCGGCGAAGCAGTCCTCCAGGCGGCGGGTGTCGGCGAGGACGACCGCGCCGAGCGCGCCTTCGGAGAGCTCGTCCCACATGAACCAGAACCGCTCCTGGCCCGGCGTGCCGAAGAGGTACAGCACGTGTTCGGGGTCGAGCGTGATGCGTCCGAAGTCCATGGCGACGGTCGTCGTGGTCTTGTTCTCGACGCCCGACAGGTCGTCGGTGGCCTCGCTGACCGTGGTGAGCAGTTCCTCCGTGCTCAGCGGCGCGATTTCGCTCACGGCGCCCACGAAGGTCGTCTTGCCGACCCCGAAACCACCGGCGACCAGGATCTTCAGGGCGGTGGGGAAGGGGTCAGAGCTGTCGTCGTAATCCATCGAGCACTGCCTCCAACAGGGACCGGTCAGTGGGGTTGTGGTAGAAGTCCGGGGCCTTCGTGGTGAGGGCCCCGGAGTCGAGGAGATCGCAGAGGATCACTTTGGCCACGACCGCGGGGAGCTTCAGCTGGGCCGCGATCTCGGCGACGGAGGTCGGGGCCCCGCACAGGCCGAGGGCCGTGGAGTGCTCGGGCCCGAGGTAGCCGAGTGGGGTCGCTCCGGTGGCCATCACCTGGGAGAGCAGGTCGAGTTGTGTGGTCGGTCTGGTCCGTCCGTCGCTGACGGTGTAGGGACGGACGAGCCGTCCCGCGGCGTCGTCGAGCCAGGGCCCGTCGTGCGGGGCCGCCATGCTCAGCGCCTCATCGGCGCGGGTTCCCCGGCGGGCTGCCGGGGCGCGGTGATCAAGTACGGGCGCACGCTCTTGACCAGCATCGCCATCTCGTAGCCGAGGACGGCGGCGTCCGCGTCGCGGCCCGCGAGGACGGCGAGGCAGGTGCCGGAGCCCGCCGTGGAGACGAACAGGAGGGTGGAGTCCAGTTCCACGACGACCTGCCGCACGTCTCCGCCGTCCCCGAAGCGGATGCCCGCGCTGCGCCCGAGTGAGTAGAGGCCCGAGGCGAGGGCGGCCATGTGGTCGGCGCTGTCCGGGTCGAGGCCGTGCACCGACTTCACGAGCCCGTCGGAGGAGAGCAGGACGGCACTGCGGGTGTGCGGCACGCGCTGCACGAGGCCGCTCATCAGCCAGTCGAGATCGGATACATGGCCGGTCGGCGCATCGCTCGCCATGGTGGATCGACTCCTTGAGGTACGACGTACGAGGGTCTGCGGACGCGGAGATGGACGCAGAGTTGGTGGGGGTTGATCGGGCGTCATGGGTGCTGGTCGGGGTGGTCAGTCGCCTTGCTCGCTCCCGTCCCGCGGGGTGGGGTCGCGTGCGTCCTGCGCCTGGGCCAGATGGATGCCGCGCTGGAACGCGGCCATCAGACCCGGGTCGTGGCCGACGAGGCGCTCGCTGTCGGGGCGCGGTGCCGGGGCGTCCCGCAGCTGGGGTGCGATGTGTTCCTGCGCGCGCCGTTTGGGGAGTTGGGGCCTGCCGACCCGGTCGCCCGCGGCGGCGCCGCCGAGGGGGGTCAGCGGTGCGGCGGCGTGTTCGGCGGCGGCCTGCCGGTCCTCGGGGCGGATGCCGGGGACGGCGTCGGCGGGCGTCGGCCGTTCCTGCCGGGCGCCGCGCACGGGCAGGGGTTCCTGGCGCGGCGCCGGTGGGGCGGCGGCGTTCGGAGGCTTTACATCTCGTACATCGCGTACGGCTCGTACGGCTCGTACATCGCGTACGGCTTGCGCGGCTTTTACGTCCCGTACAGCTTGTGCGCCTTGTACGTCGCTGGAGGCGCCCAGCAGCTCCTGCGGCAGGATCAGCACGGCCTGCACCCCACCGTAGATGTTCGTGTGCAGCCGGACCGCGACGCCGTGTCTGCGGGCGAGGGCGGAGACGACGAAGAGGCCGATCCGCCCGTCCTGGAGGAGGCTTGCGACGTTCACCTGGTCGGGGTCGGCGAGCAGCCGGTTCATCTTGTTCTGCTCGGCGAGGGGCATGCCGAGGCCGCGGTCCTCGACCTCGACGGCGAGCCCGGCGGTCACGAGGTCGGCGCGGAGCAGGACATGGGTGTGCGGGGCGGAGAACACGGTGGCGTTCTCGACGAGTTCGGCGAGCAGGTGGATGATGTCGGCCACGGCGTGCCCGCGCAGGGTGCCGTCGACGGGGGGCACCAGTTTGACGCGGGAGTACTGCTCGACCTCGGCGATGGCGGAGCGCATCACCTCGGTCATCGACACGGGATTGCTCCACTGGCGGCGCGAGACGGCGCCGCCGAGGACGGCGAGGTTCTCGGCGTGCCTGCGGATGCGGGTCGCGAGGTGGTCGACGTGGAAGAGGCCCTTGAGCAGCTCGGGGTCCTCCACCTCGTTCTCCAACTCGTCGAGCAGGGAGATCTCGCGGTGCACCAGCGACTGCAGGCGCCGGGCGAGGTTGACGAAGACCTCGACCTTCTGCTCGCTGCCCGCGTGGCTGGAGAGCTGGGCGGCCTGTACGACGGCGCCGAGGGCGACGTCCTGGGCGCGGGTCAGCTCGTCGGCGAGCTGATCGAACTCGTCGCCGCCCGGCCGGGCCTGGGGCGGCGTCCCGCGCGCGGGCGGCTGATCCCCCCGGCGCAACTGCTCCACGACACCGCGCAGTTCGGCCTGGCCGCGCGCGGTGGCGCGGCGCAGGGCGCCGACCCGGTCGCGTACGGACCTGGCGGCGCGGTCGGCCGCCACGGCGGCGACGACGATGCCGGTGAGGCCGACGAGTGCCGCGGCGGCGAGGACGGCGAGCAGGACGGGTGCGGGCCGGACGCCGGTCGACCGCAGCGTGAACAGGACGGCCACGCAGGCGCTGAGCCCGACGGCGACGGCGGGCAGCACCGCGATGCGCAGGAGTCGGGGCCGTATATGGGTCTCGGGCAGGGCCGTGGCGGCCCGGCTCCCGGGCCTGCCGTGCCGTCCGCCCTCACGGCGGTCTGCGCGGGCGGCCGGTGCGCGTAGATGCGACATCTGTGTCCTCGGTACGTTGCGACGGGGCTCCAGCGGGCGGCCCGACTCCTGTTGTGCGGCATGGTTTCGGCAGCGCCGTGCCGGCCGGCAGGTCGCGATGGCAAGCCTGCGCCGTGATCCCTGCGTCGCCCGACGGCCACTCACGGTAGTCAACAACGCCGCGCGTGCGGTGGGCAGTTGACAAAGTCGGCGGGGCTGCGTCCCACTCCGGTATGACGCTTCGTACGAGGGTCCGATTCGGGTCGTACGCGGGTCCGAACCACCCGAGGCGCGAGAAGGACGCCGGTGCGCCCCGGGGCCGTGTCACCGCATAACCGGGCCGCATAAGAAGCATAAGAAGACGCCCCGGCCGAAGAGGGCCGGGGCGCGGATGCCGCCCGTGCGGGCGCGAGGGTCAGGCGACGGGCGCCGCTTCCGGCTCCCCGCTGCCCGTCGTCGTGGCCCGCGGCCTGTCCGCCGCCGCAGCCTCCTCGGCCGCGTCCGCCGCCTGCTCGGGCCAGCCGCCGTCCGGCACGACGGCGACGCCGCGCCACCAGGGCGCGGTGGGCACGGTCGCCGCCCCGGGTTCGAAGGGCTCACCGGGGCAGGGCAACGCGATCGCGGCGCCCTCGCGGCGCGCCGCGGCCAGGGTGCCCTCGCCCGGCTCCGACCACGGGTGCGGGGCGAGGTTGAACGTCCCCCAGTGGATCGGCAGCATCAGACCCCGCGGCCGCCCTCCCTGAAGGTCCAGGTGGGCCCGCATGCCCTCCGCGGGCGTCATGTGGATGTCCGGCCAGAAGTGGCTGTACGCGCCGATCTGGACCATCGTGACGTCGAACGGGCCGTGCTCGGCACCGATGTCGCGGAAGCCGGGGAAGTAGCCGGTGTCCCCGCTGTGGTAGACGCGGTGTTCGGGCCCCGCGACCACCCAGGAGGCCCAGAGCGTGTGCTGCTGGTTGCGCAGGCCGCGGCCGCAGAAGTGCCGCGCGGGCGTCGCCGTCAGGGTCAGCCCCGCCACCTCCGCCGACTCGTGCCAGTCCAGCTCGCGGAGCCGGCCCGCGGGCACGCCCCAGCGCTCCAGGTGGGCGCCGACGCCGAGCGGCACCGCGAACACGGTGTCCGTACCGGCCAGCGCCTTGATGGTGGGCATGTCCAGATGGTCGTAGTGGTCGTGTGAGACGACGACGGCGTCGACCGGGCCGAGGGCCTTCAGCGGCACCGGCACGGGATGCAGTCGCTTGGGTCCCGCGAAGGAGAACGGCGAGCACCGCTCGCCCCACACCGGGTCGAAGAGCACGCGCCGCCCGTCGATCTCGGCGAGGACGCTGGAGTGGCCCATCCAGGTGATCCGCAGGCCGCCGGCCGGCGGCCTGGCGAGGTCGGCGAGGGTCGTGGCGTGCACCGGGACCATGCCGGCGGGGCCGCGGCGTACGCGCTCCTCCTTGCGGAAGTAGATCTTGGCGAGCTCCATGGTGGACCCCGCCGGCCTGATCCGCGCCCCCACGGGGTTCTGGAAGGACCCGTCGGCCACGGAGAAATTCGGCGACCTGCGGATCCGCGCCAGCCGCGGACCCACCGGATCCGCTCCGAAGGCGGGCGACCGCAGGGAGCGGAGCCCGGGAATCAGGGACCGGGACACGGGACCTCCTGAAGGGAGTGGACAGGCCTCCCATTATGTCCACCGTCCGCGATGCCACATTCCAGGAGGCCTGATGTGACGTACCGGGCGGCCGGATGTCACATTCCCGGTGCCCCGATCCGTCGCATCAGTGATCCGGTGACCGCCACCGGAGCACGACATCGGAGGTGGCCCCATGGCCCGCGTCTCGCTCGCCCCCCGCCGCACGCTCTTCTTCCGCGTCATGGAGTGGTACTCCAGGCGCACCTACGGCAAGGTCCTCGACCCCGGCAAGGCCATGGCCCACAACCCGCGCGCCCTCTGGTCCTACCTCCGCTTCGAGCAGGGCGTGGCGAAGTGGAACAAGCTGGACACCGATCTCAAGGAGCTCGCCGTGATGGCGTCGGCCGCCTCGATCGGCTGCTCCTGGTGCATGGACTTCGGGTACTGGGAGTCGCACAAGCGCGGTATGAACCCCCAGAAGCTGCGGGACGTCCCGGCCTGGCGGGAGAGCGACGCCTACAGCCCGCTGGAGCGCGACGTCATGGAGTACGCGGAGGCGATGACCGCGAACCCGCCCACCGTCGAGGACAATCTCGCCGACCGTCTGCGCACCCGCCTCGGCGAGCCCGCCTTCGTCGAGCTGACCGCGATGGTCGCCGTGGAGAACTACCGCTCCCGCTTCAATTCTGCGCTCGGCCTGACGAGTCAGGGCTTCAAGGACTCCTGTGACCTGCGCGGTCTGCCGCGTACGACCGCCAGGTGAGGCGGTGGCGGTTCGGGGGCGCACGTGGGCGTGGGTAGGGTGCACGGCGTGACAGGGGTGCGGTTGAGCGTGGCGGAGCGGCGGGCGGAGATGCTCGTCGCCACCGTCGAACAGATCGAGGAGCGAGGCGTCGCCGCCGTGCGGATCGCCGATGTCGCGGCGGCCCTCGGGGTGAGCAACGCGCTGGTGCTCTACCACTTCTCGTCCAAGGAGAAGCTCGTCGCCGCGGCCTTCGAGCATGCCGCGCGGCGCGATCTGACCCGGCTCCGCAAGCTTCTGGGCCGCCGCACGTCGGCGGTGCGCCGGCTGCGCGCGGCCGTGCGGTGGTACGCGCCGACCGGCCAGGCCAAGGGCTGGCGGCTGTGGATAGAGGGCTGGTCCGCGGCCCTGCGCGAGCCGACGCTACGCGCGGTGACCCGGGACCTCGACGAACAGTGGAAGGCGGCACTGGCCGAGGTCATAGCGGAGGGTTCCGCCGCGGGCGAGTTCCGCTGCGAGGACCCCATGGGCACGGCCCTGCGCCTCACCGCGCTCCTGGACGGCCTCGCCGTCCAGATGACGGCCTACGAGGGATCACTCCCCCGCGTCCGGGCCCGCAGATGGGCGGACGAGGCCCTGGCCCGCGAACTGGGCCTGGGGCACGGGGAGTTGACGGCGGCGTAGCTCCTGGACTCCGCCCGCCGCCCACCCGTTGAGCGCCAGGGGGTGCCTCTTCGGTCTTCGAGGGCCCGCGACGACCGAAGAGACGCCCCCTAGAGCGGAAGCAGGTCCGGCCGCTTCGCCTCCACATGGTCGCCCGAGCTCTCTCCGCGGATGCGTCGGCCGATCCACGGGACGAGGTACTCCCGCGCCCAGTGGATGTCGTCGCGCCGCAGGTCCAGCGTGCCGCGTGGCGGCAGTGGCGGCCAGGCCTGGTCGGGGTCCGCGGGCACCTCCAGACCAAGGACCTGGGCGGCGCGCAGCGCCACGCGGGTGTGCCCCTCGGCGGAGAGGTGCAGCCGGTCTCCGTCCCAGGCGCGGCGGTCCTGGACGGTCTTGAGGGACCACAGGTCGAGCACGGGGCAGCCGTAGCGGTCGGCGACCGCGCGGACGTGCATGTTGTACGTGGCGATCTTGCCGCGCAGATGCTTGAGGACCGCGACGCCGCGGGTGTCGAACCCGGTGGTCACCATCACGGTGCCGACCGCCGACGTGAGGTCGGCGACGGCCCGTTCGAAGCGCTCGGCGACCTCGTCGGGGTCGGTGCCGGGGCGGATGATGTCGTTGCCGCCCGCGCAGAAGGTCACGAGGTCGGGGGCCAGCTCCTTGGCGCGCGGCACCTGGTCCGCGACGATCTGGTCGAGGAGCTTGCCGCGCACGGCGAGGTTGGCGTACCGGAAGGTGTGCTCGGGCACTCGGTCGTCCAGCAGGACGGCGAGGCGATCGGCCCACCCGACGAACGTACCGTCAGGTCCCGGGTCACCCACGCCTTCGGTGAAGCTGTCGCCGACCGCTGCGTAGGAGTTGAATACGCCGTTGTTGATGGGGTACTTGCTGAAGGTTGTCGACTCTGCGCTCACGGAACCACATCTTTCACCTCCCTAAGTGACCTACGCCACCGTAGGGAGGGGTTGACGATGGGTGAGATAAGCCACCGGTCAAGATTCACCCAAAGCCGGAATAAGCACCGCCCACCCGCCGCAGCCGGAACACCCCCGCGTCCAGGTCCCCCTTGAGCCCGGTCCGCAGCCCACGGCGCAGGAGCACCGCGCCCCGGTACGTCTCCCCCGTGTCCCGGCACGCGTACGACGCCGAGGGGTCGAGGCCGCGCAACCGTACCGGCGCCGGCTCCTCCCCGTACGCCTGCGCCTGGAGCCAGGCGAGGACGACCGCCTCGTCGCCGCGGACGTACTGGACGGCGCTGAGGCCGCCCTCCGGCGGGCGCAGCCGGTAGAGGTCGCCGAGCTGGACGACGGGCCTGATCTCCTTGTAGAGGTCCACCCAGTCGCGCGCTTCGGCGAGCTCGCTCCCGCTCCACCGGCCGAGGTCGCCGCCGATGCCGAGCACCCCGGCCATGGCGCTCACGAACCGGAAGCACATGGAGCTGACGCGGCCGTTGAGCTGGGTGTTGGGGCTGTCGGTCACCCAGGCGGCCATCACGCGCGCGGGGTGCAGCTGGCTGAAGCCGTGCTGGATGGCGAGCCGGTCCAGCGGGTCGGTGTTGTCGGAGGTCCACACCTGGTCGGTGCGGGAGAGGATGCCGAGGTCGACCCGGCCGCCCCCGCCCGAGCAGGATTCGAAGGCCACGGTGGGGTGAGCCTCGCGCAGCCGGTCCAGCAGGTCGTACAGGTGCTGTCCGTGGGCCCACCACAGCTCGCCGCCGCCCGCCCCGCATGCCCCGCCGGGTCGCCCCGCGTCGGTGAAGCTGCGGTTGAAGTCCCACTTGACGTAGTCGATGGGGGCGCTGGAGAGGAGTTCGTGGAGGCTGCGCCACAGGTACGCGCGCACCTCCGCGCGCGAGAGGTCGAGCACCAGTTGGTTGCGGAACTCCGTCCGCGCACGGCCCGGTTGGTGCTGCACCCAGTCGGGGTGGGCGCGGTAGAGGTCGCTGTCGGGGTTGACCATCTCCGGCTCCACCCAGATCCCGAACCGCATGCCGAGCCCGTGCACCTCGTCGGCGAGCGGCCCGAGGCCCTGCGGGAAGCGGTCCGGGTTGGGCGTCCAGTCGCCGAGTCCGGACCGGTCGCCGGTCCGGCTGCCGAACCACGCGTCGTCGACGACGAACAGCTCGACGCCGAGCCCCGCGGCCTTGTGGGCGAGCGCCCGCTGCTGCTCCTCGCAGATGTCGAAGCCGGTGGCCTCCCAGGAGTTGTAGAGCACGGGCCGCACCGTGTCCGCGCCGGGGATGACGTGTTCGCGCTGGTAGGCGTGCCAGGCCCGGCTCGCGCCGCCGAAGCCGTCCCCGCTCCACAGGCCGGCGAAGACGGGTGTGACGGTCGCCGTGCCGGGTGCGAGGACGGTGGCGCCGGAGTCGTCGTGGCCCAGCCCGCCGGTGATCTGCACCACGCCGTCGGGCAGTTGGTGCACGGCGATCCGCCACGACCCCGACCAGGCGAGCGCGCAGCTGTAGACCTCGCCGTGCTCCTCGCCCGCCCCTTCCGCGTCGAGCGCGACCCAGGGCAGATGCTGGTGCCCGGTGTGCCCGCGCCTGCTGCCGATGGTCTTCTCGCCGTACGTGATGTCGGACCGCACCAGCCGTGACTCCGCCGCCCAGCGGCCGTGCAGCTGGGACAGGCGCCAGCGCTCGCGCCGCGGCAGCGTCCAGGTGGCGGAGTCGGCGCGCAGCAGCTCCAGCGGCCGGGTGCGGTGGTCGCCCTCGTGGGTGAGGACGGCGAACCGTTCGATCACATCGCCGCGCAGGCGGTAGGTGAGGGTGACCTGGAGATGGTGCAGGGGGTCGCGGAAGCGCACCTGGAGTTCGTCGTCGTGCGCCGCCGAGCCGGTGTGGCGCCACTCGGTGCCCCGGACCGTGTCGTCGCGGACGGACAGCGCGGGCCGCACGAAGCGGGGGCCGCCCTCCACCGGGTACTCCTCGCGCCCGTCGAGCGGCGACTCGAAGCCCCGCTCCGGCGGCGGCGGCTCGGCCGCCAGGGCCTCGGCGTCGGCCAGGGCGATCCGCGCGCCCCAGTACAGGTGCAGCAGCTCGTCCCGCTCCGTGAGGCGGAGGGCGTAACTGCTGGTGGGGCCCGACAGGAGCCACGTACGACCGTCGGCGCCGACCTCGATCATCAAACCCCCGCAGAAGCTGTACCGGGACCCGCACAAGCACGCGCGTATACGCACATCTTTGTCGGCTCCTCGCCGCTCGGGCAACGTCTGCGAAGGGGTGATTGCACGGGGAACCGGTGTCGTATCGTCGAAGGCGCATCCACCGGCGAGCCGCGCCGGCAGCAGAGCCTTGAGGAGAGCCCGTGACCCAGCAGGTCCCGCCGCCAGAGCTGTCAGAGCCTGAACTTGCCGGAGTGCGCAACTTCCGAGATGTGGGCGGACTGCCGACCGTGGACGGCCGCCGCGTCCGCCCCGGGCGGCTCTTCCGCAGCGGCCACCTGGCGCACGCCACCGAGGCCGACACGGCCTTTCTGACCTCGCTGGGCCTGCACACGATCTTCGATTTCCGCAACGCCGCCGACCAGCGCCTGGAAGGCCCGGACGTCGCGCTGCCGGGCGTGCGCAACATGAACCTGCCGCTGACCGACCCGGCGGACGGCGCCGAGTTCTGGAAGATGGTCCGCGACGGCGATCTCGACCAGCTGCGCGTGATCCTCTCCGACGGCAAGGCCGCGGAGCGGATGTCGTCCTCGTACCGCACGATCATCAAGGAGCGCACGGCCGAGCACAGCCGGGTGCTGCACGCGCTCGCCGAGGACAGCGTGCCCGCGCTGATGCACTGCGCGGCGGGCAAGGACCGCGCGGGCCTGTCGATAGCGGTCACGCTGCTGGCCGTCGGCGTCGAGCGCGACGCCATCGAGGCGGACTACCTGGAGTCGAACGCGACGCACCGCCGCTACAAGGTGCACCGCACCAGCGACTCCCCGAGCGCGATGTCCCCCGAGGTGATGGAGCTCCTCAACCCGCTCTTCGACGCCCGCGCCGAGTATCTGGCGGCGGCCTTCGAGACGATCGAGCAGACGTGGGGCGACACGGACACGTACCTCTCGGAGGGCCTCAAGGTGTCCCCCGAGACCCGTGAGCGGCTCCGCGAGCGCCTCCTCGACTGAGGCGGGTCCCTGCTTGGTCCCTACTTGTTCTGTGCGCCCAGTTCGAACAGCAGGTAGATGAAGGCCGCGAAGACGTGGCCCACCGCCACATAGATGAACAGCCGGATCCAGAGCGTCCGCGGGAGCTTCTCCTCCATCGTGTTCTCGGCGGGCCGCTTCGGGGCCTGGGGTATCCGGGGTTCCTGCGGGTCGGATTCCGTCATGTCGGTTCTCCCTGGGTGGGGCCGCCGAGGCACAGCACGGTGGCGGGGCTCTGCAGCAAGGTGTGGACGAAGAGGAGATCGGCGCCGCCCCGGTCGGCGGCGGCGATCCGGTGCGGGGTCAGCGAGTCGAAGTGCGCGCTGTCCCCCGGCGCCAGGAGGTGCGCGGTGTCCCCGAGGCGCAGCCGCAGCCGCCCCGTGAGTACGTACAGCCACTCCTCGCCCGGGTGGACGCGCACGATGTCGCCCTGCGCCCCGTACGGGACGTGCACGCGCAGTGCCTGCATGCCACGGCCCGGGGCGCCCGCCTGCCAGTAGGTCCAGCCGCCCGCCCGGGTCGGCTCCATCTCCGCGGCGCGGACGACCGAGTCCCGGTCGGCGACCGTCTCTCCGAGCAGTTCGGAGACCGTCGTACCGTAGACACGTGCGAGCGTGAGCAGCATCGGCAGCGAGGGCTGGCGCTGCCCGGTCTCCAGGCGGGACAGATGGGCGGGCGAGAGCCCCGCGGTGCGGGCGGCGGTCTCCAGCGTGAGGGAGGCGCGGCGGCGCAACTCGCGCAGCTGGGGCGCTACGGCGGGCAGCGCGTCGGCCGCCTGGGACGGCTCGTCGGGCTCGGCGGTGCTCATACGTCGATTGAGCCAGAGGGTTGCCTCTCGGGCAAACTTTTTGCCCGAGAGGCAAAAACGGCCGCTCAGCGGTTGGCGACGGCCTGCTTCACCAGCGTCCTGCCGAAGTCCCACATCAGCCCGCCCCCGCTGTGCGCCTCGTCCATGACGGCGGTGAAGGCCCCGACGAAGCGGTCCACCTCCCGCTCCCCCACGGTCAGCGGCGGGATCAGCTTGATGACCTCCAGATGGTCGCCGGAGACCTGGGTCAGGATGCGGTGCTTCTGCAGCAGCGGTACGACCACCATCTGGGCGAAGAGCCCCTTGCGGGCGGCTTGCAGCATCGTCCAGCGGCCGCGCAGCTTCAGCGACCTGGGCCGCCCGAACTCGATACCGACCATGAGGCCGCGGCCGCGCACCTCGCTGAGCAGTTCATAGCGGTCGACGAGCGCGGCGAGCCTGGACTTGAGCAGCTCCCCCGTCACCCGGGCGTTGTCGACGACCTTCTCGTCCTCCATGACGGCGAGGACGGCGAGGCCCGCCGCCATGGCCTGCGCGTTGGACCCGAAGCTCGCCGAGTGGACGAGTACCCGGTCCATCGACGAGTAGACCTTCTTGAAGATCCAGTCCTTGCCGAGGGTGGCGCCGACGGGCACATAGCCGCCCGACAGTGCCTTGGCGACGCAGACCAGGTCCGGCTCGACGCCGTCCTCGTGCTGGTAGGCGTAGAAGTCACCGGTCCTGCCGAGGCCGGTCTGCACCTCGTCGGCGATCAGCAGTGCCTTGTGCCGGTGCAGCAACTCCTGGGCGGCGCGCAGGTATCCGGGCGGTGTCTCGTGCACGCCCTTGCCCTGGATGGGCTCGACGATGAGCCCGGCGACGTCGCCCTTCCTCAGCTCCTCGTGCAGCGCGTCCAGATCGCCGAGCGGCACGGCGGTGTCGGGCAGCAGGGGCGCGAAGCCGTCCCGGAAGCCGCTCTCGCCGTTGACGGACAGCGACCCGGTGGTCAGCCCGTGGAAGGCGTGCGCGCAGTACAGCACCCGCGGCTTGCCCGTCGCGTACCGGGCGAACTTGAGCGCGGTCTCGACGGCTTCCGTGCCGCTGTTGCCGAAGAACACCCGGTCCAGATGCGGGCTGTGCGTGAGCAGCCGCTCGGCGAGGAGGCCGGGCAGCGGCTGGCAGTCGAAGCGGGTGAGGTCGGCGAGCGAGGCGTCCAGGACGTCGTGCAGCGCCTTGCGTACGACGGGGTGGTGCCGACCGATGCCCATCACCCCGAAGCCCGCGAGCATGTCGAGGTAGTCGTTGCCCTCCGCGTCCCAGAAGTACGCGCCCTCGGCCCGCTCGTAGACCTTGTCGAAGCCGATGGTGTGCAGCATGCGCGGCAGCTGGTGGTTGAGGTGCCGGGCGTGCAGTTCGTA
This sequence comes from Streptomyces sp. NPDC003379, assembly GCF_053589195.1. Taxonomy (NCBI): domain Bacteria; kingdom Bacillati; phylum Actinomycetota; class Actinomycetes; order Kitasatosporales; family Streptomycetaceae; genus Streptomyces; species Streptomyces sp. NPDC003379. The sequence goes on along the minus strand of NZ_JBSFRK010000018.1, from coordinate 53,992 downwards.
CCGCTCGGCGCCCCGCTCGGCGAGGAGCCTGCCGAGGTCGAACTCCTGGGTCATACGTCGAACTCCTTGCCTGAGCCCTGCTCCCCCGCGCTGTCCTTGACCGCCAGGGTGGCGCTGATCCGTCCCGCGATCTCGACCGGCGTGAGCCCCAGGTCCGCGAGGACCTCGCCGCGCTTGGCGTGCGCGAGGAACTGCTCGGGGATGCCGAACCGGCGTACGGGTACGTCCACTTCGGCGTCCCCGAGGGCGAGCGCGACCGCGGCGCCGACGCCGGCGGCCCGGCTGTTGTCCTCGACGACCGCCACGACCCGGTGGAGCGCGGCGAGCGCGGGCAGCTCGGCGTCGACCGGCTTGACCCAGCGGGGGTCGACGACGGTGCAGCGCAGGCCGCGCGCCTGGAGCAGCTCGGCGGCCCGCAGACACACCGGCGCCATCACGCCGACCGCGACGAGCAGCACCTGCGGGTCCGGGTCCTGGAGCAGCACGTCCATGCCGCCGATCCGGTCCACGGCGGGAACCGCGGGCCCCACCGACTCCTTGGGGAAGCGGATGAGGGTCGGCGCGTCGTCCACCGTGACCGCCTCCCGGAGCTGCGCCCGCAGCTGGTCGGCGTCGCGCGGCGCGGCGATCCGCAGGCCGGGCACGACCTGGAGGATCGACAGGTCCCACATGCCGTTGTGCGAGGCGCCGTCCGCGCCGGTGACCCCGGCCCGGTCGAGCACGAACGTCACCCCGCAGCGGTGCAGCGCGACGTCCATCAGCAGCTGGTCGAAGGCGCGGTTGAGGAAGGTGGCGTAGACGGCGACGACCGGGTGGAGGCCGCCGGTGGCGAGTCCGGCGGCCGACACCGCCGCGTGCTGCTCGGCGATGCCGACGTCCCACACCCGGTCGGGATAGGCCTCGGCGAACTTCTTGAGGCCGACCGGTTCCAGCATGGCGGCGGTGATGGCGACGACGTCCTCGCGCTCGGCGCCGATGCGGACGATCTCGTCCCCGAACACGGAGGTCCAGGACTGCCCTCCGGCGGGCGCGAGGGGTTCGCAGGTGAGCGGGTCCATGGCGCCGACGGTGTGGAAGCGGTCGGCGTCGTCGGCGAGCGCGGGTTCGTAGCCGCGCCCCTTCTCGGTGAGGCAGTGGATCAGGACGGGGCCGTGGAAGCGTTTCGCGCGCCGCAGCACCGACTCGACGGCACCAATGTCGTGCCCGTCGATCGGCCCCACGTACTTGAGCCCCAGGTCCTCGAACATGCCCTGCGGCGCGAAAGCGTCCTTGAACCCCTTCTTGGCGCCGTGCAGGGACTCGTAGAGCGGCTGTCCGACGACGGGTGTGTGCTGGAGTATCTCCTTGCCCCAGGCGAGGACCCGCTCATAGCCGTCGGTCGTGCGCAGCGTCGCGAGGTGGTTGGCGAGGCCGCCGATGGTCGGGGCGTAGGAGCGTTCGTTGTCGTTGACGACGATGATCAGCGGCCGGTCCTTCGCCGCGGCGATGTTGTTCAACGCCTCCCACGCCATGCCTCCGGTGAGCGCGCCGTCCCCGATGACGGCGACCACATGGCCCCGCTCGCCGAGTACCTGACGCGCCTTGGCGAGGCCGTCCGCCCAGCCGAGCGCGGTGGAGGCGTGGCTGTTCTCGACGATGTCGTGCTCGGACTCGGCGCGTGAGGGATAGCCCGACAGGCCTCCCTTGCCGCGCAACTTGGAAAAGTCCTGGCGCCCCGTCAGGAGCTTGTGTACGTAGCTCTGGTGGCCGGTGTCCCACACGATGCGGTCGACGGGCGACTCGAAGACGCGGTGGAGGGCGATGGAGAGTTCCACCACCCCCAGATTGGGCCCGAGGTGACCGCCCGTCCTGGCGACCGCGTGCACCAGGAACTCCCGGATCTCCTCGGACAGTCGGCCGAGCTGCGCTCCGGTCAGCGGCTTCAGGTCGCGCGGCCCTCGAATGGTGTCGAGAATGGTCATGCTCGGGCCCCTCTCTGGATCGTTCGTCAGCCGCGGCTTCCGGCGACGGTCTCGCGGGCGGCGCGCAGGGACTCCTTGAGGGAGCCCATGGTCGCGAGGACGGCGGTCGGCTCGTAGCCGCAGTGCGCCATGCAGTTGGCGCAGCGCGGGTCCTTGCCGCGGCCGTACTTGTTCCAGTCGGTCTCCTCGATGAGCTGCCGGTACGTGGGGACGTAACCGTCGCTCATCAGGTAGCAGGGGCGCTGCCAGCCGAAGAGCGAGTAGTTCGGGATCGCCCAGGCGGTGCACGGGAAGTCCGCCTTGCCCTCCAGGAAGTCCAGGAAGAGCGGCGAATGGTTCAGCCGCCAGCGCCGCCGGTTGCCGCCCGCGAAGGCCTTCTTGAAAAGCTCGCGGGTCTGCTCGACACCCAGGAAGTGTTCCTGGTCGGGCGCCTTCTCATAGGCGTAGGCGGGCGAGAGCATCATTTCGTCGACCTGCAGCTCGTCATTGAGGAAATTCAGGACCTCGATGATGGTCTGCGGGGTGTCGGTGTTGAAGAACGTCGAATTGGTGGTGACCCGGAATCCGCGCTTCTTGGCCTCCTTGATGGCCTCCACCGCCTCGTCGAACACACCCTCCTTCGCGACGGACTCGTCGTGCCGCTCCCGCATTCCGTCGATGTGCACGGCGAACGCGAAGTACGGAGAGGGCTGGAACTTCTCCATCTTCTTGCGCAGCAGCATGGCGTTGGTGCAGAGGAAGACGTACTTCTTCCTCTGCACCAATTGCCGTACGATCTCGTCGATCTGTGGGTGCATCAGCGGCTCGCCGCCTGCGATGGACACCATCGGCGCACCGGACTCAAGCACGGCGCCCACGGCCTGGGCCACCGGCATGCGCTGCTTGAGGACACCCGCCGGGTGCTGGATCTTCCCGCATCCCTCGCACTTCAGATTGCACGCGAAGAGCGGTTCCAACTCGACGATCAGTGGGAACTTGTCACGCTTGCGGAGCTTCTGTTCAAAGAGATATGTAGCGACCTTGATGGTCTGGCGCAGCGGCATGGCCATCTGGCTCACCTCCAGGGGAGCAGAGAAGATCGGTGCCATTCGAAGAAAGCGGGAAGCACGGCACGGAGAACGCGGAAAGCTGATATTCCACCGCGCACCGTGCCGATGCGGACGAGTTCGTGCTGTGGGGCGTCCACGACCACCCGGACGGCCGCAACGGGCCGCCGCCCGGCGCGCGCGGCGCAGTGCAGCGTCGCGGCGGACTCCATGTCCGCGGCGATCGCGCCGGTGGCCAGCAGGCCGCGGCGCTCGGGGCCACGGATGACGTGGTCGGAGCCGGTGAGCGGGCCGGTGTGCACGGTGCGTCCGGGCAGGGCCCGCACCAGCTCCTTGACCAGCAGTTCCGTCCCCGTACAGGGGGTGGTGCCGCGTGCGTCCCTGGTCTCCGCGGCGACGACGAGGTCGCCGGGGTGCATGCCGGGGGCCAGGCCCGCGCAGAAGCCGGTGGCCAGGACGGCCGCGTCCCGCAGCGGCGCGGTGCCGAGCGCCCCGCCGACGGCGCGCTCGGCGTTGGCGGCGCCCATGCCGGTGCGCAGCACGGTCATCGCCTCCGGGGCCCCGCCGCGGTCGCCGGTGCGCAGGGCGAGGCGCTCGATGCCGAGCGCGCAGGCGATCAGCAGCGGTGCGGGGCCCGGCCGCCGGGCCGGGGACCCGGCCATCAGCTGCCCTTGGCGGGGTGCCCGGGTCCGCCCGCGAACGGCTCGCCGTTGACGTACCTGCCGAGGGCGGTGAGCGGGAACACCTGCCGGTAGAGGTGGTAGTTGATGGAGAAGTCCCAGGGGAAGCCGGTGCCGGTGAAGTGCGGCTCGTCCCAGGAGCCGTCCGCGCGCTGTGTCGCGGCGAGCCAGGTGATGCCGCGCTCCACGGAGTTGGCCTCGCGCTCACCCGCCGAGAGCAGGGCGAGCAGCGCCCAGGCGGTCTGTGAGGCGGTCGATGTGCCGTGGCCGATCCAGCCCCGGTCACGGTAGGAGCGCAGGTCCTCGCCCCAGCCGCCGTCGTCGTTCTGCACCGACTCCAGCCAGTGCACGGCGCGGCGGATCGCGGGGTGCGAGGCGGGCAGCCCGGCCGTGATCAGCGCGGGCACCACCGACCCCGTGCCGTACAGGTAGTTGACGCCCCAGCGCCCGAACCAGGCACCGTTCGGCTCCTGTTCGGCGAGGAGCCACTCGATGCCGCGCCGGGTGCGCGGATCGTGGGCCATGCCCTCGACGGCGAGCATCTCCACGACGTGCCCGGTGACATCGGCGGACGGCGGGTCGATGACCTCGCCGAAGTCGCAGAACGGCAGCCGGTTGGGGAAGGGGCTGGTGTTGTCGACGTCGAACGCGGCCCAGGCGCCGTTCTTTGACTGCATGCCGAGGTTCCAGCGCACCCCGCGCCCGATGGCGTTCTCCAGGCGCTCCTTGTCCGGGTGCGCGACCCGGCGCAGCGCGAGGGCGACCTCGGCGGTGTCGTCGATGTCGGGGTAGTTGTCGTTGTGGAACTCGAACGCCCAGCCGCCGGGCGTCAGTTCGGGCCTGCGCACCGACCAGTCGCCGGGCCGCACGATCTGCTCGCCCAGCATCCAGTCCGCCGCCTTGATCAGCTGCGGGTGGTCGGAGGGCAGTCCGGCGTCGGCGAGCGCGATCGTCGCGAGGCAGGTGTCCCAGACGGGCGACTGGCAAGCCTCGATCATCCGGGCGCCGTCCTCGCGCCACACGGCGAACCGGTCGAGCGAGTCGAGCCCGGCCTTCAGGACCGGATGGTCGAGGTCGTAGCCGAGCAGGTGCAGCGCGATGATCGAGTAGACGGCGGGCGGCTGGATCCCGCCCCAGCAGCCGTCGTTCTCCTGGCGCTCGATGATCCAGCGGGCGGCGCTGTTCATCGCGGCCTTGCGCAGCCGGCGCGGTGCGACCTTGCGGTAGACGTGCAGCGCCTTGTCGAGCCGCTGGAAGACGCCGTCCCAACTCGCCGCGGCGGCCGCCGCTTTGGCCGGGTTCGGGGCGCTCGCGTCGGTGTGCAGCTCATCCAGGGCGAAGGGCGCCGGGCGCACGGGCCGCTGGGCGGAGACGACGGTGAGCGGCACTATCGTCTGCCGCGCCCAGCAGCCGAAGTCGTAGATGTTGAGCGGGACCCACTTGGGGAAGTAGAGGAGTTCCGGCGGGAGTTCGGGCAGGTCGTCCCAGCTCCACCAGCCGAACAGGGCGAGCCAGATGCGGGTGAAGACCCGGCTCGCGGCGATGCCGCCCCGGGCCCGGATCCACGCGGCGGCCTTCGCCATGTGCGCGTCGTCGGGCCGGTCACCGGCCAGGCGCAGCGCTACGTACGCCTCGATGGTGGTGGAGAGTTCGCCGGGTCCGCCGAAGAAGGTGGCCCAGGTGCCGTCGTCGCGCTGTTCGCCGCGGATGAAGAGCGCGGCGGCGCGGGTGGTGCGCTCGTCCCTGATGCCGAGGAACTGCCGCAGGAGGAGGTCCTCGGCGTCCATGGTCACATTGGTTTCGAGGTCGCCCTTCCACCAGCCCTGGGCGTCCTGCCGGGAGAGCAGGAACTCTGTCGAGCGTTGTATGGCGCGCGCGGCGGCGTCCCGTGCGCCGGTTGTCGCGGCGATCGTGTCGATCGGCTGGCTGGCCGAGGCCGCGCGGGGCGTCACCGCTCCGGTGCTTCCGTCGGTCGTCGCTGTCATGGCTTCCCCTTCGTGCAGTCGGTTCCTCTGCTCTGGGTCCGCCGTCGGCCGGCGCGCTGGGCGCCGGCCGGCGACTGCCTGGTGGTCCGGGGGTCACTCCCCGCAGGGCCCGCATATCCGGGCGGCAGTGCTCATCTCTTCCGTACGACGACGAAGTCGGCGAGCGCGACGAGCTGCGCCCGCACCCGGTCCGGCATCTGGACGGTGTCCAGCGCCTCGATGGCGATGGTGTGCTGGCGCCGGGCCTCCTCGGCGGTCCACGCGCGCCCGCCGGCCTCTTCGATCAGGGCGGCGCGCGCGGCGAACTCCTCCTCGGAGAAGGTGTCGAAGTCGCTGCTCTTGGCGTCGGCGGCGAGCAGGTCGCCGAGGCGCTCGGAGGCGGGCCCGCCCGCGGCGAGCGCGGCGACGACGGGCAGGGACTTCTTGCGCTGACGCAGATCGCTCCACGTCTGCTTTCCGGTGGCCTCCGGATCGCCCCAGATGCCGAGCAGGTCGTCCACGGCCTGGAAGGCGAGGCCGAGGTGGTAGCCGTACTTCTCCAGGATGTCGGCGGTGCGGTCGTCGGCGCCACCGAGGACGGCGCCGATGGAGACGGCGCAGGCCAGCAGGGCGCCGGTCTTGTTGCCCTCCATCTCCAGGCACTCCTCGACGGTGACCCGCTCGCGGTGCTCGTAGGCGATGTCCTGCGCCTGGCCGTCGATCAGCGCGCGCGTGGCGGTGGTGAGGCGGCGCGTGGCGCGGCCCGCCTCGACGGTGCCGATCTCCAGGAGGATCTCGTTGGCGAGCGCGAAGAGGGCGTCACCGACGAGGATGGCCTGCGCGGGGCCGTGGACCTTCCACACGGTGTCGCGGTGGCGGCGCTGCTCGTCGCCGTCCATCAGGTCGTCGTGGAGGAGCGAGAAGTTGTGCACGAGCTCGACGGCGACCGCTCCGGGGACGCCTACCTCGGGGGCCGCGCCCGCGGCCTCGGCGGAGAGCAGGGCGAGCGCGGGACGCACGGCCTTGCCGCCGTCGCCGTCGGACGGGTTGCCCGCGGCGTCGATCCACCCGAAGTGGTAGGCGGCGACGGTGTCCATGGGCGGCGCGAGGCGGTCCACGGCGGCCCGCAGCACCGGGGTGGCCAGCGTCCTTCCGCGCTCGAGCAGTGAGGTCACGTCCACCGTGTCGGCAGCCGTTTCGGCCGAGGGCACAGTCGGCACAGTTTCTCCTCTTGTTCCGGTGCTGGTTCGCTGGGGAGCTGACCCCAGGTGGTCGAGCTTCACGCCACCGCCTCCTCGTACGAGAAGAGGTGATCACGGGGGCGGTCGAGTACGGAGAGGGCGGCGTTCGCCGCGCTGATGCCGCTGCGCACGGCGCTCTCCATGGTCGCGGGCCAGCCGGTGGCGGTCCACGCGCCCGCGAGGTAGAGGCCGCGGGCCTTGGTGCGGGCGCCGGGCCTGAGCCTGCCGACACCGGGGGTGGGGGCGAAGGTCGCCGTGCGCTCGCGGGTGACGAAGAAGTCGCGTACCTCGGCGCCGTGCGCGGCGGGCAGCAGCCGCTCCAGCTCGGGCAGATAGCGCTCGCGCAGCGCGGCGACGGGCGCGTCGATCTCGTCCTGCGCGGCGGACTGCGAGAGCGCGAGGTACTGCCCCTCGGTGAGGCCGGACGCCTCGGTCCGGTCGAAGACCCACTGGACGGGTGTGCCGAGGGCGGCGAAGAACGGCCGTTTCAGCACCTTCCTGTCGTACACGACGTGGACGTTGAGGATCGGCGCGTTGTCGATGTCGAGGAGCCGGTCGGGCCGCTCCAGCGCGCCGTCGGGGAGCAGATCGTGCGCCTCGTGCTGCGGTACGGCGAGCACCACGGTGTCGGCCTCGATGGCTTCGCCGGGAACCTCCACGCGCCAACCGCCGTTGTCCGTACGGGAGATGGAGGTGACGCGTGCCCTCAGTTCGGTACGGACTCCCGCGGAGTCGAGCGCCTTGCGGGCCAGCTTGTCGTGGAGATCACCGAGGGGCACCCGGGACCAGCCGATGTCGGCGGCGCCCGGGTCGGAGAGCAGCCCGGTCTTGAACACCATCGCGGCGAGCCCGAGCGAGGCGTCGCCCGCGACGGCGTTGAGCGTGGCGACGCCCACGAGGTCCCACAGGGCCTCGATGGCGCGCGCCGACTGGCCGTGCTTGGCCAGCCAGCTGCCGAAGTCCTGGCCGTCGAGCACCGGATCGGACGGGTCGAGCCCCTTGAGGGCGAGCGCCGCGCGCCCCACGTTGGCGCGCTCGGCGAGCGACAGATGCGGGTACGTGGCGAGGCTCGCCGCCAGATGCAGCGGCACGGGCAGCGCGGTGCGCCGCAGCCGCCCGAGCCGGTTGTGGTCGGCGTCGAGCACGGGCACGTCGAGACGTTCCTGCAGGGGTGCGAGGTGCGCTCCCTCGACGCGGTCGAGGAACCACCGGTAGGCGGTGCAGCAGCGCAGATAGACGTGCTGGCCGTTGTCGACGGTCAGCTCGCCGCGCCGGAAGGAGAACGCGAGCCCGCCGAGGCGCGGGCGGCCTTCGAGCAGCGTCACGCGCAGGCCCGCGTCGGCCAGCGAGAGCGCGGCGGTGATGCCGGCGAGTCCGCCGCCGATCACCACGGCGGCCGCCCCACCAGGGCGGCCTTCGGCGTCCGCGGTCAGCCCTTCGGGCCGCACGTCGTGACTGTTCACGCACCCTCCTTTTCGGCCGTCGCAGTCTGGGACGCGACCATGGAGCGGAGGGTTGCCCGCCGCTTGGTGGGGCCCGCCCCAGCTGTCCCGGAGCCACCGCGGATGCGCTTCACGCGCGCCTCCTGACGGTCTGCCGTGACACGTTCCGCGCGTCGAGGCCGGACAGTCCGCGCACGGCGACGTACGCCTTCTCGTGGCCCGGCAGCGAGACACGGCCGCGCAGGACGGCCTCCGGTTCCCGCTCGATGCGGTCGAGGAGGCGGCGGTAGATGCCCGCCATGGCGGCGACACAGGCGCCGCTGCGGCGGTCCAGCATGGGCAGCAGGCGGTAGCCCTCGGCGAACAGGGCGCGGGCGCGGCGCACCTCGAAGTGGACGAGGCCCGCGAAGTCGGATCCGGCGGGCGGCTCGGAGCCCGAGAACCCGGCGGAGCAGCCGAACTTGGCGAGGTCCTCGGCGGGCAGATAGATCCGCCCGCCCGTCGCGTCCTCGCGAACGTCCCGGAGAATATTGGTGAGTTGGAGCGCGAGGCCGAGCGTGTCGGCATACTCCGGCGCGCGCTCGGCATGGAGCGCCCCCCGTTCCGTACCGAACACGCCGAGGGAGAGCCGCCCGATCGCCCCGGCGACACAGCGGCAGTAGGCCGCCAGGTCCTCCCAGGTCTCGTACGTCTCACCGCGTACGTCCATCAGGACGCCGTCGATGAGTTCGTCGAGGCCGCCCATCGGGATGGGGAAGTGCGCCGCGGCGTGCGCGAGGGCGACGGCCACCGGGTCGGTGTCGTCCTCCTCCACCGCGCCCTCGCGGATCCGGGCGAGGAGCAGCCGGGTGTCGTCGAGCCGCTCCGCCTTGACGTCGGGGGCCAGCGCGCCGTCACCGATGTCGTCCACGCGCCGCGAAAGGGCGTAGAGCGCGGACATGGCGCGCCGCTTGGGCGCCGGCAGCAGCCTGATGCCGTAGGCGAAGTTCCGTGCCTGCTGCCCGGTGACGGTCTCGCAGTAGCTGTACGCGGCGAGCACCGGCGCGGACACGTACGGATCTGACTCCACGGTCCGGCTCACCCCTCTCCTCGCAGAACCGCCGCCGCCTCGCGCAGCAGGCGGGGCTTGGTGGGCTTGGGCGGACCGGGAAGTACGTCGTATCCGGCGGCGACGATCGCCTGGACCGCCGCCTTCCCCCCGGCCACGAAGCCCGCCAGCAGCAGCTTCAGCCTGCCGTGGACGCTACCCACCAAGGGGGTGCCTTCATTCAGGAGGCCGCGGGCGCGTTCCGCCTCGTATGCGACCAGTGCGCGCACCGATGCGCCTGCTGTGGGTGCGGCGAGGTCGGCCTCGCTGACGTGGAAGCGCAACATGTCCTCGATGGGCAGGTAGATACGGTCGCGCCGCAGGTCCTCGGCGACGTCCTGGATGTGCTCGACGATCTGCAGGCCGGTGCAGACGGCGTCCGACAGGCGCAGGCGTTCGGGCGTCGCGGTGCCGGTGATGGCAAGGACGAGGCGGCCGATGGGGTTGGCCGAGAGCGCGCAGTACGCCACGAGGTCGTCGTACGTCTCATAGCGCGAGACGTGCTGGTCCTGGCGGTTGGCCGCGATCAGGCCGAGGAAGGGGTCGACCGTCACGGCCCCGCGCTCGGCCGCCGGCCGCAGCGCCCGCACCAGCGGATGCCCGGGGCCGCCGCCGTCGAAGAGCCTGCCGAGGTCGGCCTCGACGGCGTCGAGCAGCCGCAGCGGGTCAGCGGCGTCCGCCGGGTCCACGCCGAGGTAGTGGGCGTGCCCGGCCTCGGGTGCGAGGTCACTGTCGCCGATGTCGTCGATGAGCCGGACGACGCCGTACACGGCCATGAGGTCCTCGCGCCAGGCCCTGGGCAGGAAGAAAGGGGCCACGGGGAAGTTCTCCGCCGCGGCCTTGTCGAGGACGGCGGATGCATCGCGGAGCTGGAGATCGTCCGTAGCCATTGCCGTCACATCTCCCGTTCTACACTGCCGACCCAATACATCCTATTTCGGACACGCCGCCCGGCCCTCCCCGAGGCGGGCCGTGCCCCGGCCGGGACGCCGCGCGATATCGCCCCACTTGCCGCGAATCAGCACCGGTACAGCTTACGTTGTACAACCCATCCCGCATCGTCGGGGTGTTCGGCACATCACAACAACACACCGATTGGCGTCAACCTTCCCTGTACACGGGTGAGTTGAGAAACGGGTGGGGCGGGGCGGGTCCGGGGACGCGGCAGGGCCCCGCCGGGATGATCCCTGCGGGGCCCTGCCGCCGAACGAGTGCGTCCGCGTTGGCGCAATCGGGCTACTTGCCCGTGAATTTCTCGTACTCCTTGATGACCTCGTCGGTCGGCCCGTCCATGCGCAGCTCGCCGCGCTCCAGCCAGAGCACGCGGTCGCAGGTGTCGCGGATGGACTTGTTGTTGTGGCTGACCAGGAAGACCGTGCCGGCCTCCTTGCGGAGCTCGCGGATGCGGGCCTCGGAGCGCTTCTGGAACTTGCGGTCGCCGGTGGCCAGGGCCTCGTCGATCATCAGGACGTCGTGGTCCTTGGCGGCCGCGATGGAGAACCGCAGGCGGGCCGCCATGCCGGAGGAGTAGGTGCGCATCGGCAGCGTGATGAAGTCGCCCTTCTCGTTGATGCCGGAGAAGTCGACGATCTCCTCGTAGCGCTCCTTGATCTGCTCGCGGGACATGCCCATCGCGAGCCCGCCGAGGATGACGTTGCGCTCGCCCGTCAGGTCGTTCATCAGGGCCGCGTTGACGCCGAGCAGCGAGGGCTGGCCGTCGGTGTAGACCTTGCCCTGCTCTGCCGGGAGCAGGCCCGCGATGGCGCGGAGCAGGGTGGACTTGCCCGAGCCGTTCGAACCGATCAGGCCGATGGCCTCGCCGCGGTAGGCGGTGAAGCTCACACCGCGCACGGCGTGCACCTTGCGCACTCCGCGCTCCTCGCCGCCGCGCCTGAGGATGCGGCTCAGCGCGGAGGTGGCGCTGCCCTTGCCCGTCTTCGCGCCGTTCACGCGGTAGACGATGTGCAGCTCGTCGGCGATGACGGTCGGGATGTGGCCCTTGCCGATATTCTGGTCGATCTTGTCGTCAGCCACGGCCGTACCGCTCCTCAGCCTTCCAGAAATACACGAAGCCGCCGACGGCGAGCAGGACGGCCCAGCCGGCCGCGACCGCCCAGACGTGGTTCGGGAGGTAGTCGCTGCCGTACCCGTCGATCAGCGCGAAGCGCATCAGGTCCATGTAGATGGCTGCGGGGTTCCACTGCAAGATGTCCGCGATCCACTCCGGCCTGCCCTTGAGCATGACCGGGATGGAGAACATCACGCCGGACGCGTACATCCACGTACGGATCACGAACGGCATCAGCTGCGCGAGGTCGGGGGTCTTGCTGCCCAGCCTCGCCATGATCATCGCGAGGCCCGTGTTGAACAGGAACTGCAGGGCCAGGACCGGGAAGATCAGCAGCCACGACAGCCTGGGATAACTGCCGAAGCCGATCGTGATGATGAACAGCACGATCATCGAGAACAGCAGCTGCTGGAGCTGCTGCAGCGAGAACGAGATCGGCAGCGAGGCCCGCGGGAAGTGCAGCGCGCGGACCAGGCCCAGGTTGCCGGAGATCGACCGGACGCCCGCCATCACCGAGGACTGCGTGAAGGTGAAGACGAATACGCCCGTGACCAGGAAGGGGATGTAGACCTCACGCTCGAAGCCGCGGTCCGCCTTCAGGATCAGACCGAAGATCAGGAAGTAGACGAGCGCGTTCAGGAGCGGCGTCGCCACCTGCCACAGCTGGCCCAGCTTGGCCTGGCTGTACTGGGCGGTCAGCTTCGCCTGGGAGAAGGCGAGGATGAAGTGGCGCCGTCCCCAGAGCTGGCGGACGTACTCGAAAAGTCCGGGCCGTGCGCCACTGACGGTCAGACCGTACTTGGCGGCGAGATCGGCCCGGGAGAGCCCGTCATCGGGCGGCGGTGTCGACGGGGATGCTGTCACCGCGACTCCGCCGTCATGCGTTGTCTCACTCACGAGTGGAAACTTTCGTCTTCAGATGCGCAGCCGGTCGGGCGTAGGCGTGGGCCAGGGACCGGGGTATGGCCCAGATGCTCTCAGACCCGAGCTTGTCAGATGACAGGAGGTCGGCCCAGTCGCGTCAGCCGCCACACCGTACGCCACTTCATGGGTTTGCGCGGCCCGCAGGGCGTGGTCCAGCCCTCCTTGAAGCCGCCGAACCAGGCCTTCAGAGCCGGGCCCGAGGGGCGCCGGGCGAGGGTGAGGAGCATCCAGACGCCGAGGTAGACCGGGACGAGCGGCGCGGGGAGGTTGCGCCGGGCCAGCCAGACGCGGTTGCGGGCCACCATGCGGTGGTAGACCGCGTGCCGGGAGGGGGCGGTCGTCGGGTGCAGGAGCACCATGTCGGACCGGTAGTCGATCATCCAGCCCGCGTCGAGCGCGCGCCAGGCGAGGTCCGTCTCCTCATGGGCGTAGAAGAACTCGCCGGGAAGCGGGCCCGCCTCTTCGATGACCTTCGTACGGACGGCGTTGGCGCCGCCGAGGAACGTCGTCACGCGCGAGGAGCGCATCGGGTCGGAGGCCCGCAGACGCGGCACGTGGCGACGCTGGGTCTCCCCCGTCTCCGGGTCCGCGATGCGGAAGCTGATGATGCCGAGCTCCGGGTCGGCGGCGAAGGCCTCGCGGCAGAGCCGCGCCGTGTCCGTGTGGGCCAGCAGGCCGTCGTCGTCCAGGAAGAGCAGGATGTCGACGTCGGTGCCGCCGGGGCCGAAGGCCTCGATGCCGACGTTGCGGCCGCCGGGGATGCCGAGGTTCTCGGGCAGTTCGACGGTGCGTACGCCTTCGGGGACCTCGGGCACGGGCGCGCCGTTGCCGACCACGACCACCTCGACCGGGTCGCCGTCCTGCTTGGCGACCGAGTCGAGGAGGGCGCGCAGTTCCTGCGGCCGGTTGCCCATCGTGATGATGACGGCGCCGACCTTCAGCTTCTCTGCCGGGGTGTTCACTTCAACCTGCTCGATACGAGGATGGACACGAGGTGGAGCAGGGTCTGGAGCATCGCGATGCCCGCGAGGACCGCGACACCGACGCGCGAGAAGAACAGGTCGCCGCGGGCCTGGTCCACGATCGCGAGGACCAGGATCAGCAGGGACGCCTCGACGCCGAGGACCAGCCGGTGGAACTTCAGCGCGGCGGCGGCCCTGCGGGCCAGCGCCATGCCGGAGGAGCGCGGCTCGGACGCCGACTCCTTGACCGGCTCCTTGCCCGTCTGGTGGCGGGCGACGCCGACGAGGTCGGTCTCGGCCTTGATCAGGATGGCGCCGAGGGCGGCCAGGGTGCCGAGGAAGGCCCACAGCCAGTCGATGCGCCCGGAGCCCCACAGGTCGGCGGCGCGCAGACCGAAGCCGACCAGGACCGCGGCGTCGCACAGGTAGGCGGCGACCCGGTCCAGGTAGACGCCGGCCATCGAGTACTGCTTCTTCCAGCGGGCGATCTCGCCGTCGACGCAGTCGAGCAGCAGGTAGAGCTGGACCGCGAGCACGCCGAGCACGGCGCCCGTGATCCCCGGCACCAGCAGGGCCGGGGCGGCGAGGGCGCCGGCGACGGTCATCACGTAGGTCAGCTGGTTGGGCGTGACCCGCGTGTTCACCAGGTGCCGGTCGATGCGCAGGGAGACCTCGCGCATGTAGAGCCGGCCGGCCCAGTGTTCGCCGCTGCGCCGGTCCTTCACCCCCGGCGGGTGAACAACCGGGCGGAGCTCAGCTACCGATGGCTTTTGCATAGTCGGCGTATGCGTCCCTGATCTGGTCGTTGGACAGGTCGAGGTGTTCGAGGATCGTGTAGCGGCCCGGGCGGGTCTGCGGAGCGAACTCCACGACCTTCACGAACTCCTCCACGGTGAAGCCGATCTCCTCCGGCAGCACGGGCAGGCCGTGGCGACGCAGCACCGAGGCCATGTACGCCGACTCCTCGCGGGCACCGCGCAGGTGCATCGCGAAGGCCGCGCCGAGGCCGCACTGCTCGCCGTGGCTCGCGGCGCGCTTGGGGTAGAGGAGGTCGAAGGCGTGGTTGATCTCGTGGCAGGCGCCGGACGCCGGGCGGGAGTCGCCCGACACGGACATCGCGATGCCGGTGAGGACCAGACCCTCGGCCAGGACCTGGAGGAAGGCGTCGTCGCCGACGCCGCCGGGGTGGCGGAGCACGGCCTCGCCGGCCTGGCGGGCCATGGCGGCCGCGAGGCCGTCGATGTCCTCGCCGCGCTCGCGGGCGGCGAGCTCCCAGTCCCGGATCGCCGAGATGTTGGAGAGGGCGTCGCCGATGCCGGAGCGGACGAAGCGGACGGGCGCCTCACGGATCACATCGAGGTCGATGACGACCGCGATGGGGTTGGGCACGCCGTACGAGCCGCGGCCCGCGTCGTTGTCGAGGGTTGCGACGGGCGAGCAGAGGCCGTCGTGCGACAGGTTCGTCGCGACGGCGACCAGCGGCAGCCCCACGCGTGCCGCGGCGAACTTGGCGCAGTCGATGATCTTGCCGCCGCCGAGGCCGACGACCGCGTCGTAGCGGCCCTTCTTCATGGCGTCGGCGAGCTTGATGGCGTCATCGAGGGTGCCGCCGCCCACCTCGAACCACTCGGCGCCGGGCAGCGACGGCAGGAGGCGGTCCCGCAGAACCGCACCGGAGCCACCGCTGATGGCGATGGCGAGCTTGCCGGTCGACGAGCAGATCCGCTGGTCGGCGAGGACACCGGCCAGGTCGTTGAGAGCCCCCGGCCGGATGTCGACGACGACCGGCGAGGGGATGAGCCTCGTCAGTACTGGCACGCGATCTCCCGGCCCTTGGCGAGGTCGTCGTGGTTGTCGATCTCGACCCACGTGACGTCGCCGATCGGGGCCACGTCCACCTGGAAGCCGCGGTTGACGAGCTCCTGGTAGCCGTCTTCGTAGTAGAGGTCGGGGTCGCGCTCGAAGGTGGTCTTCAGGGCGTCGGCGAGCTCGTCGGCGGCGGAGCCCTCGATGAGGGTGACGCCGATGTACTCGCCGGTGGCCTCGGCCGGGTCCATCAGCTTGGTGATCCGCTGAACGCCCTTCTCGCCGTCGACGATGACCTTCATCTCCTCGTCGGCGAGCTGCTTCACCGTGTCGAGGGCGAGGATGATCTTCTTGCCGTCGCCGCGGGCGGCGAGCAGCGTCTTCTCGACGGAGACCGGGTGCACGGTGTCGCCGTTGGCGAGGATCACGTCGTGCTTGATCGCGTCACGGCCGCACCACAGGGAGTAGGCGTTGTTCCACTCCTCGGCCTTGTCGTTGTCGATCAGCGTCAGCTTGAGGCCGTACTTCGCCTCCAGGGCTGCCTTGCGCTCGTAGACGGCCTCCTTCTTGTAGCCGACGATGATCGCGACCTCGGTCAGACCGATCTCGGCGAAGTTGCCGAGCGTCAGGTCGAGGATGGTCGTGTCGCCGTCGACGGGCACCAGGGCCTTGGGCAGGGTGTCCGTGTAAGGGCGAAGACGCCGTCCGGCGCCGGCCGCCAGCACGAGGCCGATCATGCGGGTTCTCCTTCATCGTGTACGGCGGGTGCGCCCTTTTTCTCGGCGGCGACCCAGAAGCGGATGCTCTCGACGAGCACCACGAGTGCCACGGCCACGGCGAGTGCCGTGAGCGCGACGGTGAAATCTGTGGTGGGCAGCAGGGCTGCGGCCAGTGCGACCAGGAGGGTCCTGCCCTCTTGGCCGCCGATCGCGCGCACCAGCCAGGACGGCGGCGCGCCGGTGCCGCCCTTGATGCGGTACACCGTGTCGTAGTGATGGTAGGCGACCGCGGCCAACAGCCCGAAAGCCGCCGGAAGCGCCCCGTTCACATCGGCTTTGGCCGCCAGTACCAGGACCGTGCCGTACTCGGCGGCACGGAAGAACGGCGGGACCAGCCAGTCGAGGGGGCCTTTGAGGGGCATGACCAGGGCGAGCCCCGACAGGGCGATGTACAGCGCGGCGGCGGCCACGACCACGGGGCTGCCATAGGGGTTGCTCAGCGCCGCGCCGACGAGCACGGCGCCGCCGACGAAGGCGAGCACCGGGGCGGGCCGCAGCCAGGTCACCCGCGGCCTGAGCGCGGCGAACGCCGAGGCGAGCGGGCCGTTGTCGGCGAGGTCGGCAAGCGCCCCCGCGGCGCGGTCGGTGCGGGTGGCCTTGCGGGTCAGCGAGCGCAGGACGCGGCCCGCGGTCGTGTAGCAGGCGGCGAGGGCGCAGCCGACGAGCAGGACGACGAGGGTGACGCGCGGGGTGGTGACCGCGGTGAGCACGGCGATCATCGCCCAGCGCTCGCCGATGGGCAGCACGATCATCCGGCGCGCCCAGACCGTCCATCCGACGCTGTCGAGCTTGTCCGAGAGGGCGGCCGTGGGGCTGGTGTCGGCGGCCGCGGCGATGCTGTCGGCGTTTGCCTCATTGAAGGAGAAGTCCACGACATGCCGGCAGGTCTGGAGGACCATCGCGCCGAGCGCCAGCGCCCATACGTCGTCACCGCCGCGGGCCGCGCCGAGGGCGAGGCCCGCGTAGTAGGCGTACTCCTTGGCGCGGTCGAACGTCGCGTCCAGCCAGGCGCCGAGCGTCGAGTACCGCAGGGAGTAGCGGGCGAGCTGCCCGTCCGTGCAGTCAAGGACGAAGGAGAAGATCAGCAGCAGGCCCGCCGCGACGAAGCCGCCGCGGGTGCCGGTGGCCGCGCAGCCCGCCGCGATCAGCGCGGTGAGCAGGGAGGCGGTGGTGACCTGGTTCGGGGTCAGGCCCCGGCGGGCGCACCAGCGGGCGATGTAGCGCGAGTACGGGGAGACGCAGTACGTCGTGAAGAAGCCGTCCCGCGACTTGACCGCGGTGCGCAGGCGTACGGCCTCGTCGTCGACGGCGGCGACGGCCTGCCGCGCTTCGTTGCGCGTCTGGGGGTCGGTGGGGACGGTGGCGACGAGGGTGCCGAGCTCGGGGCGGTGCACGTCCGTGGCGTCGGACTCCATCGCGGCGGCGATGGAGTCAGGGAGCGCGGCGGGGGCCGGTGCGCCGCCGGTGGTCGCGGCGCCGGTCCGCAGCGCGCGCGTCAGGACTCCGCGGGCCTCCGGCTTGGCGGTGACGGCTCCGGGCACCGCCGAGGCGGCGAAGCGGGGGTCGGTGAGGCCCAGGCGCAGCGCGTGGACGTGCCCGACGAAGCGCGCGTCGACGACGGCGACCCGCTGGTCGCCCGGTACGGCGGCGAGCAGCGTCTCGGCGTCCGCCGCGTCGGAGGCGACCCGCACGTCGAAGCCGAGGGACCGCAGATCGCCTTCGAGTGGCGACCCGGGGACCGGCTGACCGGTGAGGATGGCGGTCGACAGACGAACTCACTCCTTGATTCCCGGCGCGGCTCGCGCCGGGCACGTGCGTAAGAGGGGGCGCCCCTGGCCATGGCGGCCGGGCGGCACGTCGGCAGAGGCTATCGGATGATGAGAAGCGGGCGTTCACCACCCGTTCACGCCCCGATAGAGCCTGTGTCATAACCCCGGCCGGATCAGACGGTGACCGCCCGGCCGGGGTTATGACACAGGCTCTCAGGGCGGCCTGCGAGGGCCTCGGCCTTCGCGATCATCATGGTGGATGGAAGGCCGCCCCTCCAAACCGCGCCTGCGGGTGATCGTCGCGGGGCGCTGACCTGCGCCCCTTGAGGCGCCTCCCCCTTGACGGCAATCGTTGCCATTTTCGCAGGTCAGGGAGATGACAACGGTGTTCAGTGCCGCGTTGCCAGATACCCCCCACCCGTAGTTCACTGTGGTCCGCGACCACCGAACAGCAGACCGATGACCGACGCGGGAGGCGGGCTCCATGGGGGCTGGGCACGATCACGGACACACGCACGGGGCACCGGCCACGGGGACGGCGGCCAACGCCTACAAGGGGCGGCTCCGCATAGCGCTCGCCATCACGATCACGGTGATGTTCGCCCAGATCGTGGGCGGCGTCATGGCGGATTCGCTCGCGCTCATCGCGGACGCGACGCACATGGCGACGGACGCGCTGGGGCTCGGCATGGCCCTGCTCGCCATCCACTTCGCGAACAGACCGCCCACCGAGAGCCGCACCTTCGGTTACGCCCGCGCCGAGATACTCGCCGCGCTCGCCAACTGTCTGCTGCTGCTCGGTGTGGGCGGCTATGTGCTGTACGAGGCGGTCGAGCGGTTCATCACGCCCGCCGAGACCCAGGGCGGTCTCGCCGTCTTCTTCGGCGCCTTCGGCCTGGTCGCGAACATGATCTCGCTGTCGCTGCTGATGCGCGGCCAGAAGGACAGCCTCAATGTGCGCGGCGCGTTCCTGGAGGTCGTGGCGGACACGCTCGGCTCCGTCACGGTCATCGCCTCGGCGACCGTGATCATGCTCACCGGCTGGCAGGCGGCGGACCCGATCGCCTCGCTCGTCATCGGCCTCATGATCGTCCCGCGTACGGTCAAGCTCCTGAAGGAGACCCTGAACGTCCTGCTGGAGTCGGCGCCCAAGGGCGTCGACATGGCGGAGGTGCGGGCCCACATACTCGGCCTGCCGGGCGTCGAGGAGGTCCATGACCTGCACGCCTGGACGATCACCTCGGGCATGCCCGTGCTCTCCGCGCACGTCGTCGTCGGCTCCGACGCCCTCGACTCGATCGGCCACGAGAAGATGCTGCACGAGCTCCAGGGCTGCCTGGGCGACCACTTCGACGTGGAGCACTGCACGTTCCAGCTGGAACCGAGCGGCCACGCGGAGCACGAGGCGAAGCTCTGTCACTGACGGCGCTGGATCACTGACGGCGCTGGATCACTGACAGTGCTAGATCACTGACAGTGCTACATTGGCCTGAGTTCTTGAGTTCCGTAGGAGGTGGGTTGATGACTGTCGCGGCCGACGCTGCTCTGCGCGGCGACACGTGCATCCCCACTTCCCGGGCTCGCGCCTGACGTTTTCTCGTACGTCCGCGGGCCCCTCACTCAAGGGTTTCCCACGTTGACCGACAACACTTCCGTCACCGACGCCTTCTTCGCCCTGCACCACGGCCTTCCGCGGCAGGGTCCGGGCTCCGACGACACCACCCGCCGGCTGCTCTCCCTCACGGGCGCGCTGCCCGAGCGGCCGCGCGTGCTCGACCTGGGCTGCGGGCCCGGCCGGGCTGCGCTCCTGCTCGCCGCCGAGGCCGGCGCCGAGGTGACCGCCGTCGATCTGCACGCGCCGTTCCTGAAGGAGCTGCGCGCGTCCGCGAAGGAGCGCGGGCTCACCGGATCGATCACCACCGTAGAGGCCGACATGGCCGAACTCCCCTACCCTGACGGATCGTTCGACCTCGTCTGGGCCGAGAGTTCCGCCTACAGCATCGGCTTCGACACCGCCCTGCGCGCCTGGCGCCGACTGCTGGCACCCGGCGGGGCTCTCGTCGTCACCGAGTGCGAGTGGACGACCGCCGAGCCGTCCACCGCGGCGCGCGCCTTCTGGGAGCAGCACTACACGCTGCGTACGAGCGAGGAGAACGTCCGGGCCGCCACCGGCGCCGGGTACTCCGTGCTGGGCGTGCACCCGCAGCCCGAGTCCGACTGGGACGAGTACTACGGGCCGCTGGCCGCGCGAGCGGACGCGGCGGACCCGGGCTCGCCCGGGATGGCGGAAGCGCTCGCCGCCACCCGCGCGGAGCTCGCGATGCGGCGCGAGCACGGGGCGGAGTTCGGTTACACGGGCTACGTCCTGCGGCCCGCGGACTCCTGGCCGACGCGGCCGGAGAGCGCCGCGGACATCGCCGCCGTGCACGCCGTGCACGCCGCCGCCTTCGAGACCCGGGCGGAGGCCGATCTGGTCGACGCCCTGCGCGCGGACCCGGAGGCCTGGCTTCCCGGTCTGTCGTACGTCGCCGAGGCGCCGGACGGCTCGGTCGCGGCGCACGCGCTGATCACCCGCTGCCGGGTGGACGGGGCGCCCGCGCTGGCTCTCGCACCCGTCGCCGTGCCGCCGCGCCACCAGCGGACGGGGGCCGGTTCGGCCGTCGTCCGCGCGGTGCTGGATGCGACACGCGCGCGTGGGGAGCGGCTCGTCCTCGTGCTCGGGCATCCGGCGTACTACCCGAGGTTCGGTTTCCGGCCCGCTTCCGGATACGGGATCCGGCCAGGGTTCGACGTTCCGGACGAGGCCATGATGGCGCTGGTCCTGAACGAGACGGACGATTCCGCGCCGCTGCCGCAGGGCACGATCAAGTATCCGGCCGCTTTCGGGGTCTGAGGCCCTCCGGACGCTTTCGCTGATGGCGTCCTTCGCGTGTCCCGGCGTGCCTTCCGCGCGCCGGGACATGCGGGTCCCGGAGTGCCTGGAGTGTCCGGAACGTACGGCAGACTTGAGGCTCGAAGACCGAAGCGAAGGATGGGTATGCCGATCACACCTGCCACCGCGGCGAACAGTTCGTCGAACGGCACCGGAGAAGCGATCTTGCTGGAACTCGTCGACGAGGACGGCAGGACGATCGGCACAGCGGAGAAACTCTCCGCGCATCAGGCGCCCGGGCAGCTGCACCGGGCGTTCTCCGTTTTCCTCTTCGACGAGCAGGGGCGGCTGCTGCTCCAGCAGCGCGCGCTCGGCAAGTACCACTCCCCCGGCGTCTGGTCGAACACCTGCTGCGGCCACCCCTACCCGGACGAGGCGCCGTTCGCCGCGGCCGCCCGGCGCACGTACGAGGAGCTGGGCGTCTCGCCCTCGCTGCTCGCCGAGGCGGGCACCGTGCGCTACAACCACCCGGACCCGGACTCGGGCCTGGTGGAGCAGGAGTTCAACCATCTCTTCGTGGGCATGGTCCAGTCGCCGCTGCGCCCGGACCCCTCCGAGGTGGGCGAGACGGCGTTCGTGACGGCCGAGGAGCTGGCGGCGCGGCACGAGAAGGGGCCGTTCTCCGCGTGGTTCATGACCGTGCTGGACGCGGCGCGGCCCGCGATCAGGGAGCTGACCGGGCCCTCCGCGGGCTGGTAGCGACCAGGGCGCCGGGGCCGGACCGGCCCCGGCGGCCCGGCACCGCCTAGCCTCCGTCGGGTTTCAGGGGCAGGGCGGCCCAGATGACCTTGCCTCCGCTCGTGGTGTGCTCGACGTCGCAGGTGCCGCCCGCCTCCAGCGTGATCTCGCGGACCAGGAGCAGCCCGCGGCCGCCCGTCTGCCCGTGGTCGGCCACCAGCGCCGTCGGGCGGTACGGATGGTTGTCCTCGACGGAGACCCGCACCCACTCGGCGCCGACCGCGACCTCCACCGCGAGCATCGGCGAGAGCAGGGCAGCGTGGCGCACCGCGTTGGTGACCAGCTCGGAGACGATGAGCAGCAGGCCCTGGATGAGGTCGTCCGACGCCGGTACACCCTGCCGGGCCAGCAGATCGCGTACCGCGTGCCGTGCCTGGGGGACGGAGGCGTCCACGGCGGGGGCGGTGAAGCGCCACACCCCTTCGTAGGGCACCCCTCCATCACCCCTGGGGAGTGGGCCGCAGCCCCTCCCGTCGTCCGCCATCGTCCGGTCGCCGCCCTCGCGCTCGATTGTCACCACACAACGAGTGTTGGGAACGTACTGGTCCGGACCGCGCTACTGACCAGAAGTCAGCGGTTATCGACGTGAATTGATCGCAAGGGCATGACGGAGTCAGCCGTACGACTGGTCCTGCCCTCCTTGTTCCCGCTTCACGGTTTCTTCAGGTTGTACGAGGCTGACGATGCGACGGCCGCCGACGCCCGTGGCGATCAGGCCGAGGCCGTCGAAGAGCAGCGCCAGGGAGAAGAAGGTGCCGATGACGTACTGGCTGCTGCTGGGCCACTCGGCGAGGACCAGGACGCCGATCAGCAGGCCGAAGGCGCCCTGCAGCAGCGTCAGGGCGAACTGCGGGCCGCGCACCACCAGGCTGCCGACCAGGCGGAACACCCCGCCGGTCAGGAAGAGGAGCGCCGCGAACATGGTCAGCGCCTCCGCCGCCACGTCGGGCCTGCGGATGATCACGACGCCCGCCGCGAGGTTCAGGGCCGCGACCACCACGCCCAGCCAGAAGAAGCTGCTGCCCCGCGACTGGACGGCGTGCAGCAGGCCGACAATGCCGCCGATCAGCAGCAGCCAGCCGAACAGCAGCATGGAGGTCAGCGTGGCGACGCCGGTGTAGACGAGGCCGACGATCCCGGCGACCGCCAGGATCGCGCCCAGCAGCGCCAGCCAGCCGAAGCCGCGGCTGAGGCGGGCGCCATGGGCCCCGTCGGTCGCGCTCGGTCGCGTGGGGGGCTTGGCGTCCTTGCGTCGGGCCATCAGCGTCTCCGTATCGCTCGGCGGCCCCCTTCTTGATCGTACGTTCGAGGGGTACGGATAGCATCCGGCGCATGGAGCCGCAGCTGAGGCACACCGTCACGGACGGCGTCGCCACCGTCGTCATCGATCACCCGGCCAAGCGCAACGCCATGACCGCCGGCATGTGGCGCCAGGTGCCGCCGCTGTTCGCGGGGCTCGCCGCCGACCCGGCCGTGCGCGCCGTCGTGCTCACCGGTGAGGGCTCCACCTTCTGCGCGGGCGCTGACATCTCCTCGCTGCGGGAGTCGGCCGGGGCCGCGCAGGATCTGGCGGTGCGGGCGGAGGACGCGCTCGCGGCCTTTCCCAAGCCGACGCTCGCCGCGGTGCGGGGTTACTGCGTGGGCGGCGGCTGTCAGCTGGCGGGGGCGTGCGATCTGCGGTTCGCGGACGAGGACGCCTCGTTCGGGATCACGCCCGCGAAGCTCGGCATCGTCTACTCGGCGTCGTCCACCCGGCGCCTGGTCTCGCTGGTGGGGCCCGCCACCGCCAAGTACCTGCTCTTCTCGGGCGAGTTGATCGGCGCGGAGCGGGCGCTGCGCACCGGTCTGGTGGACGAGGTGCTGCCCGCGGGCGACCTCGGCAAGCGGGTCGCGGAGTTCGCCCGCGTCCTCGCGTCGCGCTCGCAGCTGACGCAGGCGGCGGCCAAGGAGTTCACCGCGGGGCGCACCGATCGGGACGCGTACTGGGCGGAGCAGGCGCGCGGCAGCGGCGACACCGCCGAGGGTGTCGCCGCCTTCCTGGAACGCAGGCAGCCGCGCTTCACGTGGAGCGCCCCGCCGGATGAAACCCGCCGCGGCCGCTACTGATCGAAGCGGCTCTTGTCGCGGAACCCCGCCACGATGTGCGCGGGTGCCTTCTCCGGGGACCCTGCGTCGTAGGGCGGCTGCGGGTCGTACTCGGTCAGGAGCTGTACGGTCTGCGCGTGCTCGTCGCCCGCGATCCTGCCGGCCAGGGTGAGCCCCATGTCGATGCCCGCGGAGACACCGGCTCCGGTGACGTACTTGCCGTCGAAGACGACGCGCTCCCCCGTCGACTTGACACCGAGCCGGTCGAGTTCGGGCAGGGCGAGCCAGTGCGAGGTGGCGCGGCGGCCGGTGAGGAGCCCGGCGGCGGCGAGGGCCAGCGAGCCGGTGCACACCGAGGTCGTCCAGGTGGTGGTGGCGTCGACGGCGCGGAGCCAGCCGAGGAGCGCCTCGTTCTCCATCTGGTCGCTCTGTCCGGGGCCGCCGGGGACGACCACGATGTCGGGGCGCCGGACCTCGTCGAAGGTCTTGTCGGCGACGAGCGCGAGGGTGCCGCTGTCGTCGCGCACCGGGCCCACCTGTTCGGCCACGAAGAGGGTCTCGGCGCCGGGGAGGTCCTTCAGCGTCTGGTACGGCCCGATCGCGTCCAGGGCGGTGAAGCGCTCGTACAGGGCGATGGCTATCTGCATGGTGTCCCTATCGGTGGTGGTGAATGGTGGTCGCGCCGGTCGGTGTGGCGGGGGTCTGTGCGATGGAGGTCGGGGCGGAGAGTGCCGGGGCGGGGTGGAAGCGGCGGCGGTACTCCGCGGGCGCCGCGCCGAGCGTCTTGACGAAGGCGCGGCGCATGGCCTCCGGCGTGCCGTAGCCGCACGCGCGTGACACCTCCTCCACCCCGTCGGAGGTGTCCTCAAGGAGCCTGCGCGCGTGTTCGACGCGGACACGCTCGACGTACTTGCCCGGTGTCAGACCGGTCTCGGCCTGGAAGGCGCGGGCGAAGTGGCGGGGCGAGAGGCGGGCGCGCGCGGCGAGCGCGTCGACCGACAGGTCGTCCGCCGGGTGCTCGGTGATCCACTGCTGGACCTCGCGCAGCGGCTCGCGCCGCGCGGTCTGTGCGGAGAGCTGGACGCTGAACTGCGCCTGGTTTCCCGGGCGCCGCAGAAACACGACCAGATAGCGGGCGACGGTCAGCGCCACCGCGCGGCCCAGGTCCTCCTCCACGAGCGCCAGGGCGAGGTCGATGCCGGCGGTGACCCCGGCGGACGTCGCGACATGGCCGTCGCGTACGTAGATCGGGTCCGGGTCGACCTCGATACCCGGGTGCTCCTTGGCGAGCTTGGCGCAGTACGCCCAGTGCGTCGTCGCCCGGCGGCCCTCCAGGAGGCCCGCCTCGGCGAGGCGGAGGGCGCCGGTGCAGACCGATACCAGGCGCCGGGCACGGGGGCCGTGGGCACGCAGCCAGTCGATCAGCCCGGGGTCGGCGGGCCGGGTGCCCGCGCCGCCCGGGACGAGCAGCGTATGCGGGTCGGGGGCGTCGGCCAGGGCGGAGTCGGGGACCAGGGTGAGTCCACTGGACGTCCGTACGGGAGCGCCGTCGAGGGAGGCGGTGCGGATGAGGTATCCGCCGTCGGCGTCACCGACGCAGTGTCCGGCGCCCGTGAAGACCTCCACGGGGCCGGTGACGTCGAGGCTCTGGACTCCTTCGAAGAGGACGACCAGGACGGTTCGCTGCTCCATGCCCCGATTCTTGACCCCCTGCGCGATGGCCGCAATGACAAGCACCCCACCTTTACTGCCATGGGCGCTGACCGGCCCGCAGCACCATACCGACCAGTAGGTACCGTGCTCCCATGACCTCTTCGACGACCTCGCCCTCGGCCGCCGCGCCGCACCCGCGCGCCGGGCGCCGCTGCCACAACGTGCTCAACTCACTCCATTCGACGCACTACTTCTCGCCGGACGTGACGCGGGAGATGGCCGGGCTCGGCATCACGCACCCGAACGCCGTGAACTTCGCGGTACGCGCGGCGGCGCTCGGAGCCGTGAGCGCGGGGACCGTGACCGCCGCCTTCTACAACTACAAGCACGAGCTCGTCGCGGAGCACGTGCCCTCGGTGTGGAGCACCGCCGCGCCCAGGGAGGTGCTCGGGGCCCGCATGCGCGCCGTCGACGCGACGCTGCGCAGGCTCCTCGGCGAGGAAGCCGTCGCCTCGCCGGAGATGGCGGAAGCCGCCGGGCTCGCGCTGCGCGCCACCGATGCCTGTTCGCGCACCGCGCGTCCCCTGTACTCGGCGCACGCCGATCTGCCGGTCCCCGAGGAGCCGCACCTCGCGTACTGGTACGCGGCGACGCTGCTGCGCGAGCACCGCGGCGACGGGCACCTCACCGTGCTGCTCGGCGCCGAACTCGACGGGCTCGAAGCGATGGTGACCCACACCGCCACCGGCAAGGGAATCGCCCCGAAGTGGGTGCTCTCCACCCGCGGCTGGAACCGGCAGGAGTGGGACGCCGCCGTGGAGCGGCTGCGCGGGCGCGGACTGCTCGACGGCGACGGTGAGTTGACCGAGGCCGGTGTGGCGCTGCGCCGGGACGTCGAGGCGGAGACGGACCGCCTGGACCGGGCGCCCTACGAGCACCTGGGCGCGGCGGGCGTCGAGCGCCTCACCGAGCTCGGCACCGTGTTCCTAGGGGCGGCGCTGCAGGCGGGGGCGTTCCCGGCGGATCTGGTCGCCAAGCGCTGAGGACGGTTCCTGCATGGCATCGCCGCGGTGAGGTACCCGTTCGTCTCCTGGCCGCCACCCCGGCCGCGCCGGGAGACGAAAGGGGAATTCTTATGTTCCGTGCCATCGCGGACGTTCTGCGCCAGATCGCCGGCGCCATCGCCACCGTCGTCACGCTGCCGTTCCGGGCGCTGGCCCGGCTGTTCGGCGGAGCCTCCAGTTCCGCGGGGCGGGGCGGCCGGAGCACCGGTCGGCGTTCCGGCCGCATGGGCGGCGCCCGCCGGGTCTGATCACCCGCTGTCGGTGCCACCTGCCACAATTGCCCGGCAACCCCAGCGAGAAGGCGGTACCGGAACGTGGCAGCTTTGAAGACGTCCACACCCTCGTCCATCGAAGGCAGGATCGCCGAGGAACTCGGCGTCCGGGAGCGGCAGGTGAAGGCCGCCGTCGACCTGCTCGACGGCGGTTCGACGGTGCCCTTCATCGCGCGCTACCGCAAGGAAGCGACCGAGATGCTCGACGACGCGCAGCTGCGCACGCTCGAGGAGCGGCTGCGCTATCTGCGCGAGCTGGAGGAGCGGCGCGCCGCGGTCCTCGACTCGGTCCGTGAGCAGGGCAAGCTCACCGACGATCTTGAGGCGCGGATCCGCGAGGCTGACACCAAGGCCCGCCTGGAGGACATCTACCTGCCGTTCAAGCCGAAGCGGCGCACCAAGGCGCAGATCGCCCGTGAGGCAGGGCTGGAACCGCTGGCCGACGGGCTGCTCTCGGATCCGACCGTGGAGCCGCGGGCGGCGGCCGCCGCCTTCGTGGACGCCGACAAGGGCGTCGCGGATCCGCAGGCCGCCCTGGACGGGGCGCGGGCGATCCTCGCCGAGCGGTTCTCGGAGGACGCCGACCTCATCGGCGAGCTGCGCGAGCGCATGTGGGTGCGCGGCCGTCTCGTCGCGAAGGTCCGCGAGGGCAAGGAGGAGGCGGGCGCCAAGTTCGCCGACTACTTCGACTTCGCGGAGCCCTTCAAGGAGCTGCCCTCGCACCGCGTCCTCGCCATGCTGCGCGGCGAGAAGGAGGAGGTCCTCGACCTCGTCCTGGAGCCCGAGGAAGCCACGGAGGGCCCTTCCTCGTACGAGGGGATGGTCGCCCACCGCTTCGGGGTAGCCGATCGGGGGCGTCCCGGCGACAAGTGGCTCCAGGACACGGTGCGCTGGTCCTGGCGGACCCGCATCCTCGTCCACCTCGGCATCGACCTGCGGCTGCGGCTGCGTACGGCCGCCGAGGACGAGGCGGTGCGGGTCTTCGCGTCGAACCTGCGCGACCTGCTGCTCGCGGCGCCCGCGGGCACGCGCGCGACGCTCGGCCTCGACCCCGGTTTCCGTACGGGGGTGAAGGTCGCCGTCGTCGACGCCACGGGCAAGGTCGTCGCGACCGACACGATCCACCCGCACGTCCCTGCCAACAAGTGGGACCAGTCGCTGGCGACGCTCGCGAGGCTCGCGAAGGAGCACGCGGTCGACCTGATCGCCATCGGGAACGGCACGGCATCGCGCGAGACCGACAAGCTCGCCACCGAACTCATCGCCAAGCACCCCGAGTTGAACCTCACCAAGGTGATGGTCTCCGAGGCGGGCGCCTCCGTGTACTCGGCTTCGGCGTTCGCCTCGCAGGAGCTGCCCGACCTCGACGTCTCGATCCGCGGCGCGGTCTCCATCGCGCGGCGCCTCCAGGACCCGCTCGCCGAGCTCGTGAAGATCGACCCGAAGTCGATCGGCGTCGGCCAGTACCAGCACGACCTCTCCGAAGTGAAGCTGTCCCGCTCGCTCGACGCGGTCGTCGAGGACTGTGTGAACGGCGTCGGCGTGGACGTGAACACCGCCTCCGCCCCGCTGCTCGCCCGGGTCTCCGGCATCGGCGCTGGCCTCGCGGAGAACATCGTGGCGCACCGCGACGCGAACGGCCCGTTCAAGAGCCGCAAGGGCCTCAAGGACGTGGCCAGACTCGGCCCGAAGGCGTACGAGCAGTGCGCGGGCTTCCTGCGCATCCGTGGCGGCGATGACCCGCTGGACGCCTCCAGCGTGCACCCTGAGGCGTATCCGGTGGTGCGCAAGATGGTGAAGTCGGCGGGCGGCGCGGTGTCCTCGCTGGTCGGCAACACGGCGGCGCTGCGCTCGCTGAAGCCGGAGGAGTTCGTGGACGAGGTCTTCGGGCTGCCCACGGTCACGGACATTCTGAAGGAGCTGGAGAAGCCCGGACGCGACCCGCGTCCCGCCTTCAAGACGGCGACCTTCAAGGACGGCGTCGAGAAACTCTCCGACCTGGCCGCCGGAATGGTGCTCGAAGGTGTCGTCACGAACGTCGCCGCGTTCGGGGCGTTCGTGGATGTCGGGGTTCACCAGGACGGTCTGGTGCACGTGTCCGCCATGTCCAAGACCTTCGTCAAGGACCCGCGGGACGTCGTCAAGCCCGGTGACATCGTCAAGGTGAAGGTCATGGACGTCGACATTCCGCGCAAGCGGGTCTCGCTGACGCTGCGCCTCGACGACGAGGCGAGCCCCTCGGGCGAGGAGCAGCCGAAGCGCGGCGGACGGCCGCCTCAGCAGCGTCGGCAGGGGCAGGGCGGCGGCCAGGGGCAGAGCGGTCAGGAGCAGAGCGCCGGTCAGGGGCAGCGCGGGGGCCGGCGTGGCGGCCAGAGTCAGCGTGGTGGTCAGAGTCAGCGTGGTGGTCAGCGTGGGCAGCAGCCACGGCAGGGGCCGCCGCCCGCCAACGACGTGATGGCCGAGGCGCTGCGGCGGGCCGGTCTGCTCGACCCGAAGCGGCGCTGAGCCTTTGGAGCTTCGGAGCGGCGGGGGTCAGAGTGACAGTTCGGTCACTCTGCCCTCCGCCACCTCCAGGCGGCGCGTCACGCTCACCGCGTCCAGCATCCGGCGGTCGTGCGTGACCAGCAGCAGCGTGCCCTCGTAGGACTCCAGGGCCGACTCCAGCTGCTCGATCGCGGGCAGGTCGAGGTGGTTCGTCGGCTCGTCGAGGACGAGGAGGTTGACGCCCCTGCCCTGGAGCAGCGCGAGGGCCGCGCGGGTGCGTTCACCGGGCGAGAGCGTCGCCGCGGAGCGCAACACGTGCTCGGCCTTGAGGCCGAACTTGGCCAGGAGCGTGCGGACTTCCGCCGGCTCGGTGTCAGGGACGGCCGCGCAGAACGCGTCGAGCAGGGACTCCTTGCCGTGGAACAGCGCGCGGGCCTGGTCCACTTCGCCGACGAGGACGCCCGAGCCGAGGGCCGCGTGGCCCGCGTCCAGCGGTACGCGTCCCAGGAGGGCGCCGAGCAGTGTCGACTTGCCCGAGCCGTTCGCGCCGGTGATCGCCACGCGGTCCGCCCAGTCGATCTGGAGCGTGACGGGGCCCAGGGTGAAGGTCCCCCGGTGCACCTCCGCGTCGCGCAGGCTCGCGACGACCGCGCCCGAGCGGGGCGCCGCCGCGATCTCCATGCGCAGCTCCCACTCCTTGCGGGGCTCCTCCACGACGTCCAGGCGCTCGATCATGCGCTGCGTCTGGCGGGCCTTGGCGGCCTGCTTCTCGCTGGCGTCGCTGCGGAAGTTCCGGCCGATCTTGTCGTTGTCGCCGCCGCCTGCCTTGGCGGCCTTGCGGCGGGCGTTCTTGACGCCCTTGTCCGCCCAGGAGCGCTGCATCTGGGCGCGGCCCTGGAGCGCCGACTTCTTGTCCGCGTACTCGTCGTACTCGTCGCGGGCGTGCCTGCGGGCCACCTCGCGCTCCTCCAGATACGCGTCGTAGCCGCCGCCGTAGAGGTTGATCTGCTGCTGCGCCACGTCGAGTTCGAGGACCTTGGTGACGGTGCGGCTGAGGAACTCGCGGTCGTGGCTGACCACGACCGTGCCGGCGCGCAGGCCCCGGACGAAGCTCTCCAGACGCTCCAGGCCCGCCAGGTCGAGGTCGTTGGTCGGCTCGTCCAGGAGGAACACGTCGTAGCGGGAGAGGAGGAGCGAGGCGAGGCCCGCGCGGGCCGCCTGGCCTCCGGAGAGCGACGTCATCGCCTGGTCCAGGCCGACGGTGAGGCCGAGGTCGGCCGTGACCTCCTCCGCGCGTTCGTCGAGGTCCGCGCCGCCGAGGGCCAGCCAGCGCTCCAGGCTGTCGGCGTAGGCGTCGTCGGCGCCCGGGGCCCCGTCGACCAGGCCCTGGGTGGCCTCGTCCATGATCCGCTGGGCCTCGGCGACGCCGGTGCGGCGGGCCAGGAACGCGCGGATCGTCTCGCCCGGGCGGCGGTCGGGCTCCTGCGGCAGGTGTCCCACGGACGCGCTCGGCGGCGACAGCCTCAGCGCGCCTCCTTCGGGGGCGTCCACTCCCGCGAGCAGCTTCAGGAGGGTGGACTTGCCCGCTCCGTTGGCCCCGACCAGGCCGATGACGTCGCCGGGGGCGACGACCAGGTCCAGGCCGGAGAAGAGGGTGCGGTCGCCGTGGCCGGCGGCGAGGTCTTTGGCGACGAGAGTTGCGGTCATCAGGGGGGTCATTCTACGGGCGGGGGTCGGTTGCACTGCCGGGCGCCTTGGGCCGTGCCGTCTGCGCCTTCTCTCCGTCTGTGGGGCGGGGCCGCGGGGGTATGTGCGTGCTCGCCATCTTGGTGCGGGCGTTGATTTGCTGCTGGGTTAGTTCTTCCACTGTGCTCCGCTCGCACATACCCCCACGTCCCCTCGCGTGCGCTCGCGGCTGCGGGTGGGTGGGGGTTGCCCCCTCGGGGGCGCGCTCGCGGCTGCGGGTGGGGAACGCCCCCTCGCGTGCGCTCGCGGCTGCGAGTGGGTGGGGGTTGCCCCCTCGGGGGCGCGCTCGCGGCTGCGGGTGGGGGATGCCCCCTCGCGTGCGCTCGCGGCTGCGAGTGGGTGGGGGTCGCCCCCTCGGGGGCGCGCTCGCGGCTGCGGGTGGGGAACGCCCCCTCGCGTGCGCTCGCGGCTGCCGGTGGGTGGGGGTTGCCCCCTCGGGGGCG
>NZ_JBSFRK010000018.1:0-22746 GCF_053589195.1 Streptomyces sp. NPDC003379 | reverse complement strand
CGCTCGCAGCTGCGGGTGGGGAACGCCCCCTCGCGTGCACTCGCGGCTGCCGGTGGGTGGGGGATGCCCCTCGCGTGCGCTCGCGGCTGCCGGTGGGGGTGACCTTCGCGGCCGGTGCTGCGGCTGCGGTGGTGGGAGTGGCCCGCCCGGTCCTACGCCCGCCCCTGCAACGCGGGAGGTTTCCCCGCCCACCCCGCGACGCGGGGTAAACGGGTGGGTGGGTGGGAGACATCCGGCGCGGAGCGGCGGGGCAGGGGCCGCCCCGTGGTGGAAAGGTGGCCCCCTGCCGCTACGGCGACCCCGTGGAGGTGACGAGGACGCTCGTGGAGGTTCGGGCCACTACGTAGGAGTCGCCCTTCGTGGCCTTCGCCGACAGAGGGACCCGATGCTCACCCGGCTCCAGGACCTCGTCGAAGACTTCGTGGATGTGTGTGCGCGACAAGCGGTCCGTGCGGTACGCGATCAGTTGGACCCGGCACGTCGACGTGACCTGGAGCCTTGCCGCGTCACGGCATGCCGCTAGGCCGGTGAGGCGCCGCTGTTCCTGGGGGCTGCGGTCCAGCGCGTACTCGATCTGGGCGACCAGGAGCGGGACTATCGGCGCGAGGCCGTCGACGTAGGAGACCTCGACCCCGGCCTGCTCGAAGGCGGAGCGGACGGACCGCCGGGTCTCGTCGGGGACCGCGCGGCCGAAGGCTACGGCTCCGTAGGTGCGTAGCTCGTCGGGTGGGACGCCCGCCGCGTCCGCGGCGATCTCCGCGCCGATGCCGATCGTGCGCAGCGCGGCCGCCAGCTTGGCGAGGAGCGCGACGCGGGCGCCGATCAGCAGGACCCGGCGGCGGGTCTGCGGCGCGTCGGAGGCGAGTAACCGGCCGAGGGCCGCGCGGTATTCGGCGCCCCGGAAGCGGAAGGGCCCTATGCCGTGGTAGCCGTTGAGTTCCAGGTCGGCGGGTTCCCCCGTCTGCCAGGCGAAGTCGCGCCAGATGAAGTCGTCGCTGCTGTCGGGGGCCTTCTCGATCACCGCGGTGACCGCGCCGCACTCCAGGACCTCGCACTCGGGGCAGCCGTATATGACGTACCGGCCGTCGCGCAGCGGTGCCCGGGCCTCCAGGAGGAGCCTGCGGACGTGTGCCGTGAAGATGGCGGGCGGGATGTCGGCGGCCAGCGGCGACACCGCGTCGAGGTCGGAGAGCTGGAAGAGCAGGGGGCGCCCGTTCACGATGAAGTCGACGAAATCACGGTGCACTTGGTAGTCACCGTTGGCGAGAACTCCACCGGCTCGCATGGCCGGTGCCAGACCGAAGGTCGCGTACTCGGCAGACATGCTGTGAGTATCCCCATCCCGTGGGTGATGTGAGCACGGCAGGACACATTTCGCTCGGCCGGCCATCGCCGTCGCGCCCGCGGCGGCCCCGGACGCGTGTCACTGCGTACGCATGGTCGAGGGTGTACGCGTGCTGAGCCGCCTGGACGCGTGGGGTGCTCCAGGAGGCGGCACACGTGGTGCGCGCCGCCTCCTGGAGGCGGTCAGCGGGTCCGGGGAGCCGGGTCGTTGTCCGTTTCCGGGCCCTCTCCGTCGGCGTCGGCGTCGTCCACAGGGGAGGGGCCGATGCGGAGTTCGAAGTCACCGTCGTACTGCGCGTGGCCCGCGATCACGGCCTTCTCGACGGCTTCCGTGCCGTGCTCGCCCCGCACGATCAGCGGGTCGTGGCGCAGGTCCCGCATCAGGGACACGCACATGCCGAGCATCACGATCGTGAAGGGTGCGGCGACCAGGATCGTGAGGTTGCGCAGGCCGGTGAGCGCGTCGTCCGAGCCGTCGCCGATCAGCAGCATGATCGCCGCCACGGCGCCGGTCACGACGCCCCAGAAGATCACGACGAACCGGCCGGGTTCGAGTGCGCCCTTCTGGGAGAGCGCGCCCATGACGATCGACGCCGCGTCGGCACCCGACACGAAGAAGATGGCCACGAGGATCATCACGAGGAGGCTGGTGACGGTGGCGATCGGGTACTCGTGGAGCAGGCCGAACAGTTGCGCCTCCGGCGTCGTCTCGTCCTTGAGGCCGCCCCGGTCGGCGACCGTCATGGCGCTGCCGCCGAACACCGCGAACCAGATGAGGCTGACCGTGCTCGGCACCAGCATGACGCCGCCGACGAACTGACGGATCGTACGGCCGCGGCTGATCCGTGCGATGAACATGCCGACGAAGGGCGTCCAGGAGATCCACCAGGCCCAGTAGAAGACCGTCCAGCTGCTCAGCCAGTCCGCGACGCCCTTGCCGCTGGAGGCCTCGGTGCGGCCGATCAGCTGGGGCAGGTCGTTGAGGTAGGCGCCGATCGACGTCGGCAGCATGTCGAGCATGATGACGGTCGGGCCCGCGATGAAGACGAAGACGACGAGCAGCAGCGCGAGCACCATGTTGATGTTGGAGAGCCACTGGACGCCCTTCTCCACGCCGGAGACGGCGGAGGCCACGAAGGCCAGGGTCAGCACGGCGATGATCACGACGAGCAGTCCGGTGCCGGCGTTGTTCATCCAGTCGAGCACCTCGATGCCGCTGCCGATCTGCAGGGCGCCGAGGCCAAGTGAGGCGGCCGAGCCGAAGAGCGTGGCGAAGATGGCCACGATGTCGATGACCCGGCCCCAGGCGCCGCGGGCGTGCTTCTTGCCGATGAGCGGTTCGAAGACGGCGCTGATGGTCTGGCGCCGGTTGCGCCGGAAGGTGCTGTACGCGATGGCGAGACCCACGACCGCGTAGATCGCCCACGGGTGGAGCGTCCAGTGGAAGAGGGTGGTGGCCATCGACGTCTCCATCGCCGCGGCCGAGTCGGCCGGGTCGGTGCCCGGCGGTGGCGCGGTGAAGTGGGCCAGCGGCTCGCTCACTCCGTAGAACATCAGGCCGATGCCCATACCGGCGCTGAACATCATGGCGACCCAGGAGACGGTGCGGAACTCCGGGTCCTCCCCCTCCTTGCCGAGGGTGATCTTTCCGTACCGGCTGACGGCGAGCCAGAGTGCGAAGACCACGAAGCCCGTGGCGGTCAGCATGAAGAACCAGCCGCCGTTGTGCATCAGGCCGTTGAGCATGTCCGTGGAGACGTTCTCCAGCGAGTCCGTCGCCACCGCGCCCCAGACCACGAACGCCAGGGTGAGCGCGGCGGTCACGCCGAACACCACCCGGTCCGTCTTCGGGGACCGGCCGGCGG
The DNA here is from genome assembly GCF_053589195.1 of Streptomyces sp. NPDC003379. NCBI lineage: Bacteria > Bacillati > Actinomycetota > Actinomycetes > Kitasatosporales > Streptomycetaceae > Streptomyces > Streptomyces sp. NPDC003379. The sequence continues at coordinate 19,537 of NZ_JBSFRK010000018.1, read as the reverse complement.
GGGCGGGCGCCATGATCTCCTGCGACCCTCCCCCGTCGTCCGCTTGTCGCTGTTCCTGCGTCACAGGTGACACCTTTCAAGGGGTCGATTGAGTCGAGACTTTGTTCTCCGTTACCCCCTACCACATGTGACGCACATCTCACGCCTTCAACAGCTCATGTCGGGCCGAGCTGTGACCATGTGATATGGCGCACGTTCGTCGAGCAGGAGCGGCACGAGGGCCCGCGCGGACTGCCGCAGAGGGACGTACGCACCGGACTTCTGGCGCTTCACCGTGACGCCGTGCAGCGCCAGTTCGTCCTTGATGTCGGCGTACTGGGCGGCGTCGAGGCGGTAGCCGCAGGGCGGGTCCTGGATGATCTCCGTCGGCTCGGCGGGGTCGTTGTCCGCGCCGCCGAGGTAGACCGGGCCGCGGTCGCGGTGGCCCTCGGTGCGGGCCGCGTCGGTGGCGCGCTCCAGGCGGGCGCGCCGCTCGTCCGAGTAGTCGAAGAGGCCGTCGAGCGCCGAGACTTGGGACTTCACTCGGCGGCGGTTGTTCAGGGCCTCGTCGTTCTTCTCGGCGTCGGTGACGGGATCGACGCGGCTCTCTATGAGCAGGCCCGCCGCGTGCTTGATGCCGGACATGTTGCGCAGGATGCGTTCCTGGCCGTCGCCCGCGGTCTGCTTGATGGGGTCGCCGGTGACGGGGTCGGTCCAGATGCCGTACGTGCCCGTCGTGTATCCGTCGGCCTCGGCGGCCGGACGGACGTACGCCTTCGACACGGTCTGGGCCTCCTTGTGCACCGCCTCGTCGGTGTTGAGGTTGCGCGGCCAGAGGTCGAAGAGGTCCTTGTCGTAGTACTTGGGCGTCGCGCCGTACTCGTGTAGGTCGTAGATGACGTCGGGTTCGCGGTCGCGGATCACGGCGGCCAGGGCGCGGCCCTCCGCGGTCCGCAGGGCGACGTGGTCGCGGTTGATGTCGACGCCGTCGGAGTTGCCGCGGGTGTCGGCGGCGCGGCCGTCCGGGTTGGCCGTGGGGACGACGAGGAGCGTGGTGCGCTTCAGGAAGTTCCGGGTCTTGCTGTCCTTCGCGTACGCGAGGTCGCGGATCGTCGACAGGCAGGCCTCGCGGCCCGAGGGTTCGTCGCCGTGCTGGCTGCAGATCAGCAACACGGTGCTTTTGGTGGGGCGTTCCGCGATGCGGACCAGTTGCAGGGGGCGGTCCTGCTTGGTAGTGCCGATGCGGGAGACGGAGACCCGGTCGCTCGCCTTGTCGACGGCGGTCAGGAGCCGCTGCTCCTCGGGCTGGGTGGTCCAGCGGGCGCCGGCGGTCTCCTCGAATCCGGTGCGTGGGAGCTTCGGGGCCGCTTGGGCGGGCGCCGTCAGGAGGGGTGCGGTGAGCGCGGCGGTGGCGCAGGCCAGCGCCAGGGTGCGTATGAGGGGTGTCATGAAGTGCTGCCTCCCGGGAGGGGGTTGAGCGGACGCGGCGGGGCCACGCCGTCGAGACGGGGTGCGCGGGGGGTGACGGTCGAGGAGGTGGTGAACGCCTTCGCCCCGCCGACCAGCGGCACCTTCGCGAAGGTGCGGGCCAGGTCGATGGTGAGCGTCGGGGTGTCGGCGGGGGGTTCGATGAGGTCCTTGTCGGTGCCCGCGACGATCAGCGCGACGCGGTGGCCCTTGGGCACGACGTGGTCGCTCGCGGCGAGGTCGAGGGTGATGGTGTGGGGCCTGCCCGGGGTGAGCGGACGGCCGCGCTCGGCGTCGGCCCAGTTGCCCAGGTCGGCCCAGCCGCGGCTGAAGATCGTGTAGTCGACGGCGGCGGTCTTCGCCCTCGTCTCCTTGAAGCAGGAGCTGTCGCCCGCGGTGCTCGCGCCCCAGCAGGTGCGTTCGGGGAGCGTGGTGATGCCCTCGCCGGCGGCGGCGTAGTCCCGGATGGTGTCGGGGCCGAGGTCGACGAGGACCGCGGAGAGGTGGGCGGTGCGGGTGGTCGGGGTCGCGGTGACCGTCACCGTGGAGGAGCCGGACAGACGCAGGTCGCGGGCGAGCGGCTTGCTGACGAAACCGGCCTTGGCGGGCGTGGCGGTGTGGATCCGCTCGGCCCAGTCCGTCTCGCTCAGCTTCGGGTCGTCGGTGAAGGTCTCGGTGCCCTTGCCGGGGCGCGGGCCGAGCGTGCCGACGCCCGGGGAAGTGCCCTTGGCGGGGCGGAGCTTGACGGTGTCGGTGGCGCGCGGGGGCCAGACGCGGTCGGTGGTCCAGCGGTCGGGGGCGCGCTCGATGTCGGCCATCGGCTCGCGGTCGACGCCGTTGTCGAGGCCGAGGAGTTCATGGTCGAACCAGCGGTGCAGGGTGCGCACCCACTCGGCCCTGCGGAAGTCGAAGGGGTCGACGTGGCCGGCCTGGCTGAGCCAGATCTTGCGGTCGACGCCGTTCTCGGCGAGGGCGTCCCACCACTGGCCGAAGTGCTTGGTGCGGACGTTCAGGTCCTGCATGCCGTGGACGACGAAGACGCTGGCCCGCACCTTGTCGGCGTCCGGGACGTGGTCGCGCTCGCTCCACAGGCGGGTCCGGTCGCCGCTGCGGGGCGCCCCGTCGATCAGGCGCTGGTGCACGGCGCCGCAGCGGGCGCGGGCCTCGGGGCTCTCCACATACTTCGCGAGGCCGTCGGGGCCGCTGCCGAAGAGCGGGGCGCCCTTGGCGAAGTAGTAGTCGTACCAGGAGGAGATGGCGCCGATCGGCACGATCGTCTTCAGGCCCTTGACGCCGGTGGCGGCCACGCCGTTCGCGATGGTGCCGTCGTAACTCTTGCCGATCATCCCGGTTCTGCCGTTGCTCCAGGAGGCCCGTGTGCGTTCGTCGCCGGTGCGGCTGGTGTAGGCGCGGGCGCTGCCGTTCAGCCAGTCGACGACGGCCTTCGCCGACTGGACGTCGGAGCGGCCCCCGATGTCGACACAGCCGTCGGAGCGGCTCGTTCCGGTGAGGTCCACGGCGACGTAGCCGTAGCCGCGGGGCACGAAGTAGTTGTCGTAGTAGAGCGGGAGCCGGACGGGGTCGCCGTTCTCGTCGTACGTCTTCTTCTGGCTCTCGTTGCCGCGTCCGCAGCAGGAGTAGTACGGGCTCGCGTCCATGATCACCGGAATGCGGCGGCCGGTGCGGTCGAGTTCGCGGGGCCGGACGATGTCGACGGCGACGCGGTCGGTCCTGCCGTCCGCGTCGCCGTCGATCCTGGTGTCGACCCATACGGATTCGCGTATCGCGTCCTCGTACGAGTACACGGGTCTGCTCTCGCCCGGGGTGCGGGGCGCCTCGCCGGGCGCGCGCGGCGTCCTGGCGGCCGACTGCGCCGCGCCCGGGGACATGAGTGTGGCCATCAGGGCGGCCAAGGCCGCCGTCAGCAGCGTTCGCCAGAGGAGGCGGGTGCGTCGCGCGCGTATCGACATGGCGCGGAAGGTACACCGGTGAACTCGCGCGCGACAGAGGGCCGGACGTACCGCGACAGGTCCGTGGGACATCAAGGCACATGTCGGCCGAATGGCGATCGTGTGACGTATGGGGCCATGGACATGACGTGTGGGGGAAGGGCTGAATAGGCTCTCGACCAAGACGAACCGATCTTGTGCCCCAACGACTTGGAGCTTGACGTGCACCGCAGACTCATCGCCCCGGGCGCGCTCGCGGCCTCTCTCCTGCTGCTGGCGATCCCGGCATCGGCCGCGGACTACTCCCCCGGGGCGCCGGGCATCGGCGACCCCTACTACCCGGCCAGCGGCAACGGCGGCTACGACGTCTCACACTACGACCTGAGGCTGAAGTACCAGCCCGTGACCGACCTCATCGAAGGCACGGCCACGATCAACGCCCGCACCACGCAGGCACTTTCGCGCTTCAACCTCGACTTCGGCCTCAAGGTCTCCGAGGTGCGGGTCAACGGCAAGAAGGCGAAGTTCACGAAGACCGGCGACCAGGAGCTGGAGATCACCCCGCCCGCGGGCCTCGCCAAGGGCACGTCGATCACCGTGGTCGTCCGGTACGCGGGCAAGCCGTCCGAGCTGAAGATCAACGGTTACACGGCCTGGCACCGGACGCCGGACGGCGGCGTCGCGGCGCAGGAGCCGGAGGCCGCCGTGTGGTGGTTCCCCTCCAACGACCACCCGCTGGACAAGGCGACGTACGACGTGTCGGTGTCCGTGCCCGACGGCACCCAGGCGATCTCCAACGGCGTCCTCCAGTCGCAGAGTTCCAAGCTGGGCTGGACCCGCTTCAACTGGCGTTCCAACAAGCCGCAGGCGAGCTATCTCACCACGCTCGCGGTCGGCAAGTTCGACATCACGACCGACAAGACGGAGAGCGGTCTGCCGGTCCTCAACGCCTACAGCAAGGACCTCGGCGACAACGCGGGCGCTGCGCGGGCCAGCATCGAGCGGACGACCGAGGTCGCGGAGTGGCTGGAGACGGTCTTCGGCACGTACCCCTTCAACGCGCTCGGCGGCTACGTCCCGAACGTGAAGACCAGCTACGCCCTGGAGACCCAGACGCGGCCCTTCTACAGCCCCGCCGCCTTCGCGAACGGCTCCAACGCGTCCCTCGTCGTCCATGAGCTGGCCCATCAGTGGTACGGCGACAGCGTCTCCGTGCACGGCTGGAAGGACATCTGGGTCAACGAGGGCTTCGCCCGCTACAGCCAGTGGCTGTGGTCGGAGAAGGAGGGCGAGGGGACGGCGCAGGAGCTCGCGGACTACGTGTACGCGCAGCGGTCCGCCGACGACCCGTTCTGGACGGTGAAGCCGGGCGACCCGGGTCCCGACGACCAGTTCCACATCGCGGTGTACGACCGCGGTGCGCTGGCCCTGCAGGCGCTGCGGAACGAGATCGGCGACGACGCGTTCTTCGCCATACTCAAGGGCTGGCCGCAGCAGTACAAGTACGGCAACGCCAAGGTCGGTGACTTCGTCAAGTACGCCGAGAAGATCTCCGGCAAGCCGCTCGCGGAGCTCTTCGACACCTGGCTGTTCCAGCCGTCGCGGCCGGACGCTCCCGCCGCGCGGGACGCCGGGCTCGCCCGGTCGGCCGCCGCGCCGGCCAAGCCGAAGTCGTGGAAGCAGATCGCCGACACGAACGGTGTGCACGACCACTGACGCCGTGGGCGGGGCTGAGCAGCCGCGCCGCCCGGCCTCAACGGCCGGCGGCGCGGTGGCGTGCGCGGGCGCGCCGCGCGATGGGCAGGTACCGCAGCCGCTCCGGCAGCAGCGGGACCACTGTCCGCACCGCCTTGCCGAAGCGGCGCAGGGCGCGCTCCTGGCTCGGGGTCCAGGGAAGGCCGAGCGCTTCCCGGGCGTCCGGGGGCATGAGGCCGATCGTGACGAAGCGGCGGAAGCGTGCGAGCGGGGGCAGCAGGGCGGGCCACACGGTCCGCAGCAGGACCCGTACGAGGCGCGGGCCGCGGTCCGGCGGAGGGACGGAAGCGTCGGCGGCGGTCAGCTCCGCGGCCACGGGCGTGAGCTCGATCTCCTCGGCGAGGACCTTGCGGTAGTACGGCCAGAACTCCTCCAGCGTCTGGGGCATGTCCCGGTCGTGGATGCCGAGGATCCGTCCGACCTGGAGCCACTCCGCGTACAGCTGACGTTCCTGCGCCTCGGTGAAGGGGCGGCCCAGGTACCGCTGGGCGTGCTGGTAGACGGGGAACCCGGTGGCGTGGACCCAGGCGTAGTTGGCGGGCGTCAGCGCGTGGTAGCGGCGGCCGCGTGTGTCCGTGCCCTGGATGGTGCGGTGCAGCGCGCGGAGCCTGCGGCCCTCCGCGGCGGCCTCGTCCCCGCCGTACACCCAGAGCAGCACCGACCGCACCGACCGCTCACCCCGCCCCCACGGGTCGGTCCGGAACACCGAGTGCTCATCGACACCCGCGCCGACCGCCGGGTGCGCGACCTGCATGGTGAGCGCGGGCGGCAGCATCAGGAACATACGGAGGTCGCCCGCGATGGTCCAGAGGATGCCGCCGGGTGGGGGTGGGGCGAGGTGGTCGTCGTGGGCCTGGGCGTGGGCGTCGTGGTCGTCACGGACGCGGGCATCGCGGTCATGGTCCGGCTTCATGCGACGTGCTCCTGGGCCGTGCGGGTCCGGGCCTGGGATGCCCGGGGGCTGCCGGCCCGCGGGTCCGTACCCGGTTCATGCGTATTCCAGTATGCGACCGGGAACGGCGCTGCCGGCCGCGGGGACGGTGGGGCGCCGGAGCCGGGCCGTGTTCCGCCGAGCGGACGGCTGCGGCGTGACGCTGCCCACCCGCTCGGCGGCGTGGAGCGGTGCCCGTCGTTGACGGACGCGGGAGCGGATGTGACGCCCCGCGCGTGCGGCGTCGGGACGCTGCCCAGGCGGCGCAGCGCCATGGAACGACCCGCCGTGCAAAGACGCGGGAGCAGACGTGACGCCCCACGCGTGCGACGGCGGGACGCTTCCCGCCCGGCTCGGCGGCGTGGAGCGGCGCCCGGCGTTCAAGGACCCGAAAGCAGACGTGGCGCTCCGCGCGGGTCATGCGCCGCCCGACCGGACCTGTCCGGTCACGGCACCCCGCGGGGCCGCGCGGCCGCGCCCCGTCACCGCGCCGCGGCATACGCCTCCAGGATGGCGTCCGCGACCGCGGAGGGTTCCCGTAGCGTCGGGAAGTGGTCGCTGTGGGCGAGGCGTACGAGGCGGCAGTCGGGGATGCGCTCGGCCATCGTCTCGTTCGTGCGGACCACCTCGGGCTGGTCGCGCTCGGCGAGGACGAGGACGCAGGGCACGTCGAGTTCGCCGAGGCGGTCGTAGACGGGCGGGTCCGGCACGTGGTGCGGGTAGTTCGCGAACCAGGCCGGGATCACCGACCGGATGTGCGCCTCGACCTCGGAGTCGTCCCCGGTGCCCGCGGCAGCCGACGTGCGCATCACCAGCGCCGCGATCCCGTCCACGTCGCCCGCCTCGGCCAGCCGGCCGACCTCGGCGGTGAACTCCCGTGAGACGAGGTCTTCGGCGCCCGTGACGCCCGGGACCACCAGGGCGAGGGCAGCCACCCGCGCGGGATCACGGAGCGCGAGGCTGAGGGCCGTCGCGCCGCCCATGCTCGACCCCGCCAGGACCGCCCGGGCGGCACCGAAGTGGTCGAGGACCGCGATCAGGTCCTCCACCAGGGAGTACGACGCGGTCGGCACCGGCGACCTGCCGTACCCCCGCGCGTCGTAACGGATCACGCGGTGCCGCTCGGTCAGGCGCGGCAGGACGGGATCCCAGATGCGGGAGTCACCGACTCCCGGGTGGATCAGTACCAGGGGGAGACCTTCGCCGCCCGCGCCGCTCGGCACTCCCGAGTCGTGCGCCCAGACTTCGCCGTCCTTGACCGACACCATGGCGTCCATGCCCCGAGTCTCCGGCGACGGATTCGAAGCCGCCAGGGGGACGCCGGACGAGGGCCCAAACGCGTACATACGACGACCGGAACCCGTCGTACGGGCTCACCCCGCAACCAGGCTCGCCGCGAAACGCCGCGGTGGCGTCACCCCGGACATACGTGATCTCCGACATGACGCCACCGTAGGCGCTGCCACTGACAGCGGCGCTGGGCCCGCTCCCCGTGGGGGGCTACTTCGTGAGGCTGCGGGCCTCGCGGTCGACCTTGCGGCGGATCGCGTACCAGCCGACGACCAGCGCCGCGGCCACGATCGGGATGAGGTACAGCGTCTTGCGGCCGACCTCCGGGTCCTTCCACATCAGGCAGAGCACGGCCAGCAGGAAGACGATCGTGACGATCTCCGTGACCGGGTTGCCGGGCAGACGGAACTTGGGCCGTTCGAAGGCGCCCTCCTTGGAGCGGCGCACGAACGCCAGGTGACAGATCATGATGATCACCCAGGTGCTGATGATGCCCAGGGACGCCACGTTGAGGACGATCTCGAAGGCCTTGCCCGGAACGATGCTGTTCAGGCCGACGCCGAGGACGCCCACGCCCGCGGTGAGCAGGATGCCGCCGTAGGGCACCTGGCTCTTGTTCATCTTCGCGGTGAACTTGGGCGCCGATCCCGCCATGGCCATGGAGCGCAGGATGCGGCCCGTGGAGTAGAGGCCCGAGTTGAGCGACGACATGGCCGCGGTCAGGACGACCAGGTTCATCACGTCACCGGCCGCCGGGACGCCGATCTTGGAGAGCACCGTCACGAAGGGGCTCTGGTCCGCCGAGTACACCGCTCCGGGGAGCAGCAGCGCGAGGAGGACGACGGAGCCTACGTAGAAGAGGCCGACGCGCCACATGATGGAGTTCACCGCGCGCGGGACGATCTTGTGGGGATCGGCGGTCTCGCCCGCCGCGACGCCGACCAGCTCCAGCGAGGCGTACGCGAAGACGACGCCCTGCATCACGATCACGACCGGCATCATGCCGTTCGGCAGGAAGCCGCCGTTGTCGGTGATCACGTTCAGACCGGGGGACTCGCCGCCGACCTCGTGCTGGGTCATCAACAGGAAGATGCCGATGAGCATGAACGCGACCAGCGCCGCGACCTTGATGATCGCGAACCAGAACTCCATCTCGCCGAAGATCTTCACCGAGATCAGGTTGATCCCGAGGACCACCGCGAGGGCTATCAGCGCCAGCACCCACTGGGGGATGTCGGTGAAGAAGCTCCAGTAGTGCGTGTAGAGCGCGATCGCGGTGATGTCGGCGATGCCGGTGGTCGACCAGTTGAGGAAGTACATCCAACCGGCGACGTAGGCGCCCTTCTCGCCGAGGAACTCACGCGCGTAGCTCACGAACGAACCGGACGACGGACGGTAGAGCACCATCTCGCCGAGGGCGCGGACGACGAAGAACGCGAAGATTCCGCACACGAGGTACGCGACGGCGAGCGCGGGGCCCGCCGAGTGGAGGCGGCCGCCCGCCCCGAGAAAGAGCCCTGTGCCGATCGCGCCACCAATCGCGATCATGTTGACGTGACGGGCCTTGAGGTCCTTGCTGTAACCGGCGTCGCCCGCGTCCGCGGGGGCCTGGGACGCATCTGTGCGGGATGCGTCCAGGACGGCCGAATCTACGGCTTCCTTGCTCACGTGGGGGATCTACTCTCTGGTGCCCGGAAGAGCTCCGGGGTCCGGATGTGCTCCGGCCCACGACACCCCTGACGCGCGCGGACCGACGGGACACCTTCCCCCAGAGATCGCCGCCCACGCGGTGGCACACGTCACATAGCGGGACTTCTCACATGCTGGTCAGGGGGTGTACAGGGCGTCGATGACCTGCTCGTACTTCTTCCGGATCACGCGGCGGCGCAGCTTCAGGGACGGGGTCAGCTCGCCGGTCTCGGGGCCCCACTCCTCGGCGAGGACGCGGTAGCGCTTGATCTGCTCGGTGCGGTTCAGGCGTGCGTTCGCGGCTTCGACGGCGCGGGCGATCTCGTCCCGTACGGCGGGGTGGGAGACCAGGTCGCCCTCGATGCCGCGTGCGGCGGCCCAGGCGGGGGCCATCTCCGCGTCCAGGACGAGCAGCGCCACCAGGTAGGAGCGGCCGTCGCCGTGCACGAGGGCCTGGCCGATCAGCGGGTGCTCCTTGAGCGCGTTCTCCACGAGGGCGGGCGAGACGTTCTTGCCCGTCGAGGTGATGATCATTTCCTTCTTGCGGTCGGTGAGCCAGAGGAAGCCGTCCTCGTCGATCCGCCCGATGTCGCCGGTGGCGAACCAGCCGTCCGCGTCGCAGGCGCTGTCGACGCCGCCGTCGGGCCGCAGATAGCCGTCGAAGACCGTCGCGCCACGGACCAGGATCTCGCCGTCGTCGGCGGTGCGGATCTCCAGGCCGTCGAGGGGTCGGCCCACCGAGCCGAGGCGGAACGCGTCGGGGCTGTTGGTCGTGACCACGCCGGACGTCTCGGTGAGACCCCACGCGTCCATGATCACCAGGCCGAAGCCGGCCCAGAAGCGGGCGACGTCCAGCGGCATCGGCGCCGACGCGCTCGCGGTCCACACCAGGCGGTCGAAGCCGGCGAGCGCGAGCAGCGGGTCGAGCACCTCCGCCTTGGCCCGCTCGTACGCGGCCCGGAGCTCGGCGGGCGGCTCCTCGCCGCGCTCCCGGCAGTCGACGTACGCGCGTGCCGTGTCGTTCGCCGCCTCGACGGCGCGCCGCCGCTCCTCGGGCAGCCCGGCGAGCGCGGCCTTCACGGACGCGGCGAGCTTCTCCCACACGCGCGGGACGCCGAAGAACTGGAAGGGGTGCAACTCGCGCGCGGTGGCCGCCACTTGGGCGGGGTCGGCGCACAGGTGGACGTGCGCGGCGCGCAGCACGGGCAGATAGATGCCGAGCAGGCGCTCCGCGATGTGCGCGAAGGGCAGGTAGCAGATGTGCCCGACGTGCTCGGGGAACTCCACGACTCCGTCGAGCGCGATGCCGCCCAGGATCACGTTGCGGTGGGTGAGGCGTACGCCCTTGGGGTCGCCGGTGGTGCCGGAGGTGTAGACGACGGTGAGCGCGTCGGTGGGGCGGCTCTCGCGCCAGGCCTTCTCGAAGGCGTCGGGGTCGAAGAGGCGGCTGCCCGTGGCGTGCAGCGAGCCGTACGTACGGTGCTTCCCCGCCTCGGCGGCCTCCACCACGACGAGGCGCTCCAGCGGGGCCGTGGCGTCGGCCAGCAGGGGCTCCCAGCGGGGCAGTTCGCGGGCGCCCTCGACGATCGCGAAGCGGGCCCCGCTGTGCCGGACGATGTGGGCGACCTGCTCGGGGGCTGAGGTGCCGTACACGGTGACGGGGACGGCGCCGAGGTGCGTCAGGGCGAGGTCGCTCAGCCAGTGCTCGGGGCGGTTGCCCATCATCATCAGGACGTGCTCGCCGCGCTCGACGCCGAGCGCGGTGTAACCGGCGGCGAGGACTGCGATCTTGCGGCGCGCCTCGCGCCAGGTGAGCGTCGACCACTTCTCGCCCGTGCGCCAGGAGAGCGCGGGAAGGTCTCCGTGGTCCTCCGCGTTGCGGCGCAGCAGGGCGGGGAGCGTGAGGTCGGCGGGGTCTTCGTCTTCGGGGAGTCGCGGGGTCGTGGTCATGACGCCTCCTGGTGCCGTCGGCTGGGCGTGAGCGGACGCGTGACTGGCCCGGAGGGTTTCACAACACTGGTGTGCCAGCAATACTGTTGCACCGGATTGGTGCAGGGGTCGCCGTACGGACCGAGGCACCCATGGGGAGGGAGGGGCGCTGCCATGACGACGGACACGGAGGGCGTGCGGACCGATGGCGAGGACGTGCGGACCGATGCCGACGAGCCGACGTTCACGGTGGACGAGCTGGCCGCGCGCGCGGGCGTCACGGTCCGCACGATCCGCTTCTACAGCACCAAGGGTCTGCTGCCGCCGCCGGTGATAGGCCCGCGCCGCGTCGGGCACTACGGCCAGGACCACCTGTCCCGGCTCGCGCTCATCGAGGAGTTGCAGCACCAGGGCATGACGCTCGCCGCCATCGAGCGGTATTTGGAGCAGCTGCCCGCGGACCTGAGCGCGCACGATCTGGCCATCCACCGTGCGCTGGTGGCGAGCTGGGCCCCGGACACGGCGAAGGACGTGTCCCGTGCCGAGCTGGAGCGCCGGGCGGGGCAGCCCCTGTCGGGCGCGGATCTGGACCGGCTCGCCGCGATGAACGTCATCGCGTACGTGGAGGATTCCGACACCTACCGCGTGGACCCCGGTCTGCTGCGGCTCGGGGTGCAGCTGCTCGGCGTACCGATCGCGCACGAGACGATCCTGGCCGCCCGCACGGTGCTCATGGAGCACACGCGCGAGGCGGCGCACGAGCTGACGCGGCTCTTCCGCGACGAGGTCTGGGGCCCCTACCGGGAGCGGGAGTCCGACCCCGAGCACGTGGCGGCGATGAAGTCCCTCTCCGCCCATATGCAGCCGATGGTCGTGCAGGCCCTCGTCACGGCGTTCCAGCGCTCGCTCAGGGAAGAACTGGGGGAGGCGTTCCGCGCCGAACGCTGAACGCCTCCCCCCGGTTCGCCGAGCGGCTCAGCCGTCGCTGAACTTCTCGCCGCTCTCCGCCTTCTGGACAAGCAGCGCGGGCGGCGCGAACCGCTCCCCGTAGCGCTCGGCCAGCTCACGCGCGCGTGCCACGAATCCGGGCAGGCCGCCTTCGTAGCCGTTGATGTACTGGAGCACGCCACCCGTCCAGCCGGGGAAGCCGATGCCGAGGATGGAGCCGATGTTGGCGTCGGCGACCGACGTCAGGACGCCCTCCTCCAGCAGGCGCACGGTGTCGAGCGCCTCGGAGAAGAGCATGCGCTCCTGCATGTCCTTGAACGGGATCTCGTGTCCGGGCCGGGTGAAGTGCTCGCGCAGGCCCGGCCAGAGACGGGCGCGCTTGCCGTCCACGTACTCGTAGAAGCCCGCTCCCCCGCTCCTGCCGGGCCGCTCGAACTCGTCGACCATGCGGTCGATGACGGTGTCCGAGGGGTGGCCCGCCCAGCTGCCGCCCGCCTCCTCGACGGCGCGCCTGGTCTCGTCGCGGATCTTGCGGGGCAGCGTCAGCGTCAGCTCGTCCATCAGGGACAGGACCTTCGCCGGGTAGCCCGCCTGCGCCGCCGCCTGCTCGACGGAGGCCGGCTCGATGCCCTCGCCGACCATCGCGACGCCTTCGTTGATGAAGTGCCCGATGACGCGGGAGGTGAAGAAGCCGCGCGAGTCGTTGACGACGATGGGCGTCTTGCTGATCTGGCGTACGAGGTCGAAGGCGCGGGCCAGCGCCTCGTCGCCGGTCCGCTCACCCTTGATGATCTCGACGAGCGGCATCTTGTCGACGGGCGAGAAGAAGTGCAGGCCGATGAAGTCGACCGGCCTGGTGACACCCTCCGCGAGCGTGGTGATCGGCAGGGTGGAGGTGTTGGAGCAGAGCAGCGCGTCCGGCTCGACGACGTCCTGGATCTCCTGGAACACCTTGTGCTTGAGCGCGGTGTCCTCGAAGACCGCCTCGATCACGGCGTCGCAGCCCGCGAGGGCCTGCGGGTCCGCGGTGGGCGTGATGCGGGCGAGCAGCGCGTCCGCCTTCTCCTGGGTCGTACGCCCCCGCTGGACCGCCTTGGCGCAGAGCTTCTCGGAGTAGCCCTTGCCCTTGGCGGCGGCCTCCGCCGAGACGTCCTTCAGGACGACCTCGATGCCCGCGCGGGCGCATGAGTAGGCGATGCCCGCGCCCATCATGCCGGCGCCGAGCACGGCGACCTTGCGGACGGTCTTCGGCTCGATGCCCTTGGGGCGGTTCGCTCCGGAGTTGACCGCCTGGAGGTCGAAGAAGAACGCCTGGATCATGTTCTTGGCGACCTGGCCGGTGACCAGCTCGGTGAAGTACCGGGCCTCGATGGTCAGCGCGGTCTCGAAGTCGACCTGGGAGCCCTCGACGGCCGCGGCGAGGATGTTGCGCGGGGCGGGGTAAGGGGCACCCGCCGTCTGCTTCTTGAGGTTGGCGGGGAACGCGGGCAGGTTCGCCGCGAACTTCGGGTTGGCGGGGGTGCCGCCCGGGATGCGGTAGCCCGGCTTGTCCCAGGGCTGCTGCGACTCGGGGTTGGCGTCGATGAAGGCGCGGGCCTTCTCGATCATCTCCTCGGGGGTGGCGGCCACTTCGTGGACGAGGCCGTTCTCCAGGGCGCGCCTCGGGTTGTACTGGGTGCCCTGGAGGAGGACCTTCAGGAGAGCGTCCGTGATGCCCATGAGACGGACGGTGCGGGTGACGCCGCCGCCCGCGGGCAGCAGGCCGAGGGTGACCTCCGGCAGGCCGATCTTGGAGCCGGGGGCGTCCAGGGCGATGCGGTGGTGGGAGGCGAGGGCGATCTCGTAGCCGCCGCCGAGGGCCGCGCCGTTGATGGCGGCGACGACGGGCTTGCCGAGGGTCTCGATGCGGCGCAGCGAGTTCTTGATGGCGTTCCCCGCGTCGAACGCTTGCTGGGCGTTCTCGGGGCCGACCTTGATCATGTCCTTCAGGTCGCCGCCCGCGAAGAAGGTCTTCTTGGCGGACGTGTAGACGAACCCGCGGATCGCGTCCTTGTCGGCCGCGACGGCGGCCTCGGCGCGGTCGGCGATCGCCGCGATGGAGTCCTTGAACGCCTGGTTCATGGTGTTCGCGGACTGGTTCGGATCGTCGAGGACGAGCGTGACGACGCCGGTGTCGTCCTGCTCCCAGCGGATGGTGGTGGGCTCGGTCATGTCTGTCTCCGTGAGGAAAGCGAATGGCGGGGGGCGGATTCTGGGGAGGGTGGCTGCGTATCGTGGCCGAGTGACCGCCGGTGGGGGCTGGTCGCGCAGTTACCCGCGCCCCTGAAGGACGCACTCCGTGCGCCTTCATGAGGCGCGGCGAAGCCGCGTGCCTCAGGGGGGCGGGGAACTGCGCGGGCAACCACGACGCACCCCACACCTCTACGGCTCGGCCCCTTAGAGCCGCTCGACGATCGTGGCGATGCCCATCCCCCCGCCCACACACAAGGTGGCCAGGCCGTACCGGAGGTCCCTCCGCTCCAACTCGTCGACGAGCGTGCCCAGGATCATCGCCCCGGTCGCACCCAGCGGGTGTCCGAGCGCGATCGCCCCGCCGTTGACGTTGACCTTGTCCAGGGACAGGCCCATGTCCTTGACGAAGCGCAGCACGACGGCGGCGAACGCCTCGTTGATCTCGACGAGGTCGATGTCGTCGATGGTGAGCCCGGCCTTGGCGAGCGCCTTGCGGGTCGCGGGCGCGGGCCCGGTCAGCATGATCAGCGGTTCGGAGCCGGAGACGGCCGCGGAGACGATCCGCGCGCGCGGGGTGAGGCCGTAGCGCTCACCGACCTCCTTGGTGCCGACGGCGACCAGCGAGGCGCCGTCGACGATGCCGGAGGAGTTGCCCGCGTGGTGGACGTGGTCGATCTGCTCGATCCAGTGGTACTTCTGCAGCGCGACCGCGTCGAAGCCGCCCAGGTCGCCGATGTCCTTGAAGGACGGCTTCAGCTTGGCGAGGGAGTCGGCGGTGGTGCCGGGGCGCATGTGCTCGTCGTGGTCGAGGACGACCAGGCCGTTGCGGTCCTTGACCGGCACGACGGACCTCGCGAAGCGGCCGTCCTTCCAGGCCGCGGCGGCGCGCTCCTGGGAGAGCGCCGCGTACTCGTCGACGTCGCGCCGCGAGAAGCCCTCGATGGTGGCGATCAGGTCGGCGCCGATGCCCTGCGGCGCGAAGCCGGTCTCGAAGTTGGTCATGGGGTCGGCGAACCAGGCGCCGCCGTCGGAGGCCATCGGCACCCGCGACATCGACTCGACGCCGCCCGCGAGCACCAGGTCCTCCCAGCCCGAACGGACCTTCATGGCCGCCAGGTTGACCGCCTCCAGACCCGAGGCGCAGAAGCGGTTCTCCTGGACGCCGGCGACCGTGTCGGGCAGTCCCGCGGCGATGGCGGCGATCCGTGCGATGTCGGAGCCCTGGTCGCCGACGGGGCCGACCACACCGAGGACGATGTCGTCGATGGCCGCCGGGTCCAGGCCGGGGAAACGGGCCTGGATCTCGTGGATCAGGCCGACGACGAGGTCGATCGGCTTGGTGCCGTGCAGGGCGCCACTGGCCTTGCCGCGTCCGCGCGGGGTGCGGATCGCGTCGTATACGTACGCTTCGGTGGTCACGCGAGTGCCTTTCGGGGGAAACCGGGAGGATGGGGGCGACCTGAGGGTCAGCCGAGGAGGGACCGGCCGATGATCTCCTTCATGATCTCGGTCGTGCCGCCGTAGATGGTCTGGATGCGTCCGTCGGTGAAGGCCTTCGCGACGCGGTACTCCGTCATGTAGCCGTAACCGCCGTGCAGTTGCAGACAGCGGTCGGCGACGCGCTTCTGCAGTTCGGTGGCCCACCACTTCGCCATCGACGCGTGGACCGCGTCGAGTTCGCCGTTCGCGTGGTCGACGATGCACCGGTCGAGGAAGGCGCGGGTGACGGCGCACTCGGTGGCCATCTCCGCGATCTCGAAGCGGATGTGCTGGAGCTTGGCCAGGGGCCGCCCGAAGGCCTCGCGCTCCTTGACGTACGTCGTGGTGATGTCCAGGAGGTGCTCGGCGGCGGCGATCCCCGCGACGGCGATGCCCATGCGCTCCTGCGCGAGGTTCGTCATCAGGTGGACGAAGGCGCCGTTCAGCTCGCCGAGGAGGTTCTCCTTGGGGACGCGTACGTCGTTGAAGAACAGCTCGGCTGTGTCCTGGGCCTTCTGGCCGATCTTGTCGAGGTTGCGGCCCCTCTCGAAGCCCGCCATGCCGCGCTCGACGACCAGCAGGGACAGGCCGTGCGCGCCGCCCTCGGGGGACGTCTTGGCGACGACGATGACGAGGTCGGCGAGGATGCCGTTCGAGATGAACGTCTTGGAGCCGTTGAGGACCCAGTGGTCGCCCCGGTCCTCGGCGCCGGTGCGGACGCCCTGGAGGTCGGAGCCCGCGCCGGGCTCGGTCATCGCGATGGCCGTGACGGTCTCGCCGGCGCAGAAGCCGGGCAGCCAGCGGCGCTTCTGCTCCTCGGTGGCGAGCGAGGTCAGGTAGGGGCCGATGATGTCGTTGTGCAGGCCGATCGCGAGCCCGGCGGCGCCCGCGCGGGTGAACTCCTCGGCGAGGACCGCGGAGTAGCGGAAGTCGGCGTTCCCGCCCCCGCCGTACTCCTCCGGGACGGCGAGCCCGAGCAGCCCCTGCCTCCCGGCCGCGAGCCAGGCCTCACGGGAGACGATGCCGTCCTTCTCCCACTGCTCGTAGTGCGGGAGCACCTCCTTGGCGAGGAAGGTGCGCACGGTCTCGCGGAACGCGTCGTGCTCGGCGGAGAAGAGCTGCCGTTTCATCTGTACGTGGCCTCCTGGAGCCCCTGGAGGGGCCAGCCCGTGGCGGTTGGTCAACATGTCGCGGTCAGCATGTGTCGCGGTCAAGATGGCTTCGGCTCTCGTGCGAGGGCCGGTACGTCCCAGTCGCGGGCCACCTCGGCGGTGTCGGCGCCGGGCCGCGCGGGGCCGGTGCGCACGCGCGTGGGCGTCGCGGAGAAGCGGGGCGCGGGGGCGGGCTGAGTGATGCCGCCGTGGTCGGTGAAGGTGCCGCGCGCGGCGAGGTGCGGGTGGGAGGGGGCCTCGCGCAGGGACAGCACCGGGGCCACGCAGGCGTCGGAGCCCTCGAAGACGGCCGTCCACTCCTCGCGCGTACGTTCCTTGAAGCGGGCGGCGACGGCCTCGCGCAGCTCGCCCCAGCGCGTCAGGTCCTTGCGGGCCGGGGCCACCTCGGCGAGGCCGAGCAGCGCGATGAACTCGTCGTAGAACTGCTGCTCCAGGGAGCCCACGGCCATGTAGCCGCCGTCGGAGGTCTCGTAGGTGCCGTAGAAGGGGCAGCCGCCGTCGAGGAGGTTGGCGCCGCGGCGGTCCTGCCAGCCGCCGGCCGCGAGCATGCCGTGGATCATCGCGGAGAGGTGCGCCGCGCCGTCGACGATCGCGGCGTCCACGACCTGCCCCTCGCCGTGCACGCGCGCGTGGGTGAGCGCGGCGAGGATGCCGACGACGAGATAGAGCGAGCCGCCCGCGTAGTCGCCGACGAGGTTCGCGGGGATCGCGGGCGGCTCCCCGGCGTTGCCGATCATGCCGAGGGTGCCGGTGATCGCGATGTACGCGATGTCGTGCCCGGCGGTCTGCGCGAGCGGCCCCTCCTGGCCCCAGCCGGTCATCCGGCCGTAGACGAGCCGCGGATTGCGCGCGTGGCAGGTCTCGGGGCCGACGCCGAGACGCTCGGCCACACCCGGCCGGTAGCCCTCGATGAGGATGTCGGCGCGCTCGACCAGATCGAGGACGTGTGCCGCGCCGTCGGCGGCCTTCAGGTCGATGACCACGGAGCGCTTGTTGCGGTTGGTGACGTCGTACGCCGGGTCGACCGCGAGGCCGCCGCCGCCCGGGCGGTCCACGCGTACGACGTCGGCACCGAGATCGGCCAGGAGCATGGCCGCGAACGGGCCGGGCCCGATGCCCGCCAGCTCCACCACGCGCACCCCGGCGAGCGGGCCTTCAAAGCCCTTGCCTGGCACTGCCATTGAGCCCCCAGCGCTATGACACAACTGATGTAACACCAGTGATGCTAAGAACGTGTTCCGCTGCGCACAAGCCCCTGGCGAGCAAGCGCTTAGCCAATCTTGGACCCTCGTGGGGTCGCGGCCTCGCGGTGCGGTCCGCCCCAGGGATGTAGGCGACGTCGGGTGCAGGCGGCGTCGGGGTGTTGGCCCGGTCGCTGGCGGCGCACGCTAGCCTCGGCCACCCAACGACCGCACGGGGCCCACGGCGGAGAGGTGCCATGACCAGTCAGCACGGCGAGAGCGACGGCAACACCGACATCGGCGCGAAGAGGGATCGCGCGTACGACATCGTGCTCTTCGGAGCGACCGGCTTCGTGGGGGTGCTCACCGCGGAGTATCTCGCGGCGCACGCGCCCGAGGGGCTGCGGTGGGCCATCGCGGGGCGCGACACCGCAAAGCTGGAGCGGCTGCGCGAGCGCCTGGCCTCGCTCGACCCGGCCTGCGCCGAACTGCCCGTGGTGCGTGCCGATGTGGCGGACCCCGCCTCCCTGCGGGAGATGGCCGCCCACGCGCGCGTGGTCGCCACGACCGTCGGCCCCTACCTGACGTACGGGCAGGAACTCGTCGCCGCGTGCGCGGAGGCGGGCACGGACTACGTGGACCTGACGGGTGAGCCGGAGTTCGTCGACCTCATGTATGTGCGGCACGACGCCCGCGCGCGGGAGACCGGTGCGCGGCTCGTGCACTCCTGCGGCTTCGACTCGATCCCGCACGACCTGGGGGCGTACTTCACGGTGGGTCAGCTGCCGGAAGGCGTGCCGCTGCGGGTCGACGGGTTCGTGCGGTCCAACGGGCAGTTCTCCGGCGGCACCTTCGCCTCCGCGCTCAACCAGCTGGGCCGCGGCCCGCAGATGCTCGCCGCCGCGAAGGAACGGCGGCACCACGAGCCCCGCCCGACGGGCCGCAAGGCGTACGCCCCGCCGAGTGCGCCGAGGTACGCGGGTGAGGTCGGCGCCTGGGCGCTGCCGCTGCCGACGATCGACCCGCAGGTGGTGCAGCGCTCGGCGCGGGCCCTTGAGCGGTACGGGCCCGACTTCCGCTACCGGCACTACGCGGCCGTGAAGACGCTGCCGATGGCCATCGGGGGCCCGGTCGCCCTGGGCGGTCTGGTGGCGGCCGCTCAACTGCCGCCCGTGCGCCGGTGGCTGTCCGGGCGGCTCAAGCCCGGTGAGGGGCCGAGCCAGGAGCGGCGGGCCGAGACGTGGTTCTCGGTGCGGTTCGTCGGCGAGGGCGGCGGCAAGCGCGTCTTCACCGAGGTCTCGGGCGGCGACCCCGGGTACGACGAGACGGCGAAGATGCTGGCCGAGTCGGCGCTGTGCCTCGCCCTGGACACCCTGCCGCCATCTGCGGGGCAGGTCACCACGGCCGTGGCGATGGGCGACGCGCTGCTGGCGCGGCTGAACGCCGCGGGGCTCACCTTCCGCGTCGCGGCGGTGCGCCAGGTCCTCAGGGCCTAGGGGCGAGCCCGTCGGGTGCCCCGCCCCACGCGGGCGGGGC
>NZ_JBSFRK010000017.1:0-184310 GCF_053589195.1 Streptomyces sp. NPDC003379 | reverse complement strand
GGCGGCCGTGCACCGGGATGGCCCCCACCCCACCCCGTCGGCGAGGATCTCCCCATGCACCCCGCACCACTGGACTCCCCGCCCCGTCCGCCCGCCCACCGGGCGGCGCTCGCCGCCGCGCTGTTCTGCGTGCCGTCCGTCCTGCTGCTGCTCCTGGTGGAGCTGGAGTGGAGCCCGCTGATGTCGCTCGACGGCGACATCGCGCGCACCACGCACCGCTGGGCGGTGGCCGACCCGGACGTCACGCGGGCGAGCCGGATCCTCACCGACTGGGTGTGGGACCCATGGACGATGCGCGCGTTGTGCGCGGTGACGGTGGTCTGGCTCGCGGTGCGCGGCGCGCGGTGGCTCGCGCTCTGGCTCGCGGGGACCTGCCTGGTCGCCTCCGCCGTGCAGCAGTCGCTCAAGGCGGCGGTGGACCGCCCACGGCCGGTGTGGCCGGACCCGGTGGACTCCGCGCACTACGCGGCGTTCCCCTCGGGCCACGCGATGACGGCGGCCGTGGTCTGCGGGCTGCTCCTGTGGCTGCTGCGCCTGCACGGGCCGGGCCCCACGCTGTGGCGCGCCGCCGTGGCCCTCGCCGTGCTCTCCGTGGCCGGCGTCGGTGTGACCCGTGTCTGGCTCGGCGTCCACTGGCCCACGGACGTCGTCGGCGGCTGGCTGCTCGGCGGCCTGACGGTGGCGCTGGCCGTCGCGACGTACGCGTACGGGCCGGGCCGGCGTGACCCGAGGGGCACTTGACCGCTCGTCGGCCGCTCCCGGAGGATCCTGCCCATGACGATCAAGGGCGTGCTCTTCGACTTCTCCGGGACCCTGTTCCGCATCGAGCCGACCGATGCCTGGCTGCGCGCCGTGGCCGACGGGCTCAAAGTGCCCTTCACCGACGGGGAGCTGGCGCGGCAGGCGGCGGACCTGGAGCGGGCGGGGGCGTTGCCCGGCGGGGCCTACCCGGTGGCCGTGCCCGAGCACCTCGCCGAGCTGTGGGCGAACCGCGACCGGAGCGCCGAGCAGCACCGCGCCGCGTACACGGGGGCCGCCCGGGAGGTGCCGCTGCCCGATCCGCGGCTGTACGACGCGTTGTACGAGCGGCACATGGCCCCGGAGGCGTGGCGTCCGTACGGGGACGCTCAGGAGGTGCTCGCGGGGCTGCGCGAGCGGGGCGTCAAGGTCGCGGTGGTCAGCAACATCGGGTGGGATCTGCGGCCCGTCTTCCGCGCGCACGGGCTCGACCCGTACATCGACGCGTACGTGCTGTCGTACGAGCACGGCATCCAGAAGCCCGACACGCGCCTGTTCGCGGTGGCGTGCGACGCGCTGGGCGTCGATCCCCGCGACGCCCTGATGGTCGGCGACGACCGGCGGGCCGACGGCGGCGCGGCGGATCTGGGCTGCGAGCTGCACTTCGTCGACCATCTGCCGGCCGAGCGGCGCCCTGAGGCCCTGCGACCGGTGCTCGGCCTGATCGGGTGACGCGGTGAACCGTCAGCCGCCGTCACCCGGCACGGCCCGGCCCGAACCACCTGTGAGCAGGCAACACTCCCCCGCGGTGTTGCCTGCCCCAGGCCGGTCCGGCCGGTGCGGAACCTCATGAAGGCCCCGTTACGGCACGCGCTGAGTATATTGGCTCAGAGCCAGTCAACGCAGGAGTTACAGAATGTCCCCGCGTAGCCCATCGGTCAATGAAGAGCTGCGCAGGCGTTCCCGCGAGCGGCTGCTGCAGGCCACGGTGGAGCTGGTCGGCGAGCGCGGCTACGAGGCCACGAAGCTCGGCGACATCGCCGACCGGGCGGGCGCGGCCCGCGGTCTGGTGTCGTACTACTTCCCCGGAAAGCGCCAGCTCCTGCAGTCCGCCGTGCACCGTCTGATGCACCGCACCCTGGAGGCCGCCCTGGAGCGGGAGCCGGGCACGGAGGACGGTGAGGAGCGCCTCGCGCGGGCCATCGACGCGATCCTGGGCCTGGCCCGCGACGAGCCGCTGCTCATGCGCACGCACATGGCGGGGATCCTTCAGGCGGAGGGCTTCGTGCAGTGCCCAGAGCAGCAGCGCCTCGCCGAGCTGCTGCGCGACACCGTCGTGCGGTACGGGTCGGGTGACGTCGGCAAGGACTATCCGCTGCTGCGCGCACTCCTGATGGGGGCGGTGTTCGCCCTGCTCATTCCGGGTGCGCCGATGCCGCTCACGACGCTGCGGGCCGAGCTGTTCGAGCGGTACGGCCTGGACTGGAAGCTCGGTGTCCCGCCGAGCGGCACGCCGCCCGACGGGACACCCTCAACGCTGTCGTTCCGTGTGCCTCGGGCGCCTTGGTCGCCTCAGTCGAAGTAGTCGGGCTGCGTCTGGACGTTGAGTTCGCTCATCCGGACCCACTGCGCCGGCCGGGTCCGCTTGTCGTTGATCTTCAGGACGTCGAGGCCCTTGGCGATGTCGTTGGAGTAGACCCGGCCGTTGTAGTAGTACGCCGACCACGAACCGGCCGTCGTGAGCTTGTCGGTGGTGTGCGGGCCGCGCTCGAAGTACCCGATCTCCTTGGGCCTGGTCGAGTCGGTGAAGTCCCAGACGGAGACGCCGCCCTGGTACCAGGCCTGGACCATGAGGTCCTTGCCCTTGACGGGGATCAGCGAGCCGTTGTGGGCCACGCAGTTCTCGGTGGTGGCCTGGTGGCGCGGGATCTTGAAGTAGCTCTTGAAGACGAGCTTGCGCTTGTCGCCCTTGCCCTTGATGTCGTAGATGCCGTTGGCACCGCGCTTGGGCCCGGTGGCCTCGTCGCAGGTGGCGCCGGAGCCGCCGCCGAGCTCGTCGGTGAAGACGACCTTGTCGGCCTTCTGGTTGAAGGTCGCCGAGTGCCAGAACGCGAAGTTCTCGTTGTCCTGCACCTGGTCGATGACCCTCGGCTTCTCCGGGTCCTTGATGGAGAAGAGGATGCCGTCGCCCATGCACGCGCCCGCGGCGAGATCCTCGGAGGGCAGCACGGTGAGGTCGTGGCAGCCGGTGGTCTTGGAGACGCCCGGGTTGGTGGGACCGCCCGGGTTGCCGCCGCCGTCGGGGCCCTCACCGGGGAAGAGCACGGGGAAGTCGATGACCGCGGCCTGCTGCGGGGCCTTGCGCGGCACCTTGATGATCGAGATCCCGTCGTGCGGCGGCCGGCAGTCGGGGAACGACGCGCTCGGCGAGTACGAGGAGACGTACACGTAGACGTCGCGACGCTCCGGCACCAGCGTGTGCGTGTGGGAGCCGCAGGCGGTCTCGACGGCCGAGACGTACCTGGGGTTCGCCTTGTCGCTGATGTCGAAGATCTTCATGCCCTCCCAGGAGGACTTCTCCGTCGCGGGCTGCGAGGTGCTGTTGCAGGAGTTGTCGCTGCGCGAGGAGTCGGTGGACAGGAAGAGCAGGTTCCCCGAGACGGAGATGTCGTTCTGCCCGCCCGGGCACAGGACCTGCGAGACCGTCCGGGGCTGCTCCGGCCTGCTGATGTCGAAGATGCGGAAGCCGTCGTAGTTGCCCGCGAACGCGTACTTCCCCTGGAAGGCGATGTCCGTGTTCGTGCCGGGCAGTGCGTCCTTGGGGATGTTGGCCACGTGCTCGATGTTGGCCGAGTGGACCACCTCGCCCGGCGCGGGGATCTCGCCGCGCTCGATGGCCTCGCGCGCTTTCGCGGCGTCGCTCTTGGAGACGCTCTTCGGGGCGGCGGGAGAGTCACCGGGGTCGGGCGTGGCTCCCGCGGGCGCCGCGGTGAGCAGCGCGGCGAGGAGTCCGGCCGCCGCGGCGCCGGCTCCCAGGCGTCTGCGTCGAGTTCGGGATTTGTTCAACAGGGTCACTGCGTCCTCCCTTGTCGCCGTTCACAGTCGAACCGTTCACGGACACCCGCAGTATCGTGCTCGTCATGCACAGATCAACAGAGGGCGACGCACTCGTCACGAAACTCTTCGGTCACGGACACGCGCCCTCGTGCTAGTACGGAGCCCAACCCGCCCGCGTGCCAAGGAGGTCGCTGTGCTGCTCAACCGCCGTACGTCCGCCGTCACCGCGCTCGTCACCACCGCCGTTCTCGCGCTCGGGGGCTGTGACTCCGGCGCGGGCGGGGGCTCGAAGTCCGACGCCGGACGCGAGGCGTCGCCGGGCCCCTCGGTGATCGCCCCCGGCAGACCGGGCGAGACCGCGGAGACGATGTCGGCGAAGGAGGCGGCGGAGAGGAGAGTCGACGACGACACCCCCAACTCGGCGGACTTCACCTACACGCAGATGATGATCACGCACCACGGCCAGGCGCTGACGATGACCGAACTCGCCCCGAAGCGGGCCGGGTCGGGGAAGGTCAAGCGGCTCGCCTCCCGCATCAGCGCCGCGCAGGCACCGGAGATCGGCGCCATGAAGCGCTGGCTGAAGAGCCACGGCGGCCCGCGCGAGGACACCGGACACGGCACCGCGCAGGGGAACGGAAAGGGGAACGGAAACGGGAGCGGGCACGACCACGCGACGATGCCCGGGATGGCCACGGACGCGCAGCTCAAGCAGTTGCGCGCCGCGCAGGGCAAGGCGTTCGACCAGCTCTTCCTGAAACTGATGATCACGCACCACAGCGGGGCGGTCACGATGGCCACGGACGTGCTGGCCGAGGGCAACAACATCCAGGTCGAGGAGATGGCGAACGACGTCGTGGCACAGCAGTCGAGCGAGATCAGCCGGATGCGCGAGATGGACTGACCCCCGCGACCGAAGGACGGTGGACTGCGGGTGCCACGGCACACGCTCCTGACAGCGGGCACCACGAGTGCGATCCTGAAACCGTCCCGGGGTCGCCTCGCGGAGGGAGCACCACCGTGCTGCAGGTCGCCGTCGTCGGTTCGGGCCCCAGCGGGGTGTACGCCGCGCAGTCCCTGGTCCAGCAGGAGCGGGTGCCGGGGGTGCGGGTCGATGTCCTCGACCGGCTCCCCTGCCCCTACGGCCTCGTGCGCTACGGCGTCGCGCCGGACCACGAGAAGATCAAGTCCCTGCAGAACAATCTGCGCACGGTCCTGGAACACGACCGCGTGCGCTTTCTCGGCGCCGTCGAGATCGGTCCGGGCACCCTGCCTCCGGAGCGGCTCCTCGGCCTGTACCACGCGGTGGTCTACTGCGTCGGCGCGGCGGCGGACCGCAGGCTCGGGGTGCCCGGCGAGGATCTGCCGGGCAGCCACTCGGCGACCGAGTTCGTCTCCTGGTACAGCGCGCATCCGGACGTCCTGACGGACGGCTTCCAGCAGGACGGTTTCGTACGGGGCGTGGAGTCGGCCGTCGTCATCGGCGTGGGGAACGTCGCGGTGGACGTCGCCCGCATCCTGGCCCGCGGGGTCACCGAGCTGCTGCCCACCGACATGCCGGACGCGGCGCTCGGCGTCCTCGCGGGGAGTCGGGTGCGTGAGGTGCACATGGTCGGGCGGCGCGGGCCGTCCCAGGCCCGGTTCACCACCAAGGAGCTGCGGGAGCTCGGCTCGCTCCCGGACACGGAAATCCTCGTCGACCCGGAGGAGTTGGCGCTGGATCCCGCGTACGCCGACCCGTCGGGGCTGCCCGCCGCGAACCGCCGCAACGTCGAGGTGCTGCGCGGCTGGGCCGAGCGCCCCGCGCGGGGACTGCCCCGGCGGATCCGGCTGCGCTTCTTCCTGCGGCCGGTGGCCCTGACGGCCGGGGCGACGGGCCGCGTCGCCGGGGCACGGTTCGAGCGGACGCTGCCGGACGGCCGGGGCGGGGTGACCGGTTCGGGGCGGTACGAGGACATCCCGGCGCAGCTGGTCCTGCGCTCGGTCGGCTACCGCGGGGTGCCGCTCGAAGGGCTGCCGTTCGACGCCGACCGGGGCACGGTGCCGCACGCCGCGGGGCGGGTGCTGCGCGACGGGGCGCCGTCACCGGGAGAGTACGTCGCCGGGTGGATCAAGCGGGGTCCGACCGGTGTCATCGGCACGAATCGCCCGTGCGCCAAGGAGACGGTGCAGTCGCTGCTCGACGACGCCCCCGACCTCGTACGGAAGGACGTTCCGGAGGATCCGCTGACGGGGCTGCGCGCGGCCGGCCTGCGCCCTGTGGAGTGGCCGGGGTGGCTGGCGATCGAGCGGGCGGAGGCGGAGCTCGGGCGGTCGCTCGGGCGGGGCGTGGTGAAGATCCCGGACTGGGCGGGGCTGCGACGGGCGGCGCAGGGGCGGTAGCCCACTGGGCCCGGCTTGCGCACAGGGCCCGGCTTGCGCGGAGCCCGCCGCTCGGCGGTCGGGTCAGCCGTCGGTGGCCGATCAGCCGTCGGCGCCGAGCCGGTCGGCCTGGAGGGCGGCCGCGGCGAGGACGCTGTCGAGCAGACCGGGAAAGAGCGCGTCCAGGTCGTCGCGGCGCAGCACGCTCAGCTTGGCCGTGCCGCGGTAGATCTGCCGGATCACGCCGCTCTCGCGCAGCACCCGGAAGTGGTGCGTGCTCGTCGATTTGGTGACGGGCAGGGCGAAGTACGAGCAGGACAGCTCGGCCCCCTCCTCCCGGGCGAGATCCCGGACCACCCGCATCCGCATGGGGTCGGCGAGGGCGTGCAGCACCGCTTCGAGCCGGATGTCCCCGGGCTCGGGGTGGGCCAGCGTCCTGCTGCTCGCTGCGGCGGTCGTCATGACGGCTCCACTTCGTCCGGTGTTCCCTGGCGCCAGTGCCGGTGTTCCCTTGCGTCATTGTACGAGGTCCATCGTAGTTTGACATTCACCGTACTACGAGGTCTATCGTACGAGCAGTCCACCAGCCGCGAGGAATGGAGTCCGCCGTGAGCGCCCTGTTCGAGCCGTACACCCTGCGATCGCTGACGATCCCGAACCGGGTCTGGATGCCCCCGATGTGCCAGTACTCGGCGCTGCCGGAGGGACCCGAGGCGGGTGTTCCGCGGGACTGGCACTTCGCGCACTACGCGGCGCGCGCCGCCGGCGGCACGGGCCTGATCATCGTCGAGGCCACCGCCGTCAGCCCCGAGGGCCGCATCAGCCCGTACGACCTGGGCATCTGGAACGACACGCAGGTCGAGGCGTTCCGCCGGACGACGGCGTTCCTCAAGAGCCAGGGCACCGTCCCCGGCATCCAGATCGGGCACGCCGGGCGCAAGGCGTCCACCGGCCGTCCCTGGAAGGGCGGCGCCCCGGTCGGCCCGGAGGAGTACGGCTGGCAGCCCGTCGGACCCAGCCCCGTCGCCTTCGACGAGCGTCACCCCGTCCCGACGGAGCTGACCGTCGAGGAGATCCGCGAGATCGTCACGCAGTTCGCCGACGCCGCGCGGCGCTCGCTGGACGCGGGCTTCGAGGTCGCCGAGATCCACGGCGCGCACGGTTACCTGGTCGGCGAGTTCCTCTCCCCGCACAGCAACAAGCGCACCGACGCGTACGGCGGTTCGTACGAGAACCGCACGCGGTTCGCGCTCGAAGTGGTCGACGCCGTACGGGCCGTGTGGCCCAAGGACAAGCCGCTGTTCTTCCGCATCTCCGCCACCGACTGGCTTCAGGAGGCGGGCTGGACGGCCGACGACACCGTGCGCTTCGCCACCGCGCTCAAGGAGCACGGCGTCGACCTGCTCGACGTGTCCACGGGCGGCAACGCCGCGGGCGTCCGCATCCCGGTCGAGCCCGGCTACCAAGTGCCGTTCGCCGCTCGGGTGAAGGCCGAGACGGAGCTGGCGGTCGCCGCGGTCGGCCTCATCACCGAGGTGGCGCAGGCCGAGAAGATCATCGCCAACGGCGAGGCGGACGCGGTCCTGCTGGGCCGGGAGCTGCTGCGCGACCCGTCGTGGGCGCGGCGCGCGGGGCGCGAGCTCGGCGCCGAGGTGCATGTGCCGGACCAGTACCACCGGTCGGTCTGAGCAGGAGCAGCACACCACTGGTCCGACGCCCGGTTCACTCGCTTCACTCACTTCACTCGCTCACTCGGGAATGGCCGCCATCGTGAAGGAGTGACCGGCCGGGTCCGCGTACGTGCGCGTGTCGCGCGGGCCACTGTTGTTCTTCGTGTCCACCGGGCGCGCCCCGAGGCCGACCGCCTCGCGCTCCGCCTCGTCCATGTCGTACCGGGCCACCATGATCCGCAGGTGTGCCTGCTGCGAGTCCTCGGGGCGGGGCCAGCTCGGCGGGATGTAGTCGCGCTCCCTGTGCACGGCGAGGCAGACCCCGTTCTCGTTGGTCACCTCTACGTAGTCGGGGTCCTTGCTCAACTGGATCTCCGCGCCGAGCAGTCCGGCGTAGAACTCGGCCAGCTGCTCCGGCTGCGAACAGTCCAGTACGAGAACGGTGTTCTTGTGAACGGTCATGGCGTCCGGGTCCCCCGCGCCCATGCCGCCAAACGGGGCGTGCGGCGTTTCCGCCCACCGGCCAGGGGCACCCGCGCGACCATGGAGTGGTTGCACAGGGCCGCCTGCGCCGATGAGGACCCCGACCTGTTCTTTCCCGTCGGCACTACAGGACCCGCGATAAGAGATCTCGACGCCGCCAAGCAGATCTGCGCCCGCTGCCCGGTGCGCGGGGAGTGCCTGGCCTGGGCTCTCAGCACCGGGCAGGCGTCCGGCGTGTGGGGCGGCACCTGCGAGGAGGAGCGTGCGGCGCTGAACAGGAGAACGCTGCACCCCTGAACGGTTCGGGCGGGCCTGCGCCTTCGTCAGCGCGGCCGACGTGCGTCGTCAACGCGGCCCACGTGCGTCGTCAGCGCGGCCCACGTGCGTCGTCAGCGCGGCCGACGCGCCCCGCGCCTGGACGCGACATTGCCCGAGCCCTTCAGACGGTGCGGGGTCAACCTGCCCTGCCCCCTGGGGACTTCGTCCGGCTCCCGCACCTCCTCGACGTGCCCGACCGGGCCGCCGGGGGGCGGTTGCGGCTGGTCCTGGGGGCGGGGCGGCAGCTGCTCCCTGTCGCGGACCCGGACCCCGAACCACACGGCCCAGACCAGCAGGGCGGCGATGGCCACTCCCACCAGGAACGGCAGGAGTCCGCCCAGCGGCGCCGAGGCGGCGAGGTGTTCCACACTGAGGTCGGTCTTGAGGCCAGTCATGGGTGCCGAGTACCCGCGACCCGGCGGCGGACACCGGCTCGCTCACCGCATCCGGCCCGGTCCGTCGCCGCATCGGCTCAGTCACTTCATCCACTCGGCCTCGTACGCCACGTACGTCCCGTCGTGCGTCGCGAGGTGCACGAACTGGTCGACGTACGCCTTGAACTCCCCATCCCCGCGCGGCATCGCGTACGCCTTCTCCGAAAAGGTGAAGGGCTTGTCGGGATGGAGCGAGCAGAGTTCGGGGTGGACCTTCGACTGGTAGAGCGTCTCGCTCGCGTCCGTCATCATCACGTCCGCCCGGCCGTCGATGATCTCCTGGAAGATGGTCGTGTTCTCCGGGTGGAGTGCGATCGTCGCCCGCTTGATGTTCGCGCGCGCGAACTCCTCGTTGGTCCCGCCGGGATTGACGATGACCTTCGTGCCCGGCCTGTCGATGTCCGTCAGCGCTCCCGCGCCGAACCGGTCCTTGTCCGCGCAGCGCACGATCGGCGTCTTGCCGTCCTCGCGGGTGGGCTCGCTGAAGTAGACGTGGCGGGCGCGCGGCAGCGTGATCGAGACACCACCGACACCGATGTCGCAGCGGCGCGCGGCGACGTCCTTGGTGAGGTTCGCCCAGGTCGTCGCCACGAACTTCGGCTTGGCTTCCAGGCTCTTCGCGAGGTCGCGCGCCATCTTGATGTCCACGCCGCTGTATGTCCTGTCGGCCGGGTCCAGCTTCGTGAAGGGGGCGTAGTCGCCGGTCGTGCAGACCTTCAGTACGCCCTTCCTCGGCACGGAGTCCAGGAGGCTGCCCTGGTGGCGGTCCGGGCGCGCGCCCGCGCCCGCGTCGGGCGAGGCGGGCGCGGCGGCGGTGACGGCCAGCAGGCAGACGAGGGCGGACAGAGTGGCGGCACGCTTCACGGGGGGCTCCTCTGCGCTACGGGCGGCTCGACGGGATCACCTTCGACCAGGCTCGATCACCTTCGCAGACCGGTTCCCGCCGGTGAACCCCTTTCTCACCAAGCGAGCGGGGCCAGCCGTACCGGGGTCAGGTCGGGCGCCCCGACGTCGTACGCGTCCTCGTCGAACGGATACAGCGGCCGCTCCACCCGGTGATGCCCCAGGCGCGGCAGATCCTGGTCGACGCCGCCCGGCGTGAGAGCGAGCAGCCAGTCCGCCGCCATGTCGTACAGCTCCGGCTCCAGATAGCCGATCTTCACGGCCACGATGTCGTACGTACGAGGGTCGATGCCGAGGCCGCCGTCCCACGGGCCCATGAAGTCGGCCAGGGTGTGGAACGGCTTGCGGCGCTCGACGAGGATCACGGTGAGGCCGCCGGTGCGCACGGCCGCCATGTCCACCCCGCGGTCGTAGGCGCCGCCCTCGGCGCGGTCCTTCCGGTCGGCGGCGCGCTGCAACGCGACGACCGTGCCGGACAGTTCGTACGGTCCGCCGTGGTGGGCGTCGACCTTGCCGCCGACGCTCAGCGTCACCTCCGCGCCCACGCCCGCCTCGAAGCAGCGGGCGACGGCGACCGGGTCGGTGATGCCGGGGTGGACCGCGGTGACCTCGCCGGAGCGGATCGCGTCATGGTCGAGGAGCTTGCCCAGCATGTACGCGAGGTCGCCCGCGCCGCCAGCCGTCGGGTTGTCGCCCGAGTCGCTGATCAGGAAGGGCCGCCTGTCCGAGGCCACGGCCCGCTCGACGCACTCCTCCGCGCTGCCCGTCGGGCCGACGAAGGCGAAGTCGCGGCGCGCGTCCCAGTAGCGGCGGGCGAGCTTCTCGGCCTCGGCCGCGGCGAGTTCGGCGTCGTCGCCGGTCACGACGACGGCGGCCTTGCAGCGCGGCTCGTCGGCCCAGGCGTAGCCGACCCACAGCGCGGCGTCGAGGATGCCGGGCAGCTTCTCGATGTCGGCGAGCGAGGCGTAGAGGGACTTGGCGGGCTCCAGGCGGGTGCTGGTCTTCTCGCCGGGCAGCAGCACCGGGACCTGTACCCAGGCGCGGTGCGGCCGGGTGCCGTCGAGGAGGCACCGTACGAGGTTGCGGGCGGCGCGCTCGCGGGTCTCCCAGGCGTCCTCGTGCGGGGCGAGGCGGTGGGCGGTGAGCAGGTCGACCGGCTCGGCGAAGCGGCGTGAGACGTTGCCGTGCAGGTCCATCGCGGTGGAGATCATCGGGCGGCCGGTGCCGTCCGGGGTGCCGACGGAGTCGAGGGCGGCGCGCACCGCTTCGGTGAGGTCGGCCTCGGCGTCGCTCAGGCCGACGACGCTCATCGCGCCGTGGATGTCGTACACGAGGCCGTCGAGCGGCCCCGCTTCCCTTATGCGCGTGACCAGTTCGTCCTTGAGCCTCAGATACGACTCCGCTTCCACCGGTCCGCCGGGCAGCGAGGTGGCGTGCAGCAGCGGCACCCATGCGACGGTGGCGGCGAGGCCGGAGTCGGGGCGCGTCCACGTGTAGCGGTCGAGGAGGTCCTGGCCGCGCGTCTGACGGAAGTCGTCCGTGGTGGAGCGGTGCGGGCAGAACGTGGAGGACTCGATGCCGATGCCGCCGATGCCGATGCGCAGGCGGCGGTGGTGCGCGGTGGGGGTCATGCGGGTGCGCTCTCTTCCTGGGGTGCGGGGGCGGCCGCAGTGGTGGGGAGGTGGCGGCGCAGGGCGGTGAGGCCCGCGCCGAGGAGGCCCGCGTCGACGCCCGTGACGGTGGTGGTGATCTCCAGATCGGCCGTCGCGAGGGGCAGGCAGCGCTCGTAGAGCACGCCGCGCACGGCGGCGACCAGGGGTTCCGCGGTCGCGAGAACGCCGCCGAGCGCCACGGCCTGCGGGTTGAAGAAGTTGACGACGACGGACAGGACCGTGCCGATGTGCCGTCCGGCGGTGCGCACGAGAGTGGTGGCCTGCGGGTCGCCGTCCGCGACGAGGCGCAGCAGGTCGCTGGTGTCGGTGACCTCGACGCCCTGGCGGGCGAGTTCGCGGATGAGGGCCGCGCCGCTGGCCACGGTCTCCAGGCAGCCGATGTTGCCGCAGCTGCACGGGCGGTCGCCGGCGGCGTCGACGCGGACGTGGCTGATGTCGCCCGCGCTGCCGTTGGCGCCGTCGTGCGGGCGTCCGGCGGAGATGATGCCGCTGCCGATGCCGCGCCCGGCCTTGACGACGACGAGGTGGTCAAGGCCGGGCCGTGCGACGCGGTGTTCGCCGACGGCCATCATCGTGGCGTCGTTGTCGACGGTGACGGGGATGCCGAGCCGCTCGGCGAGAACGTCGCGCAGCGGGTGGCGGTGCCAGCCGGGCATGCGGGACGGGCTCAGGACGCGGCCCGTGGCGGGCTGCACGGGGCCGGGGAACGCGACCCCGAACGCACACACCGTACGGCCCTCTCCGTGCTGGCGGGCGACGAGGCGGTCGACCTGGCCGCAGAGCCAGTCGACCGCCGATTCGGGGCCCGCGGTGATGTCGTGCGGCAGATCGACGGCGTCCCGCACCGTGCCGCCGAGGTCGACCACACCGAGCCGCGCGTGGTGGCTGCCGAGGTCCGCGGCGACCGCGACGCCGCCGTGCGCGGCGACCCGCAGCAGCCGCGGCCTGCGGCCGCCGCGGGAGGCGCCCTCGCCGGACTCGCTGAGGAGTCCGGCGTCGACCAGTTCCTGTACCCGCAGGGACACCGTCGAGGGGGCGAGGCCCAGTTCGCGTACGAGGTCGGCCCGGGAGGTGGCCGCCCCCGAGGAGACCAGGTGGACGATGTGCTGCGCCGACCCTGGTTCGCCGAGTGGTGTTCCGGCCATAGCGCCCCCAGTTACTTCGAAGTCTTCGTTCGAGAACGACATGAACAATAGGTCGCTGCAAAGGAAGTTGGCCAGCCTTGCCGACTTTCCGGACCCTTGCCGAACCAAGCTATTGACTTGTTTTTCAGCTGCGGCCTAGCGTTCGGGCGCCGCCCCGTCGTTCTCCGGCACCGGGGCCGGCCCCGCACCCCTTGGAGGCCCATCGCCATGCGCTCACTCAGGTCCGCGGCGCCAGCCCTGCTCGTCCTCGCGGTGGTCCTCACCGGCTGCGTCCGCGAGGGCGGCCGCATCGACATGGGCCCCACCGGCGGCACTCCCGTCGAGGGCGGCACGGCGACCATGGCGCTCCCGCCGGCCGCCACGCCCAACTGGATCTTCCCGATCGGCGCGCCCGGCTACGGCGCCTCGTACAACTACGGCATCAACTCCCTGCTGTTCATGCCGGTGTACGACGCCGTGCAGGACAAGGCGGAGGGGGAGCTGACCACGCACGGCCCCGGCACGCTGGGTCTGGCGCCGGCGTACAGCGACGGCAACAAGACGGTGACGGTGCCGCTGCGCGAGGGCGTGCGGTGGTCCGACGGGAAGCCGGTCACCGCGCGCGATCTGGAGTTCTGGTTTCGCCTGGTCAAGGCCAACAAGGCGGAGTGGGGCAGCTACTCGGTCGGTACGATGCCGGACAACGTCAAGCGGTTCGAGACGCTCGACGACCACACGGTGCGGCTGCACCTGACGCGCGCGTACAACCCCGACTGGTTCACCGCCAACCAGCTCACTCTGCTGCGGGCACTGCCCCAGCACGCCTGGGACGCCAGGACCGACGGCGGGAGGATCGGCGACTGGGACCGCACGGCCGAAGGCGCCAAGGCGGTCTTCGCCCGGCTGACCCGGCATGCGAAGAGCCTCGGCTCGTACGGCACCGACCCGCTGTGGAAGACCGTCAACGGCCCGTGGAAGCTGGCGGGTTGGCGGGACAGCGGACAGGTCACGATCGTGCCGAACGAGAAGTTCACCGGTCCGAAGTCGGAGCGCCCGCACCTGGACAAGGTGGTCTTCAAGCCGTTCACGACGGCCGACTCCGAGTACAACGTGCTGCGTTCGGGCGGCGTCGACTACGGCTACATCCCGCCCTCGGTGATGGCCCAGAAGGAGAGGTTCGAGGGCAAGGGCTACCGCGTCGATCCATGGGAGGGCTGGGCGGCGACGTACATCGTCTACAACTTCAACTCCACACGCGGCGGCCCGCTGATGAGCCGGCTCTACATCCGCCGGGCCATGCAGTACCTCGTCGACCAGAAGGCGATGAGCGACGTCATCTGGCAGGGCGGCGCGACACCGACGCTCGGCCCGGTGCCGGTGACGCCGAAGAGCCAGTACCTGTCCAGGGCGATGGAGAAGAACCGGTATCCGTACGACGTGGAGAAGGCCCGGCGCCTGCTCACCGCGCACGGCTGGCGGACCAAGGACGGCACGGCCCGCTGCGTACGCCCCGGGGCGGGCGCGAACCAGTGCGGCGAGGGCATCGAGAAGGACGCCCCGCTGGAGCTGACCCTGCTCTCCCAGTCCGGCTCGACCGAGACGACGAACATGATGCAGGAGCTGAAGTCCTCGCTGTCCAAGGCCGGGATCGACCTGACCGTGCGCCAGCAGCCGCTGAACTCGGTCCTCGGCAACTCCGTCCCGTGCGCGGCGAAGGACCCCGGCTGCGACTGGGACATGTCCTTCTTCGGGACGGCCGGCAGCTGGTACTACCCGCTCAACCCCAGCGGCGAACAGCTCTTCTCGACGGGCGCCTCCGCCAACTTCGGCAACTACAGCGACGAGAAGGCCGACCGCGTCATCCGGGCCGTGCAGTACTCCCCCGACATGAAGGCCGTGCACCAGTACGGCGAGTACCTCGCCGAGCAGCTGCCCGTGATGTGGATGCCCAACCCGGCGTACCAGGTCTCCGTGATCCGCAACGACCTGCGCGGCGTCTCGCAGAACCCGACCGTCACCTTCGCGCCCCAGCACTGGTACTACGTCAAGAAGAAGGGAGCCGAGAAGTGACCGGCTTTCTGGTCAAGCGCTCCCTCCAGGCGGTCGTCGTCCTCTTCCTGGTGTCGGTCATCGTCTTCGTGCTCCTGCACCTCCTGCCGGGCGGCCCCGCGCGCGCCATCCTCGGCCCCAAAGGCACACCGCAGCAGATCGACCACTTCAACCACCGGCAGGGGTACGACCGTTCGCTGCCGACGCAGTACGCGATGTACCTGAAGCGGCTCCTCACGGGCGACCTCGGCGAGTCCTTCAAGCTCAACTCGCCCGTCCTCGACCTGCTGAGGCAGCGCCTGCCGAAGACGCTGCTCCTCACCGTCCTGTCCACCGCGCTCGCGGTCGTCATCGCGGTCCCGCTCGGCCTGCTGCAGGCCGTGCGGCGCGGCAAGGCGTCGGACTACGCGCTGACGGGCCTCGCCTTCCTGCTGTACGCGACGCCGGTGTTCTTCCTCGGCCTCATCATGATCATCCTGTTCGCGCAGGTCATACCGGTCTTCCCGGCGGAGGCGCCACAGGGCGAGACGGTCGGCGAACTCCTCGGCGACTTCAGCGGCCTTGTCCTGCCGGTCGTCACCATGGCCTTCGGCATCGTCGCCATGTTCAGCCGCTACATGCGCTCGGCGGTCCTGGACAACCTCACCGAGGAGTACGTCCGTACCGCCATGGCCAAGGGCCAGTCGAGCCGCCGGATCATGGTCAGGCACGTCCTGCGCAACGCCCTCATCCCGCTCGCGACGCTCCTCGGCCTCTACCTGCCGACGCTCTTCAGCGGCGCCCTCGTCGTCGAGTCGATGTTCAACTACCCCGGCATGGGCCTGCTGTTCTGGAACGCGGCGCAGGGCTCCGACTTCCCCGTCCTGCTCGGCGTGACACTCGTCGTCGGCGTCGCCACCGTCGTCGGCTCCCTGCTCACCGACATCCTCTACGCCGTCCTCGACCCCCGGATACGGAGCGTGGCATGAGCACCACGGTCGCCCCTGTCACCGCCCCCGGTCACGAGGAAGCGGCGCGGGCCACCCCCTCGCTGGCCCGCCGCACCCTACGGGTCTTCACCGGCAACAGACTCGCCCTCACGGGCGTGGTCGTACTCGCCCTGCTGCTGGCGTTCAGCTACCTCGGCCCGCTCCTGTACCCCACCGAGCAGATCCACACCGACCTGTCCCGGGCCAACCTCCCGCCCGGCAGCCCCGGCCACCTCCTCGGCACCACCGACCTCGGCTACGACATGATCGGCCGCCTGATGGCGGCCGGCCGTACGTCCCTCGAAATCGGCCTGGCGGCGGGCCTGTTGGCGACCCTCTTCGGCACCGTCTACGGCGCGATCGCCGGATACCTCGGCGGCTGGGTCGACGCCACGATGATGCGCGTGACCGACGCGGCGCTCGCCATCCCCGCGATGTTCCTGCTCGTCGTGGTCGCCGCGATCATCACGCCCAGCAAGGGCGTCCTCATCGTGATCATCGCGTCGGTCGCCTGGCTCTCCCCCGCCCGCCTGGTACGCGGCGAGGCGCTGTCGCTGCGCGACCGCGAGTACGTCCAGGCCATGCGGATGATGGGCGGCAGCGGCACCCGGGCCGTCTTCAAGCACATCGTGCCGAACGCCATCGGCACGGTCATCGTCAACTGCACGTTCCAGATCGCCGACGCGATCCTCTACGTCAGCTACCTCGCCTTCCTCGGCCTGAGCATCCCGCCGCCCTCGGCCGACTGGGGCTCGATGCTGTCCTCCGGCATCACCTACACCCAGAACGGCTACTGGTGGCTGATCTTCCCGCCGGGCATCGCGATCGTGCTGGTCGTCGCCGCGTTCAACTTCATCGGCGACGGGCTGCGGGACGCGTTCGAAGTGCGGCTGCGGAAGTAAGGGAGTACCGAAAAAGATGACCGAGCCCCTGCTCACCCTCGACGACCTGCGCGTCGACATCGCCTCGCGAGAACGCACCGTCCACGCCCTCGACGGCGTCTGTCTGACCCTCGCCCCCGGTGAGGCCCTGGGCATCGTCGGCGAGTCCGGCTGCGGCAAGACGATGACCGCGCTCAGCGTCCTCGGCCTGCTGCCGCCCGGCGGCAGGATCACCGGCGGACGCGTCCTCTTCGACGGCCAGGACCTCGCGACCGCTCCCGCGCCCGCCCTTCAGGACGTACGGGGGGACGCCATCGGCATGGTCTTCCAGGACCCGCTCACCTCTCTCAACCCGACGATGACGATCGGCGCGCAGGTGGCGGAGCCGCTGCTCCTGCACCGGCCCGGCATCGGCAGGAAGGAGGCGCGGGCGCGCGCCCAGGAGATGCTGCGCCTGGTCGGCATGGGGCAGCCCGCCGAGCGCATGAGGGCCTACCCGCACCAGCTGTCCGGCGGCATGCGCCAGCGCGTGGCGATCGCCATGGCCCTGGTCTGCGAGCCGAAGTTGCTCATCGCGGACGAGCCGACCACGGCCCTGGACGTGACGACGCAGGCCCAGATCCTGGAACTCGTCGACGATCTGCGCTCCCGCCTCGGCATGGCGATGATCCTCGTCACCCACGACCTGGGCGTCATCGCCGACCGCGTGGACCGGGTCGCGGTGATGTACGCGGGCAAGGTCGCCGAGGAGTCCGACGTACGCGACCTCTTCACGCGCCCGCGCCACCGCTACACCGAGGCCCTGTTCGCCGCGCTGCCCGAACGGGCGGCCGGTACCGGCACCGAACTGCACACCATCCCGGGCCTGCCGCCGAACCTCGCGGCACGCCCCACCGGCTGTCGCTTCGCACCGCGCTGCACCTTCGCCACCGACGAGTGCCGCGCCGAGGAGCCGCCGCTCGTGGACGACGAGGTGCGGGGCGCGGAACACCGGTTCGCGTGCTTCCACCCGGTGCCCGCCCCGGACGAGGCCGCGTCCGAGGCGGAAGTGGTGATCCCGGCGCCCGCCCCGCCGGCCGCCGCGCCCGGCGACGTACTCCTCGAACTGGACGCGCTCGTCAAGGAGTTCCCGCTGAAAGGCGGACCGTTCTCGCGCGGCCGCGGCACCGTCAGCGCGGTCGGCGGGGTGTCGCTCACCGTCCGCAAGGGCGAGACGTTCGGCTTGGTCGGCGAGTCCGGCTGCGGCAAGACCACGCTCGGGCGGATCGTCGCGGGCCTGGAGGAGCCGACCGGCGGGGCGGTGCGGTTCGAGGGCGCCGATCCGACGCGGATGTCACGGGGAGAGCGGCGCGCGCACCGGCGGCGCGTCCAGCTGATGTTCCAGGACTCCACCGCCGCGATGGACCCCCGGATGCGGGTCGGCGAGATCCTGCGCGAACCCCTGGTCATCCAGGGCGTCGGCAGCCGCGCCGAACAGCAGGAACTGGTCGCCGAGCTGCTCGACGCCGTCGGCCTGCCGCGCGGCGCCGTGCACCGCTACCCGCACGAGTTCTCCGGCGGACAGCGCCAGCGCCTCGGCCTCGCACGGGCGTTGACGCTCTCCCCCGATCTGGTGGTCACCGACGAGCCGGTGTCCGCGCTCGACGTGTCGGTACAGGCGCAGATCCTGAACCTGATGCGGAAGCTCCAGCGCGAGCGGGGCCTGACCTATCTGTTCATCTCGCACGACCTGGCCGTCGTACGGCACCTGGCGGACACGGTCGGCGTGATGTACCTCGGCAAACTGGTGGAGTCGGGTCCGGCCGAGGAGGTGTACGAGCGTCCCCTGCACCCCTATACGCGCGGCCTGCTCGACACGGTGAACCTGCCCGATCCCGACGCCGCGTCCGGCATGCGGCACACGCCCCTGAAGGGCGAGACCCCGTCCGCGGCGAAGCCCCCCTCGGGCTGCCGCTTCCGCACCCGCTGCCCCCTCGCGCAGGACGTGTGCGCCACGACCGAACCTCCGGTGAGCACACCGAACGGGGAGGGACACCAAGTGGCCTGTCACTTCCCGCCGGCCTCGCCTCGGCTAGCGTCGGCCGTGTGAATCTCGTCGATGTCCTCGCCCGTCGCCCGGTCGTGCTCGACGGCGGCCTCTCCAACCAGTTGGAGGCCGCCGGGCACGACCTGAGCGACGCCCTGTGGTCGGCGCGGCTGCTCGCCGACGAGCCCGCGGCGATCGAAGCCGCCCACCGCGCGTACTACGAGGCGGGCGCCGAGGTCGCCATCACCGCCAGCTATCAGGCGACGTACGAAGGTTTCGCGCGGCACGGCATCGACGCACGCCGAACCTCCGAGCTGCTGCGCCTCGGCGTGGAGTTGGCGCGGCGCGCCGGTGCCGGGCTCGGCCACGCGGTGTGGGTGGCCGCGTCGGCGGGACCGTACGGCGCGATGCTCGCCGACGGCTCCGAGTACCGGGGGCGGTACGGACTCACCGTGGACGACCTTGAGCGCTTCCACCGGCCCCGCCTGGAGACCCTCGCCGCGGCGGAACCGGACGTGCTCGCCCTGGAGACGGTCCCCGACACCGACGAGGCGCGGGCGCTGCTGCGTGCGGTGCGCGGCCTCGGAGTGCCCGCCTGGCTGTCGTACAGCGTCGAGGGCGATCGCACGCGCGCGGGACAGCCCCTCGCCGAGGCCTTCGCGCTCGCCGCCGACGCGGAGGAGGTGATCGCGGTCGGTGTGAACTGCTGCGATCCGCGCGACGCCGACGCGGCGGTCGCGCTGGCCGCGCGCGTCACCGGCAAGCCCGTGGTCGTCTATCCCAACAGCGGGGAGACGTGGGACGCCGGGGCCCGGGCCTGGCGCGGGCCCGCTCGGTTCGCGGCCGGTCAAGTGGCCGGGTGGCGGGCGGCGGGGGCGCGGCTGGTGGGCGGGTGCTGCCGGGTGGGCCCCGCGGCTATCTCGGAGGTGGCGCGGGAGCTGTCGTCGCAGGGGCGGTCGACGGGGTGAGGAACGGCGTCGACCTGCGGGAACGCCCGCACCGGAGGGTGACTGTCAGTGGTGGGGTGCAGACTGACGGATACGTGAGACAACGACGTCCCGGAGGTGGCCGTCATGGCCGATGTACTTCTGACCGTAGGCACCCGCAAGGGCCTGTTCATCGGCCGCAGGCGCGGTGGCGCCTGGGAGTTCGACGACAGCCCGTACTTCAACGCGCAGGCGGTGTACTCCGTCGCGATCGACACCCGGGGCCCGACACCACGGCTGCTGGTCGGCGGCGACAGCGCGCACTGGGGCCCGTCCGTCTTCCACTCCGACGACCTGGGGCAGAAGTGGACGGAGCCCGCGAAGGCCGCCGTGAAGTTCCCCAAGGACACCGGGGCGTCGCTGGAGCGGGTGTGGCAGCTGCACCCGTCGGCCGCGGAGCCGGACGTGGTGTACGCGGGCACGGAACCGGCCGCGCTGTACCGCTCCGAGGACCGCGGCGAGAGCTTCGAGCTCGTCCGTCCGCTCTGGGAACACCCCACGCGTTCCAAGTGGGTTCCGGGCGGTGGCGGTGAGGGCCTGCACACCGTCCTGACCGACGCGCGCGACGCCCGCGCGGTGACGGTCGCGGTGTCCACGGCGGGGGTCTTCCGCACCCTCGACGGCGGGGAGAGCTGGGCCCCGTCGAACAAGGGCGTCTCCGCGGTGTTCCTGCCGGAGCCCGACCCGGAGTTCGGGCAGTGTGTGCACAAGGTCGCGCGGGACGCGGCCGATCCGGACCGGCTGTATCTGCAGAACCACTGGGGTGTGTACCGCAGCGACGACGCGGGCGCGCACTGGACGGACATCGGCGATGGTCTCCCCTCCGACTTCGGCTTCGCCGCGGTCGCGCATCCGCACCGCGGCGGCACGGCGTACGTCTTCCCGATCACCGCGGACAGCGACCGGGTGCCCGCCGACCGCCGTTGCCGCGTCTACCGCACGGCGGACGCGGGCGGGAGCTGGGAGCCGCTCAGCGCGGGCCTGCCGCAGGAGGACCACTACGGCACGGTGCTGAGGGACGCCATGTGCAGCGACGGCAACGACCCGGCGGGCATCTACTTCGGCAATCGCAACGGCGAGGTGTACGCCTCGGCGGACGACGGCGACAGTTGGCGGCTGCTCGCCTCGCACCTGCCGGACGTACTGTGCGTGCGGGCCGCGGCCATCGGTTGATCGACGCCACCGGTACGGCAGTAGGGTGACGGCGTGGCACCACGACCCTTGCATGAGATCGTCGAACCCGGCTGGGCCAAGGCCCTGGAGCCGGTGGCCGAACGGATCGCCGGGATGGGGGACTTCCTGCGCGCGGAGATCGCCGCGGGACGCACCTACCTCCCGGCGGGAGCGAACGTACTGCGCGCGTTCCAGCAGCCCTTCGACGACGTCCGCGTCCTGATCGTCGGCCAGGACCCCTATCCCACGCCCGGACACGCGGTGGGGCTGTCGTTCTCGGTCGCGCCCGAGGTGCGGCCGCTGCCCGGCAGCCTCATCAACATCTACCGCGAGATGACCGACGACCTGGGCCTGCCCCCGCCGTCGAGCGGCGACCTCACGCCGTGGACGCGGCAGGGCGTCCTGCTCCTCAACAGGGCGCTCACCACGGCCCCGCGCAAACCGGCCGCGCACCGCGGCAAGGGCTGGGAGGAGGTCACCGAGCAGGCGATACGGGCGCTGGCGGCGCGGGGGAAGCCGCTGGTGTCGATCCTGTGGGGGCGTGACGCGCGCAATCTGCGGCCGCTGCTCGGGCAGTTGCCGTCGGTGGAGTCCTCGCATCCCTCCCCCATGTCGGCGGACCGCGGTTTCTTCGGCTCGCGTCCTTTCAGCCGGGTCAACGACCTGCTGGTCCAGCAGGGGGCGCAGCCGGTGGACTGGCGGCTTCCGTGACGGACAGGGCGTACGTACTGGGTGTCGACTCGGGGGGCTCCGGACTGCGGGCGGCCCTGGCGGTGCCGGACGGCGCGCACCGTCCCGGCCGCGTGCGTTCGACGGAGCCCGTGCGTTCGACCGAGCCGGTGCGCACCGGCGCCGGGGGGATCGACGCCGCGCACTTCATGGAGCAACTCCTGCCGATGGCGAGGGCGTTGCTGGAGCGGGCGGGCGGCGGGCGGATCACGGCCGTCGCCGTGGGCGCCGCGGGGATGGCGACTCTCGGCGACGACCTGCGCGCCGAGTTGCCGTCCGCGCTCGAAGGCGCCCTGGGTGTACGGCGTCTGGCGCTGGCCGCGGACGCCGTGACCGCGTACGCGGGCGCGCTGGGCGATCGTCCCGGAGCGGTCGTCGCCGCGGGCACCGGCATGATCGCGCTCGGCACCGACCTGACGGTCTGGCGCCGCGCCGACGGCTGGGGCCATCTGCTCGGGGACTGCGGCGGCGGCGCCTGGATCGGCCGGGCGGGACTCGAAGCGGCGATGCGGGCGCACGACGGCAGACGGGGCGGGTCGACGGCGCTCCTCGCGCGGGCGGAGAAAGTGTTCGGTCCGTTGGCGGGGCTGCCGGGCCGGCTCTATCCCCGTGCCGACCGGCCCGCGGTCCTCGCCTCCTTCGCGCCCGAGGTGGCCGGCTGCGCGGCGGACGACGCCGTGGCGGGCGGCATCCTGCGGGACGCGGCCCGCCACATCGCCGATGCCGCGGCGGCCGTCTGCCCACGGTCCGAGGCGAGCGAAGTCGCCCTGTCCGGCGGCCTGTTCCAGATGGGCGAGCCGCTGCTCGCCCCGCTGCGCGAGGAGCTGGCCGTACAACTGCCGCACGCCCGGCAGGTCCCCGCGACCGGCGACCCGCTCGACGGCGCCCTGCGCGTAGCGGTCGATGTCGCCCGTGACCAGCTGCGACTGCCGCGCGACGCACGGATGCTCTCCGTCCACGGAAAGGGCGACAGTT
Organism: Streptomyces sp. NPDC003379; assembly: GCF_053589195.1. Taxonomy (NCBI): domain Bacteria; kingdom Bacillati; phylum Actinomycetota; class Actinomycetes; order Kitasatosporales; family Streptomycetaceae; genus Streptomyces; species Streptomyces sp. NPDC003379. The sequence goes on along the minus strand of NZ_JBSFRK010000017.1, from coordinate 161,762 downwards.
GACCTCTACGTAACTCATCAGACAAAAACGTACTTATACCGCCCAGCTGCACCCTCCCCGAACAGCGGAGACCCGCAAGCCAGTAGCATGCGGGCGCATGAGCTCCCCCACTGGGCCCCCATCCGGCCTGCCCGTACGAATGCCGCGCCCCCGTCAGCCGGGCCGGCACCGCCGTCCGGAGCCCGTCGCGGCTCCTGAGGGCGCGCCCGCACTCGTCCTCGCCGTGCCGGGCGCCCCCAGCACCACCACGCGCGGCCTCGCCGAGGAAGTCGTGAGCATCGCCCGCTCCGAGCTGCCCGGCCTCGACGCCAGAATCGGTTTCGTCGACGGTGAGGAGGACGCCACCGTCACGTCCTTCCCCGAGTTCCCCTCGCTGCCGTCCGTGCTCGCGCACGCGAGCGCCGAGCGTGCCGCCCGCTTCGAGCGGGCGCGTGCCGCCGGTGCCGAGGTCAGCGAGCCCGAGGGCCCCGTGGCGGTGGTCGTGCCGCTGCTGGCGGGTCCTGACAGCGCGCTGATGGGCCGCATCCGGCAGGCCGTCGTGGACAGCGGTACCGCCGCCGAGCTGACGGATGTGCTCGGCCCTCATCCGCTGCTTGCCGAGGCGCTGCACGTACGCCTTTCGGAGGCCGGGCTCGCCCGCGCCGACCGCGCCCGTCTGTTCACCGTGACCACCGCGGCGGACGGCATCGTCCTCGCCACGGTCGGTGGCGAGGAGGCCGTGCAGGCCGCTGGGATCACCGGCATGCTGCTCGCCGCGCGCCTCGCGGTGCCGGTGATGGCGGCCGCGCTCGACGAGGAGGGCGCCATCGCGGCGACCGCCGAGCAGCTGCGCGGCTCCGGCTCGGCCCAGCTGGCGCTCGCGCCGTACCTGATCGGCCCCGAGCTCGACGCGGGCCTGCTGGACGCGGCCGCGAAGGAGGCGGGCTGCTCGGTCGCCGAGCCGCTCGGCCCGTACCCGGCGATCGGCAAGCTGGCGCTGTCCAAGTACACGACGGCGCTCGGCATCACGCCGCAGCAGCCTTCGGGGATGCCGGTGCACTGAGTACGTACGTACGTCGATGGGCCCGCCCCGTGTGTGGGGGCGGGCCCCTTCGCGTACGCACGTGAAGGGCGGGCGGGCCGGCCTCAGTCGAAGATCACGCAGGAGGCGGCGGGCGCCTTGATCGAGCCGGCCTTCCGTGGGATGCCCGTGCCGTGGTCGATCGTGAACCAGGTGACGTCACCGGAGCGCTCGTTGGCGGCGTACAGATGCCGTCCGGAGGGGTGGATGGCCAGGTCGCGCGGCCAGTGGCCGCCGCACTGGACCGTCGCCGCGAGTCGTGGCGCCTCGCCCGCCTCGTCGAGCGCGAGGACCGAGATGACGTCCGCGCCGCGCGTGGCGGTCCACAGGAACCGCCCGTCGGGCGCGACGACGACCTCCGAGGGGTAGATGTCGCCGTCCGGGACGTCGACGAGGACGGAGACCTCACTGATCGGCTTGAGGGTGCCTTCGTCGGCGTCCCAGGAGCAGACGGTGAGCGTGGGGGTGAGTTCGTTGAGGACGTACGCGCGGTCGCCGCGCGGGTGGAAGGCGAGGTGCCGCGGGCCCGAGCCCGGACGCAGCGCCACTTCGCGGTGGAGCGTCAGTCCGGCGTCGCCGAGCGCGCAGACGCGTACGGAGTCCGTGCCGAGGTCGACGCTGACCGCCCAGCGGCCGCTCGGGTCCGCGAGGACCTGGTGGGCGTGCGGGCCCTGCTGGCGCTGCGGGTGCGGTCCGGAGCCCGTGTGCCGGAGTTCGCCCGCCGGGGCGGCGAGGCCGCCGTCGTCGCGCAGCGGGACGGCGGTGACGCTGCCCGAGCGGTAGTTGGCGGTGAGCACGTGGCCGTCGTAGAGGGCGAGGTGCGTGGGCGCGGAGCCGACGGGCACGGGTCGGCCGGTGAGTTCCGGCTTGTCCCCTCCGAGGCGGTACGCGGCGAGGGCGCCGTCCGATGTCTCGCTCACGGCGTAGAGGGTGTCGCCGGTGGGCGAGAGCGCGAGGTAGGACGGATCGGCGACCGCGTCCGTGGCGCTGAGGACGGTCAGCGCCCCGGTGTCCTCGTCGACGGCCGCGGTGAGGACACCGAGGCCCCCGGCGGCGGTGAAGGATCCGATGTATGCCCGTCCGGCGTGGTTGCCGTCGCCCACTGCTGTCCCCTCTCGGCCGGAGCGGCACGTCCCTGGCGCCGCTCGTGCGGCTGACGCTAGCAGTCGGTCTAGACCAAGCGGCGGCGGAGGCCGTCGGGTCGGCACCGACCGGATCGTTCGGGCGGGTGGGTCACGGGAGTCATGGGGCTGTGCCACAGGTCACGCCGGTTCCGGACGGGGGCCCGGAACAACCACATGTGGTTCACCGTTCATCTAGGTGTGGCCGCAGAGGGCCACCCTCGACGACCCCGGCTGGTCCCCCCCGTCCAGCCGGGGTCTTCTCATGTCCGGCACACCGCCCACGCGCCGGCGAGCAGCCCCGCCGCTCTCACCGCCGCCCTGGCCCCCACCGCGCAGGCGGCCTCGCCGACCATCACGCGCGCCGAGTACGACAAGGTCAAGCCGGGGACGAGCGTCTCCAAGATGTACTCCGTCGCCGGCCGCGGCGCCTGCAAGCTCACGTCGAGCAGCGGCGGCTCCGGCTACTCGAGCAAGGTCTACGAGTGCAAGGGCAGGACCACCGCCGCCCAGATGCACAGCATCGCGGGCAAGGGTGTGTGCGTGCGCCTCGCCGACGCCGAGACGGCCGGTGCGAAGTCCGCCAGCTACTCGTGCGAGCAGTCCCGCACGTACGGCAGCGCCGTGTTCACCCTCACCAACGGCAAGGTGGTCAGCCGGGCGCAGTACGGCCTGCGCTGACCGGGATCGTCGAGGTCCGGCCCTCGCGCCGGGTCAGGTCCATGCCTGTCGTTCCTGGCCGCGCGGGTCGTCGACCCGGGTCCAGTCGGCGTCGACACGCATGGTGGCCCGGCGCTCGGGGCCGTACGGATCCCAGCCGGGATCGCCCGTCGCGGCGAACCGGATGATCCATGTGCCTCGGGCGGGACCTGCGGTACGTGTCCACGAGCCGGACCGGCCGGATCGGGGTGCGCGCGTGCCGCGACGGCGTCGACGTCCGCGCTGGTCGAGGTGGCGTACGCGTCCACCGGGGCCAGGCAGAGGTTCGCCTGCTCCGCCTGCTCGCCCGCGCGACCGCCCCGCCGGCCGGTCCGGGAAGTGTCAGTGCTGTCTCCTACCATCCGCACCATGCGTAGATCGTTCATGGTGGCGGGTCGGAGACTGTCGTATCTCGACTTCGGGGGACCCGGCCGGCCGCTTCTGGCCCTGCACGGGCATTACAACGAAGCGTCGGCGTTCGCGCCGTTGGCTGCGGCGCTGGCTCCGCGGTGGAGAGTGATCGCGCTCGATCAGCGTGGGCATGGAGAGTCCGACCGTGCTCACAGCTACGAGCGGGACGAGTATGTAGCCGACGTAGCGGCCTTCCACCGGCATCTGGCAGTCGGCCCGGTGGCGGTGCTGGGCCATTCGTTGGGCGGGGTGAACGCCTACCAGTTCGCGGCCCGGCACGCGGACAAGGTCAGCGAGCTGATCGTCGAGGACATCGGGGCGGTGGTGGACTGCGACTGGTCGTTCACCACACGTCTTCCCGTCGTCGCGCCGTCCCGCGAGGCGCTGGCCGCGGCTCTGGGTGCGGCGGTGCCCTATCTGGAGTGTTCCTTCCGTCAGAAGGAACAGGGCTGGGGGTTCTCCTTCGGCATCGCCGACACCGTGGCGTCCCAGAAGGCGCTCAACGGCGATCACTGGAATGACTGGATATCGGTGTCCTGCCCCACGCTGCTGGTCCATGGAACCCGCAGCGACGAGTTGGCGGCCGCTCATGCCCAAGACATGGTCGCCCGCCGGGCCGGCAGTATCCGCCGTGTCGAGCTGCCCGCCGGTCACGTCGTGCACCACGATGTTCCGGACCGCTTTGCGGACGCGGTCACCGGTTTCCTCTCCCGGCCGTACTGATTCAGGGGGCCCGGAGTCCCTGAGGCACGGACAGCCCACCGTCAGGCGGGAGCCACCGGGCCTCGCAGGGGCTCCGCCAGTGCCTTCAGCGCGTGCTCCAGGCCATGCAGATGGGTCAGAGCCAGTTCGGCACCGGAATGCTGCGATACGGCGGCGGGCACATCGATCTCGCGCTGCGTTACGTCGGGCATGGTCAGCGCCTGCACCGCTGCCTCCACCCGCCAGCACGCGGCGGCGAGTCTGGCGTCGTGGGAAGCATCGGGGTCCGCGGCGACCGACGCCAGGCCGCGCACATCCTGGGCGCACCGGTCAAGAAGCTCCAGCACCCGGCGGGCACGCGCCTTGCGGGCACGCAGCGGGGCGAAGGGATGCACCAGTGGGGCCAGCGAGAGCCGTACCCGGCTCAGCAGCAGTTCCAGCTCAGCGACATACCGGGCCGGGTCCGCGGTCGGGGAGCCGGCCAGGCGGGCCGCGGCTTCGGAAGTGCAGGCGTGGACGCAGTGCAGCGCGCGCTGGATCCACGCGTCGGTGGTGGCATGCGTGGTCACCGGCAGTACGAAGAGCACAGCGAGCGCCGCGCCGAGCGCCCCCACACCCGTCTCCACGACACGCAGGGCGAGCAGAGCCGGATCGAGCACGCCCAGCAAGCCGTAGAGCAGCCCCGCCATCAGCGTCACCGCCAGCATCATCCACGTATAGGACACCGCTGCCGTGTAGAAGATGCCGAACACGCAGACCGCCACGAGCACAGCGGTGGGAGCAGCCGCTCCGTCCAGTGGAACAGCGATCATCAGGCCGATGGCGATGCCGACCACGGTGCCCAGGACCCGGCGAAAGCCCCGTACGAGGGTCTCCCCGCGCGACGCGGTGTTCACGAATATCCACCACACCGCGCCAACGGCCCAGTACCAGCGCTCGTGTGACACCACTTGCCCCACCACCAGCGCGAACGTGCCGCCCGCCATCCCCTGGACGGCCTGGCGCGTGGTCACCCGGGCAAGACCTGCGCCGCCCGGAGCCACCACCGGTACGGCAGCCGGCGGCAGCCGCCTCTCGTAACACCACAAGCCGAAGCGCACCGCTGACGACGCGGCCAGCGAGAGCGCCACCGCCGTGCAGAGCTCCGGCAGCTGGCCCGGCACCGCGTGCAGGAACTGCGCGGCGAAGAACATCATGAACGCGAATATCCCCAGCGCGTGACCTCGCGGCCCCCACCGGCGGGCATACATCCCCGCTCCGAGGATGGCGACAAAGGCCGTGTCCCGTACCCACGGGAAGTCGTGCAAGAGAGCGGCGAGAGCGAGCACCGGGAAACCGGCCACCGGCAACAGGGCCGTAGTGACCGCCTGCCTGCGCACCGACGCGTCGGCCACCGTGAACAGGGCGAGCAGGGCGGCAAGCCCCCCGGTGATCGCTGCGGACAACGAGTGGGTGACCAGTACCGACACCGTCACGGCAAGACTGACACCGAGGACACCCCGCCCGGCGCTGCGCAACCGCAGCCGCCCGGGGTCCGGAGCTACGAACACCCTCTTCAGCACAGCTTCCCGCCCCTCTCGGCAGCCAGACACAGAGAAGGCGCCACGGAGTCCGCAGCGCCATCGACACCCCCATCACACCATCTGGTCTCCACTCGGCTCAACCCAGGTGCGTCCGAGTGGACCAATGGACCAGTCAGCGCGCCTTGCGCAGCGTCAGGGGCGGACCAACGGGCCATGCCGGGGCACGGCCCGTTCGGCACTTGCCCTTCTCTAGAGCGCCCTCTAAATTTGGATTGCTCTCTAAGTAACGCTCTCCAAGTATTCGGGAAGGGTGTGCGCGTATGCAGACGTCCGAAGGGGGGCTGCGTGAGCAGCACAAGGCCAGGCGGCGGATCCGGATCCTCGACGCGACGCGCGAACTCCTCCGGGACAGCCCGGAGTCAGTGATCAGTACGGAGCGGATCGCCGAGCGAGCGCAGGTCGCGCCCGCCACCGTGTACAACCTGATCGGACCGCGCGAAAAGATCTGGGAGGCGCTCGCCGCCGGGTTCATGGACGAACTGGAGCGCCGCCTGGCGGTGCTGGGAGCCGACGACCCGCGCGAGGTCGTCCGGTCGACCGTAGGTCTGTTCGTGGACGACCCGGTCGTATCGCGCCGCATGGTCCGCGAGTGGGAGGAGAGCGGCCTCGTACTCGACCGCAGTCCGCTCACCCAGCTCCGCCAGGCGGTGGCCGGGGCGCAGAGGCAGGGCCTTCTGCGCGCCGACATCAATACTGACGCGTTGGCCGCCATGGTCGGCACGGCGTGCGTGGGCGCGCTGCATCAGTGGGTCGCCGCCCTGATCGACGACGACCGGTTCCTCGCGCGTGCTCTGTTCGCACTGGACGTCGCGCTCGCCGCGGCGGCCGCGGACTCCCACCGCGACCGACTGCTGGCGCCGCTCCGCGCCCGAGGCGCGGTATGACGGGCGGCGCGCTGTCGCGGCCCCGCAGCTTCGTCGGCCGTGGCGGGATCCGGCTCGCGGCGGATGTGTGGGGCGAGGAGTCCGCGCCGCCGCTGGTCCTGCTGCACGGCGGCGGCCAGACGCGGCACGCCTGGGACCGGTCCGGCCCTCGGCTGGCCGCCCGGGGGTGGCAGGTCATCGCTCCGGACCTGCGCGGGCACGGCACCAGCCAATGGTCCTCCGATGGCTGCTACGACCTCGACCTGTTCGCCGGGGACGTCCGGGCACTGGTCACTGAACTCGGCGAGCCACCGCTGCTCGTGGGGGCCTCGCTCGGCGGTCTGAGTGCGCTGCTCGCCGCCGGAGAGGCACCCGGGGCGGCGGTTCGCGCGCTGGTCCTGGTCGATGTCGCCCATCGCCCCGACCCCCGCGGGGCGCGCCGCATCGTCGAGTTCATGCGCCGTCGGCCGGACGGATTCGCCGACGTCGAGGAAGCAGCCGCGGCGGTCGCGGCCCACCTGCCGCATCGCACGCGGCCGTACGATCCCGAGAGACTGCGGAACAACCTGCGACGCCACGGCGACCGGTGGGTCTGGCACTGGGACCCTCGTCTTGTGGACGGCTTCGAGGACCGAATGGACCCGCCCGGCATGGCGGAACGTCTCCTCGACGCCGCCCGCCGCACCGACGTGCCGATCCTGCTCGTCCGCGGCGCGCTCAGCGACGTCGTACGCGAGGACATCGCCGAGGAATTTTGCGACAGTGTTCCCCAGGCGCGGTACGTCGATGTGCTCGACGCGGGGCACATGGTCGCCGGCGACCGGAACGAGCCCTTCATCGATGCGCTCATCCCGTTTCTGAGGGGCCTCGAACCCATGTCACCTGGGGGTGATGGCGACGCCCTCGGGGTGCTGCCCGGTCGGTAGCGTGACGCGCGTTTTCGCCGCTACCGGATCGATCACGGAAACGGTGTCGGACTCCTCATTGGCGACCCAGACCCGGCTGCCGCCCGGACTGACCGCCACGCCCTGCGGCTTCTTGCCCACGGGGACACGGCTGACGGCCCGGCCGGTCGAGGTGTCGATGACCAGGAGCACGTCGGCCGCCGAATCGGCCGCGTACAGACGCTGCCCGTCGGGACTGACGGCAAGGCCTACCGGAGCCTTCCCGACCACCCAGGTGGACAGCGGCTTGCCGGTGGCGGGGTCGATGACCGAGATGCTGCCGGAACCCGTATTCGCGACGTAGACCCTTTCACCGCCCCTGGTGCTGGTGATTCCGCTGGGGAAATCACCCACAGGAATTCCGGCTTTCGCCTGGTTCGTCTCGGACAGCACGGTGACGTCGTTGGTGCCGCTGTTGGTGACGTACGCGGTCCCGTTGGGAAGGGTGGTGATGCTGTGCGGGAGCTCACCGACCCGGGTCGTCGCGACGACCTTGCGCGAAGCGGTGTCGATGACCGACACCGTGTCGCCGCCCCAGTTGGCGGCGAGTACCCGCTTCCCGTCCCGGCTGGAGACGGCCGCGAACGGGTACGACCCGACCGGCACACTCGCCACGACCTTGTGCCCGGCGGTCTCGATGAAGGAGACCGTGTCGGACAGGCCGTTGGCCACGTACACATGGGAGCCGTCCGGTGCCGCTCCCACCCCGGTCGGGCCGTTGCCCGTCGGCGTGGTGGCGACGGGCCTCTCCAGCCGGACGTCGTAGGAGGAGACCGTTCCGGGACCGCCGCTGTTCGCCACGTACGCCACGATGCGCATCGGATAGTCCCGAGCCGCCGCGCCTTTCTTCGCCGGTGCCGGGCGCACAGGGGGCTCGGGAGAGGCAGCGGCGGACGTGCACACCATGACCGCGAGCGCCAGACCGAGTGTCAGGCGCAGCCGCGGACGCCCACGATGTGAAAGCCCGCCGGCGGACTCACGACCCCTGGGTGACCGGCCCGGAGCGAAAGAAACCGGCATCAAATCTCCTTTACGGCTGCCGCACCGGCAGCCTTGAAAGAACAAGACGTACACCCAAACGCCCATAAGGCATTTTGTGCACGGCTTCAAAGAAAAGTCGTTTGTTCACAAAGTGAAAATTGGGCCGGGCTTGCGCTGCTCCACGTCCAAGCGCCCGGGCGGCGACGGCGCACCCCAGGGCCAGGGAAGTGTCCCCGAGCGCCCCGCACCCCACTCGTACGGAGGATGTGCGGGCCGGAAAAGAAGCGGAAGGCTCGATAACGTCCCCGCCCGCTCGATAACGTCCGCGCCCGATCATCCAGGAGTGCCAATGGCGATCTCGACTGACGGTGCACCGCACGAGGAATGCCCGGACATCAAAGAGGAAACGGTTCGGCGAGCGATGGTACGGGCCACGAATAATTTGCTGACCCGCCAGCATGCCGAGGGGTGGTGGAAAGGTTTTTTCCAGACGGACGTGAGTTATGACACCCATGACCTTTTCCTGCGCTGCTTGCTGGGTGTGCCGGACGACCGTTTGGCCGCGGCGAGTGGCCGATGGATCCGTTCCCAGCAGGGCGCGGACGGCTCCTGGCCCCTCGCCTTCGAGGGCGAGGGGCATCTGGGGACCACGATTCAGGCGTATGTGGCTCTGCGGCTCGCCGGGGACAGTCCGGACGAGGAGCACATGCTCCGGTGTGCGGCCTGGGTACGCGAGCAGGGCGGTGTCGCCGCCGGCCAGCTGACCGCGCGTATCTGGCTCGCCATGTTCGGCTGGTGGGAGTGGGACGACCTGCCCGAAGTCCCACCGGAGATCATTGCCCTGCCCAAGTGGGCACCCCTGAACATCTACTCCTTCAGCGCCATCATGCGTCCGGTGCTCGTCGCTCTCAGCGTCATCAGCGCGCACCGGCCCGTGCGACCGGCTCCCTTCCGCATCGACGAGCTCTTCGCTGCGTCCGGCGACGCTTGCGTGCGTACGCCGACGCCTGCACCGACCAGCGGGCGGGAGAAGGTCTTCCACCATCTGAACGCCGCTGTGCGTACGTGCGTGAAGGCCATCCCGCGGCCGGCACGCAAAACCGCGGCCAACGCTTGCGTTCGCTGGCTTCTGAAGCGTCAAGAGGCGGACGGCAGTTGGGGAGCCTGCACTCCGATGACCACATGGGTGGTCCTCGCCCTGCACGTGCACGGCTGCCCCCCGGACCATCCAGTGCTCAAGGCCGCCTGGAGCTTCCTGGAGGGCTGCGTCACGTGGCCCGAGAGCGACGTGCGGGTGTTGCAGACCGTCCACAGCCCCGTATGGGACACCTGCCTGTCCACCACCGCGTTGCTGGACGCCGGGCTGGCCACCGACCACCCGGCGCTGCTCAAGGCCGCCGACTGGCTGCTCACCCGGCAGACCGACCGGCCCGGCGACTGGGCCGTACGGCGGCCCCGGCCAGCTCCCGGCGGCTGGTCCTTCCAGTTCCACAACCAGACCTATCCCGACGCCGACGACACCTCCGAGGCGGTCCTCGCGCTGCGCCGTGTCAGTCCCCCCGATCGGACGCGCGTCGACGCGGCGGTGAGCAGGGCGGCGCGGTGGTGCCTCGGCATGCAGAGCCGCGACGGTGGATGGGCGGCCTTCGACGCGGACAACACCAGCGCCCTCCCCGGCAAGGTCCCGTTCTTCGACTTCGGCGAGTTCTGCACCGATCCGCCAACGGCCGACATCACCGCCCACGTGGTGGAGATGCTGGCCGCCCTCGGGATGGAGCGCGACACCCGTACCCGCCGTGCCGTCCAGTGGCTGCTCGATCAGCAGGAGGCGAGCGGTGCCTGGTACGGGCGCTGGGGAGTGAACCACCTCTACGGCACCGGCTGTGTCGTTCCCGCCCTCGTCGCCGCCGGAGTCCCTGGTGACCATGGAGCCGTCCGGCGCGCCGTCGCCTGGCTGACGTCGGTCCAGAACCCGGACGGCGGCTGGGGCGAGAGCTGGCACTCGTACGACGACCCGGCCCGCACCGGCCGTGGCCCGTCCACCCCTTCACAGACCGCCTGGGCCCTGCTCGCGCTCCTCGCGGCCGGAGAGCACGACGGCGCCACCGTCCGGTCCGGAGTGCGCTGGCTGACCGAACAGCAGACGGAGCACGGCAGTTGGGAGGAGCCGCACTTTACCGGCACGCTCATTCCCGGGGCCGTGGCCGTGCACTACCAGTACTACGGGCACGTCTTCCCCTTGATGGCGCTGGGCCGATACGTCCTGCGCACAGGCCACTCGGGCGCGGGGGCGGCTTGTCATGAAGGCTGAAACGATGGCGGTCCAGTCCGGCTTCTTCGCACCGCGTACCGCGATAGACAGCCTTCTGTCCGAGTTCCTGACGGAGAAGGCACGGAACGCGCCTGTGCCCCACCAGTCGGTGCTCACCCTCATGCTGCGTGACTTCATCTCCGGCGGAAAGAGGGTCCGTCCCCTGCTGTGCGTGACCGGATGGCTCGCGGCCGGGGGACAAGGCGATACGGCGCGGGCCGTCAGGCTGGCCGCCTCCATCGAACTGGCGCACACCTGCGCACTCATCCACGACGACATCATGGACGCGTCCGACAGCCGCCGCGGTCGTCCCACGGTCCACCGGGCGCTGGCCGACCGGCACCACGCGCCGTGGACGGCGCAGCAGTACGGGGTCAGTGGCGCGATTCTCCTGGGCGACCTCGCTCTCGTCTGGTCCGACGAGTTGCTGCACACCACGCCCATGTCCGACGCCCACCGGGCCACGGTCCTGCGCTGCGTCGACCGCGCACGGAGCGAGCTGATAGCCGGTCAGCACCTGGACTTGCTGACCACCGGCGACCTCCACACCAGCGTCGAGACGCTGATGAGCGTCATCCGCTACAAGACCGCCAAGTACACCATCGAACGCCCCTTGCAGGTCGGAGCGGCCCTCGCCGGTGCCGACCGGAAGGTCATGCGCGCCTGCACCGCCTACGGGGTCCCCCTCGGTGAGGCGTTCCAGCTCCGGGACGACGTACTCGGCGTGTTCGGGGACCCTGACCGGACGGGCAAGTCCCGGCTGGACGATCTGCGCGAGGGCAAGTGCACCAGCCTCGTCGTCCACGCCCTGCGCGCCGGCGGCCCGGCCCAGGTGAGCCGGCTGCGTCAACTGATCGGCGACCCCGGTCTCGGGGAGCGGGAAGCCGCGGAGATCCGCGGCCTGCTCACCGACACCGGAGCTCGGGCGGCGGTCGAGCGAATGATCCAGGACAGACACCACCAGGCTCTGGACTCCCTGGCCACGGCACCGTTCCCGCCCGGCGCCACCCGCACGCTGAAGGGCGTCGCGGAGGCGGTCGTACACCGCACGGTCTGAAGCCCGGCCTGCCGACCACGGAGCATGGGGGACCCATTGCCATGATCACGACCATGACCGCGCCCACGGCGACGGTTCTGCGGAGCGCCTGGTGCGAGATCCGCCTGAGCTGGCTCTTCATCAGCGCCGACCGCTGGACCACCATCTTCCCCGCGACCTGTTTCGTCACGGCGGCCGTCGTCCACGCCCGGCCGGCCCCGCCCGCGGCCGCGATCACCCTGGCCTCGGGCGCCCTGTACTTCTGGCTGTTCGTCTACGAGCACGCCCTGGCCAACCAACTCGTCGGCGTCGAAGAGGACCGGGTCAACAAGCCCTTCCGGCCGCTGGTCACCGGCCGGAGCAGCGTCCGGGGCGCCCGGCTGCGGCTGGTCGCCGTCCGGATCCTCTTCCCCCTGTACGGGTACTGGCTCGGTGTCCTGGAGTGGGCCCTGATGTGGCAGATCCTCTCCCTGCTCCAGCACGAGTACGGCTGGTGCCGACACTGGGTGGGCAGGAACGTCTACACCGGAGTCGGCGTCATCGCCCAGCTGGCGGCGGCCTGGGAGATGGTCACCGCGATGACGCCCGACGCCTGGCGCTGGATCATCACCCTCACGGTCACCGTGACCCTCCTCGTGTCCGTCCAGGACCTCCACGACATCACCGGCGACCGCGCTGTCCACCGCCGCACCATGCCCCTGGTCTTCGGGGAGACACGCACCCGCGTCTTCCTGTGCGCCGGCTTCGCCATCGGTCCCGCAGCCATCCACCACTTCCTCATGGCGCCCGCGGGACCGCACTGGTGGATCATCGCCACGGATGTGCTCCTGGGCGGTTGGAGCCTTCTGCTCTCCGTCCGCGTGGTGATGTGGCGTGGCCGGGAAGCGGACCGGCGCAGCTACCGCCTGGTGGAGCAGTGGTACACCCTCGCCCTCGCCGCTTCCATCTACACGCTCCGCTGACCGGGAGGGCTCGACGTGCCCGCACAGGCCATGCAGCATGCGCAGCGACAGTCAGTGCTGCGGATCAGCGACGTATGGAAGGCGTACGGCCGCAGACAGATCCTGCGCGGCGCCGACCTCGACGTTCCGCCCGGTGCCCTGATCGGCGTCGTCGGCGAGAACGGCGCGGGCAAGAGCACACTGCTCCGGGTCGCCATGGGGCATCTGGCGCCCGACCGGGGCACGGTCGTACGTATCGGCAGGGCGGGGTACTGCCCGCAGCAGGCCGTGCTGAACGACTCGTTCACCGTCCTGCAGCACCTTCGGCTCTTCCAGGTGGCCCACCGGCTGCCGAGCCTCACGCGCGCGTACGAGTTGATGGACGTGCTGGCGTTCGCCGACTGCGAGCAGCGGCGGGCCGGGGAGCTGAGCGGAGGAACGCGGCAGAAGCTGAACCTTCTGCTCGCCCTCATGCACGACCCGCAGCTCCTGGTGCTCGACGAGCCGTACCAGGGGTTCGACTGGGAGACCCATCAGCGTTTCTGGTCCCTCGCCGCTCAGCTGCGCGGCCGGGGCGACTCGATCGTCGTGGTCTCGCATCTGCTGCACGACATGGACCACTTCGACGTGGTCGGCCACCTGCGCGACGGCCGCCTCGACCTGGAGGTGCCCACCCGATGACCTCGCACCGGGCCGCCGCGTTCAGCCGGATGTTGCGCTGCACTCTCCTCGGTCATCTGCGCAGCCGTATGGCGCTGGTCCTGGCGGTCGCTTTCCTCCCCGGCTGGATCGTCGTGGCGCGCCTGTGCGCGTCGGACCGGGCCGCACATTTCTCCCCGGACTCCGTGAGCACCGTCGTCCACGCCCCGGCGAATCAGGTCGGCCAGGTGGTCAACGCCCTCGCCGCCGTCACTCTGGTCACCGGCTTCTCATCGTTCATGGAGACCTTCAAAGCCCGGGAGATGGACCGCCGACTCGTCCTGGCCGGGTACCCGCGGTTCCCGATGCTGCTGGCCAAGGTCGCCGCCGTCGCCGTCAGCGCCACTCTCGTCGCCGTGTACACCACGGCCGTGCTCGGCGGCACACTGCCGGTGCGTCAGCTGGGCCCGCTGGCCCTCGCCGTTCTCGGCGCCGGCCTCGTGTACGGCGGCATCGGCCTCCTGCTCGGCACGCTGGTCCGTGGCGAGCTGGAGGGCTTCTTCCTCGTCATCATGCTCAGCCTGGTCGACAGCGGACTGCAGAACCCGGTCCTCAACGTCATCGAGCTCACCGGCCTGAGCGTGCTCCCTCTGTACGGTGCGTGCCAGTCCGCGCTGGCCGCGGCGTTCACGTCCTTCGCCTCCTGGCCCTACCAGCTCCTGTCGTTCGCCTGGGCCGCCGTAACGAGTGCTCTGGCCCTCCTCGCCTTCCACGCGCGCACCCGCTCCCACTGCCGGGTCGCCACAGAGGCTCTGATCCCTTCGGGTTGCCGACCGGAATCGCGTGAGCGAGCTTGGTGGAAGTGGAGTAGGGGGCTCCGGAGGGTGCGCCCGCTCCCAGCCGTTCGATTCTCAGGAGGAATGATGGCCGACCCCAAGCAGGATCCGAACCAGCACGAGGGCCCCGCGGACGGCGGTGCGGCGGGCACCCCCGGTGTCCATGACGGCGGCGCGGACGGAGGCGCGGACGGCGGAGCCGAAGGCCCCGCGGACGGCGGCGCGGCGGGCACCCCCGGCGTCCACGACGGAGGCGCGGACGGCGGAGCCGAAGGCCCCGCGGACGGCGGCGCGGCGGGCACTCCCGGCGTCCATGACGGAGGCGCGGACGGCGGAGCCGACGAGTCCGGCAGCGGCGTTTGAGCATCCCTCCGACCGGGCTTCAGGGCGCCGGCGCCACGGTGGGTGCCGGCGTTCTGGAGACACGCCTGACCGGCCTGAGCCCAGAGAGGTTCGCCCGTGAAGTCTGGGCGCGCACCGCGCTGCTCACGCGCCGCGCGAGTGATTTCTCCGACCTGTTCCGCGCCGACGCCGTGGACGAGCTGATCTCACGTCGCGGGCTGCGTACGCCCTTCCTCCGCGTCGCCAAGGACGGCTCCACGCTTCCCGAGTCGTCCTTCACCTCGTCCGGCGGTGTCGGCGCCACCATCTGCGACCAGCTCGACGACACCGCTCTGTGGCGCGCGTTCGCCGACGGCGCCACGCTCGTCCTGCAAGCCCTGCACCGCACGTGGGCGCCGGTCGCGGACTTCAGCGCCCGCCTTGCCCATGAGCTGGGGCATCCGGTGCAGGCCAACGCCTATGTCACCCCGCCGCAGAGCCGCGGGTTCGACGACCACTACGACGTCCACGATGTCTTCGTCCTCCAGATCGACGGTGCCAAGCGCTGGATCGTGCACGAGCCCGTCCATCCCGACCCGCTGCGCGATCAGCCCTGGACCGATCGCCGCTCCGCCGTCGCCGAGGCCGCGAAGGGCGAGGCGTACATCGACACCGTCCTCGAACCCGGCGACGTCCTCTATCTGCCGCGGGGCTGGCTGCACGCCGCGCAGGCGCAGGGCGAGGTCTCGATCCACCTGACGCTCGGCATCCACAGCTGGACGCGGTACGCGCTGGCCGAGCAGCTCGCCCAGTGCGCGCTCGCGGTGCTGCGCGACGATCCCCGGATGCGCGGCACCCTGCCCCTGGGCGTGGACGGGCCGCAGGGCGAGATCGACGTCGTCCGCGAGCGCCTCGCCGCCGCCGTCACGGAGGCCGATCCGGCGCCGCTGTTCCACCGCGCCCGGCGCGCCCAGGGACGCCCCGCTCCGCTCGGGCCGCTGGCCCAGCTCGCGGCCGTCGACGGCCTCGGCCCCGACTCGCCGGTGCGGCTCCGTGAGGCGCTGGAGGCGCGGCTGGAGGGGCGGCACCTGGCCACGCGCGTGGGCCGGCTCGATTTCCAGGAGACCGACCTGCCGTCGGTCACCCTCATCCTCGACGGTGAGGTCCGCACCGCCGGTGACCTCGGCGTCGACCTCGTCGAGAGACTGCTGCGCGCGGGCGTACTGGTGCCCGCCGAACAGTGACGTGGCCGCGGTGAGCGCGGCGGAGCGCTTCTTCTGCGCCGATGCCGCCCGCACACGCGGCGACTCACTCGCGGGCACGGCACCGTACGGCCGTGTCTGGGTCCTCATCGAGTACCGAGGCGGCTGGCCACCCAACGGCTTCGACGGCCTCGGCCTCGAGCCCGACACCAAGCGACTCGTGTTCTCCGCCGCCCAGGCGGTGCGGGCACGCGTGCTTCTCATCAGGCGGCACGGACGCCGCGTACCCGAAGGCGCCAGACGCTGGGCCGTACTGCGCCACGAGAACTCCGGCGCCTACCGCCAGCACTGGGGCACATGGAGCCGTGACGAGGACTTGGCGCAGATTGCCGGCGCTCTTGGTACCCCGGGACGGCTCGGCTGCCCGCCCGTGGTCCTCGTCTGCGCCCACGGTCAGCACGACACCTGCTGCGCCGTGCGCGGCCGGCCCGTGGGGCGCGCCCTGAGCGAGCGCTGGCCGCACCTGGTGTGGGAGTGCACCCACGTGGGCGGCGACAGGTTCGCCGCCAACGTCGTCGTCGCGCCCGACGGTGTCTACTACGGCGCTCTCGACGCCGGTTCGTCCGTGGCGGTGGTCGCGGAGCATCTGGCCGGCCGCGTCCATGCGGAGCATCTGCGCGGGTACACGGATCTCTTCCCGCCGCAGCAGGCCGCCGTGGCCGCCGTGCTCAGACGCTTCGGCCCGGCCGGCCGCCACGACTACGCGGTTGTCGAGACCGCGCGCGAACCCGAACGCGAACCTGACCGCGGCCGCTGGCGGATCCGCGTCACCGGCCACCCGCCCCGTCCGACGGCCTTCGACGTCGAGGTGCACTCCCACCGCACACCGCCGTGTCGGCTGACCTGCCACGGACCGGCAAGGAGTTCGGCCGTCGTCTACGAAGCCACGTCGATCCGCGTCGACTGAGCTTCTGCGGCGGCCTCCTACAGCCCGTACGTCTTGCCGATGATGTCCCGCTGGATCTCGCTCGTCCCGCCGTACACCGTGGACACGACGGTGGAGCGCAGCAGGGCCTCCATGCCGTACTCCGTGGCGTAGCCGTAGCCGCCCATCATCTGCATGCCCTCCAGGGTCACGTGCTTGGCCAGCTCGGTGCACTTGAGTTTGGCCATGGAGGCCTCGCGGGCGAACACGCGTCCGGGCTCGGCGTCGATCGTGGCCGCCACGTCGTCGAGGAGCAGCCGGGCGCACTCCAGTTCGGTGGCCATGTCCGCGATGCGGTGCTTGAGGACCTGGAACGAGCCGACCGGCCTGCCGAACTGCTCCCGCTGCCGTACGTACGCGAGGGTGTCGTCGAACGCCCGCCGGGCGACGCCCAGCATCAGCGCGGCGAGGATCATCCGCTCCAGGTTCAGCCCGGCCATCAGCTGCGTCCAGGCCCGGCCCGGCGTGCCGACGACCGCCGAGTCCGGCACGAAGCAGTCGGTGAAGTACAGGTCGTTGACCTCCCGGCCGCCCATCGTGTCGATGCCTCTGATCCGCAGGCCCTCGGCGTCGGTGGGCACCATGAACTGGGTGAGCCCCGCGTGCCTGGACTCCTCCCGCGAGGTGCGGGCGATGAGCAGGATGTGATCGGCGAAGTGCGCGTTGGAGCACCAGGTCTTCTGCCCGTTGACGAGATAGCCGCCGTCGGTGCGCTCCGCGCGGCAGGTCAGCGCGCTCACGTCCGACCCGGCGCCGGGTTCGGACATCGAGACGGCCTCGACGCGGCCCTTGACCACCCCGCCGAGCACGACGCGCTTCTGTTCCTCGGTGCCGAACTTGTCGTACGCCGCCGCCGTGATGATCGTGGTCCCGAAGCCGCTGATGGGTGCGAGCCCGTAGGAGGTCTCCTCCAGGAACAGGCAGAGGTCCGTCATGCCCAGGCCCGCGCCGCCGTACTCCTCGGGGACGGCGATGCCCAGCCAGCCAAGCCCGGCCATCTTCTCGTAGAGCTTCTGGTTGTGCGGTTCCTGGCCGCCCGCGGTCAGCTTGTCCCGCTGCTCCTTGGTTCCGCACTCGCGGCGGCAGAAGTCGCCTACCGCCCTGACCAGGTCGCGGCGTTCGTCGTTGAGGACTCGGGGCATGATCTGGATTCCTCCTTGGGTCCGGGCGTGCCGGACGAGGGCCTGCCGCGGGCGCCGCGCTACGAGTGGGCGGGGCGCGGCGGTTCGAGCATGGGGACGAGGAACTGGCGGGCCACCGCGCGCACCTGCTCCTCGTCGTCGAGGTCGATGACGTGGCTGGGGACGACCAGGAAGGACGCGGAGACCCGGACCATCATCTCGGCCACGACGTCCACGTCGACGTCGCCGGATACGCCGCCCGCCTGCTGCTCCCTGCGGAGCCTGCCCGCGACGAACTGCCGTACGGCGGCCAGCGTCCGGCCCCCGTCGCTGGTCATGGACGGCACGACGGCGTCCGGTTCCGCGGCCAGCAGGCCGCCGATGAGGGGGTTGCTCCGGATGGCCCGCAACGAGCTGACGAAGCCCAGTACGACGCGGTCGGCGACGGTCTCGGCGTCCTGGATGTCGACGATGAACTGGTCGAAGTACCGCCGGAACTCGCGCCGCACGACCTGCTCGACCAGCGCCTCCTTGGAGGCGAACCGGCGGTAGACGGTGATCCGGGAGACACCGGCGAGCCGCGCCACATCCGCCATGGTGGACCGCTTGATGCCCATGCGGCAGAACTGCTCATGAGCGGCGTCGAGGATGCGCGCGATGTCCTCGTCGTCCTGGTCGACGCCCTCGACGGCCTCGGTGAACGCGAGTTCCAGCACTGACCGGGAGTCCGAAGGGTTCATGAGGGCCGACAGTACGGGTTCCACGATTGCCTTCCCTGCGACCGGAGTTGCCTTCCCGGACTCTGTGAAGCCTCTGGCGTTCATGCCTTGTCTGTGCTCCTCTGGGGATACGCAGATACACGATCAGTTCCAGAGTATCAGCATCGGCAGCACGTGAGGAGTTCGCAGCAATGGACCGACTCAGCAGACGCGACATGTTGATGGCGGGCGGAGCGCTGGGCGCACTCGGTGCGCTGGGTGCCGCGACGCCCGCGCAGGCGCGCACGCCGTGGACGTGGTCGCCCAAGGGCTCGGTGGCGGGCTCCGGGGCAGGCGCGGACCCGCGGTGGGTGTGGGACGCGGAGGCCGACCCGCTGGTCGCCTCCCTGCTGGACCGGGGCGATGTCCCCAAGGTCAACAAGCTGTTGCGGGCCTGGACCAAGAACGGGCAGCCGCTGCCGGCCGGACTCCCCTCCGACCTGCGGGACTTCATGGAGCGAGCCCGTCGACTGCCGTCGTGGGCCGACCGGGGCAAGCTGGCCACCGCCGTCGAGTTCAACGAGAAGCGCGGCCTCTACCTAGGGGTGCTGTACGGCCTGGCCAGCGGCATGATGAGCACGGTCATCCCCAAGGAGGCGCGCGCGGTCTACTACTCCCAGGGCGGCGCGGACATGAAGGACCGCATTTCCAAGACCGCCAAACTGGGGTACGACATCGGGTCCCGGAACGCCTACCAGCCCGACGGCGAGATGATCGTGACCTGCGTCAAGACCAGGCTCGTGCACGCGGCGGTGCGTCACCTGCTGCCGCAGTCCCCGCACTGGCCCGACGTCGCCGACGAGGAGATCCCGATCAGTCAGCGGGACATGATGGTCACGTGGCACAGCCTGCCCACGACCGTCATGCAGAAGCTGACCGCGTGGAAGGTGCCGATCCCCGCCGCCGAGTCTTCCGCCTTCCTGCACTCGTGGCAGCTGGGCGGGCACCTGCTCGGTATCAAGGACGAGTACATCCCGGGGTCGTGGGACGAGGCCGACGCCCAGGCGAAGCAGGTCCTGGACCCGGTACTCGCGCCGACGCCCGAGGGCGTCAAGCTGGCCCACATCCTCCTCGACCTCGGCTCCTCGGTCGACGGCGGCATCCTCAGCAAGCCCATACTCGGCGCGTTCACCCGCTTCCTGCTCGGCGACCGGATCGCCGAGTGGCTGGACATTCCCCGGGAGGTGATCTGGGACTCGCTCCTCAAGACGGCCTGGGGCCCGTTCGTCGCCGTACGCGAAGGGCTGCTCCCCTTCCCGCTGGCGCCGAAGGCCTACTGGACGTTCGACGAGTTCCTGCGCAAGGCTGCCCTGCTCTTCCTGTCCGAAGCTCGCCCGATCAGCATCGAGATCCCGGAGACCAACCGCCCGTCCTGAACGGGCCTCGAAGAACTCAAGGAGGAGTGCGGGACATGGCGGATCTCAGCAGACGCAAGATGTTGGCCGCGGGCGGGGCCCTGGGCGCGCTCGGAGCGTGGAACATGGCCTCTCCGGCCCACGCGCGCCCGATGAACTGGACCTGGGCGCCCAGCGGTTCGGTCGCGGGCTCCGGCGCCGGTGCCGACCCCCGGTGGGTGTGGGACGAGGAGGCCGATCCGCTCGTCGCCTCCCTGCTCGACCGCGGCGCCGTACCCGAGGTCAACCGCCTCCTGTGGAACTGGGAGCGGAACGACCAGCCGCTGCCCGACGGTCTGCCCCGGGATCTGCGGACGTTCATGGAGGAGGCGCGCCGGCTGCCGTCGTGGGCGGACCGGGCCGAGCTGGAGACCGCCGCCGACTTCAACAAGTCCCGGGGGCTCTACCTCAACCTGCTCAACGGTGTGGGCGGCGGCATGCTCAGTACCGCCATTCCCAAGGAGGCGCGGGCGGTCTACTACTCCAAGGGGGGCGCGGACATGGAGGACCGCGTCGCCAAGACGAGCATCCTGGGATTCGCCGTCGGTGCGCTCGACGCGTACCGGCCCGGTGGCAACTGCGTGGTCAACGCCGTGAAGACACGCCTGGTGCACGCGGCGGTACGGCACCTGCTGCGGCAGTCGCCGCACTGGGGCGACGACATACCGATCAGCCAGAACGACATGCTGGTCACCTGGCACACCCTGCCGACCTTCGCCATGCGCAGGATGCGCGAATGGAGGGTGCCGATCACCAGGGCCGAGTCCGCGGCGTATCTGCACGTGTGGCAGGTGACCGCGCACATGCTCGGCATCAAGGACGAGTACATCCCCGCCACCTGGGACGCGGCGAACGCCCAGTCGGACCAGGTGCTCCCCCCGGCCATGGGGCCGACCCGCGAGGGCGTCGAGCTGACCGACATCCTGCTCGGGCAGCTCGCCGAGCAGACCAGCCCCGGCAGCGTCAGCCGGCCGCTGTGCAACGCGCTCGCCCGCTATCTGGTCGGCGACGAGGTGGCCGACTGGGACGAGATCCCGCGCGAGCCGCTCTGGGGCCCGGCGATCAAGGTGGCGTGGCCGGCCCTGGTGAAGTTCCGCGAGGGCCTCATCCCGCTGCCGCTAGTGCCCGAGACCGCCTGGATCATCGACGAGGCCGCCCGGAAGTACATCCTGTTCTATCTCACCAAAGGCAAGGAGACGAAGATTGATATTCCCGTCGTCAACCGCCCCGAGTCCCGCCCCGAGTCCCGCCCCGAGTCCTGAGTGGACCGGACGATGAGAGAACCGGAGAAGGACGGCCGGGCCGCCGTCGGCCGGCGGCGATTCCTCGGCTACGTCCTCGCGGCCCCGACCCTGGTGGCCGCCGCCGAGCTCGGCCCCGCGCCGACGGCGGAAGCCGGACCGCCGACAGCCGACGCCCGGCTGCCGTCGCCCGACATCACGGACCTGCTCGACCTCAACGACCTGATGACCGCGGCGGCGCTGCCGACCTCCGGTCTGATCACGGTCGAGGTCAACCGGGACGGCACGGTGTCGTTCGCGCTGCCGCGGGCCGAGGTGGGCCAAGGCATCACCACCTCGGCGGCCATGCTGATCGCCGAGGAGATGGACGTACCGCTGGAACGGATACGGGTCACGCTGGCCGATGCCCGGCCGGAGCTGGTGTTCAACCAGCTCACCGGCGGATCGAACACGACCATCTCGACCTACACCCCGATCCGGATCGCCGCCGCCATCGCCCGGCGGCGCCTGCTGGAGGCCGCGGCGAAGGAACTCGGCACGGACGTGAGCGAGTTGACGGTGAGAGCCGGAGTGGTCACCGATCGCTCCGGCGGGCGCGGCGGCATCGGCATCGGCGCGCTCGCCGAGAAGGCGGCGAGCGCCCGCACCCGGAAGATGCCCGTGGAACTCACGGCCCGCGAGGACTTCACCGTCATCGGCAAGCCGCACAGCCGCGTCGACGCGCTGGAGGCGGTGACCGGGCGCAAGAAGTTCGCGATGGACCTCGACGTCCCGGACGCGAAGCCGACGATGGTGTGCCGTCCGCCGACCATCAACGGCAAGGTCGGCCCGGTGGCCAACCTCGCCGAGGTCCGCGGCATGCCGGGCGTCACCGATGTCGTGGTGATCTCCACCGGGGTCGCGGTGCGCGCCGAGACCTTCGGCCAGTGCATCGACGCCGTACGCGCGCTGCGCGTGTCCTGGAGACCCGGTACCGCCGAAGGCAAGTCCGACGAGACGGTACTCAAGGAGCTGGCGGCCGCTGAGCTGCCGCTCGGGCTGCGGCCACCGACGCCGACCGTGGAGGGCAAGTTCACCTTCCACTTCCGCAGCAACAGCGCGCTGGAGCCGAACTGCGCGATCGCCGACGTGCGCTCCGACCGTGCCGAGATCTGGTCGTCGCTGAAATCACCGATCGTCGCCAAGCAGGCCATCGCCGCCAAGCTCCGGCTGCCGCTCGGCAAGGTCACGGTGCACGTCACCGAAGGCGGCGGCTCCTTCGGGCGCAAGCTGTTCTTCGACGCCGCCCTGGAGGCCGCCGAGGTCTCCCAGAAGGTCGGCAAGCCCGTCAAGCTCATGTGGCACCGCGCCGACGACTCCCGCCAGGGCCGCGCCCATCCGATGGCCACCTCGCGGGTACGCGTCGCCTACGCCGGTGACACCGTGCTGAGCTACAAGCAGCGGCACACCAGTGTCTCCACGGACCTCGGCCACGGCCTCGGCGAGGTCATCACCGCCCTGGCCGCGCGGCTGCCGGTGGGCGACATCGGTTTCTCCGAGACGTTCTTCCAGCTCAGCCAGACGATGTCGTACGACTTCGGTGTCAACAGCCGGCTGCTCAGCGAGACCGACAAGGGCTTCAACACCGGCAGCATGCGCAACGTGTACTCCCCGGACGTCACCTGCGCCCGGGAGCTCGTCGTCGACCAGGTCGCCGCGCGGATGGACAAGGACCCGTACCGGTTCCGGCACGACTTCCTGCGCGACGACCGCTCCCGCGCGGTCCTGGAGAAGGCTGCCGAGGCCGGCGACTGGGGGCGGCGGATGCCGGCCGACACCGCGCAGGGCATCGCCTTCCACGCCGAGTACAAGGCGGTCAGCGCCGCCCTGGTGGAGATCGACTGCCGGCCCGGGACCGTCGACCGCCCCATCCGCGACGGCGTGGGCGGACCACGCGTCACCAAGGCCGTCTTCGTAGTGGACGTCGGCCTCGCCGTCAACCCGCGCGGCCTGGAGGCGCAGATGATGGGCGGCGTCATGGACGGCATCGCGCTGGCCCTGACCTCCAGCCTGCACCTGCGTGACGGGTACTTCCTCGAAGCGAGCTGGGACAACTACTTCTACACCCGGCAGTGGAACACCCCGCCCGAGCTGAAGATCATCGTCATGCCGAGCACCTCCGACGAGCCCGGTGGCGCCGGGGAGTTGGGCGTCGCCGCGTCGATGGCCGCGGTCGCCTGCGCGTACGGCCGCGCGACCGGAGCGATGCCCACCAGTTTTCCCATCAATCACGGCACGCTCTCGTTCACCCCCAAACCCACCGTCCCGCCCATCCCCCAGTCCCCCACCGACGGCCTGGACCACGCCCGCTGAGAGCTTGGAGATCCGAGTGCCTGAGCACACTTTCCGCGTCAACGGCGAGCGGGTCACCGTGGACGTCGCCGACGACGTGCGCCTGCTGTGGGTGCTGCGCGACATCCTCGGCATCACCGGACCGAAGTACGGCTGCGGCATCAACGTCTGCAAGGCGTGCACCAGCCATCTCAACGGCAAGGCGGTCAATCCCTGCGCGATCCCCGTCAAGGACCTGGAGCCCAGCGACGAGGTCACCACCATCGAAGGGCTTCCGGCGACGGTCGGCGAGGATCTGCACCCCATGCAGCAGGCGTGGCTCGACCACGACGTCGCCCAGTGCGGCTACTGCCAGCCGGGCCAGATCATGGCGGCGGTGGCCCTGGTCCGCGGTGCCGCCGCCGAGGGCCGCGGCATCACCGACGCCGACCTCGACGGCCTGCGCAACATCTGCCGCTGCGGTACGTACTTCCGCATCCGCGAGGCCATCAGGGCCGGTGCCCGGAAGATGCGGCCGGGCAGCTGATCATCCGGTCAGTCGATCAGCCGGTGCGCCGGGAAGTCGTGGTCCTGCCACAGCAGTCGGGAGGTCTCCTCCGGGTAGGCGGTGACGGTCGGTCGCGCGTCGAAGAGCCGTACGAGGCGTTGCCCGGCGTCGTACGCGGGCCAGCCGGGGTCGCCGTGCGTGGCGAACGCCGTCCACGCGGTGCGGATCTGCGCGGACAGCGCCTCGGACTCGGTGACGGTCGGCATGGCTTCCCCTCGGGTGGGCCGAGCACGGTCAGTGGACCGAGCACCGTCAGGCGGTTTCACTGGCGGCCGGGCCGCACCGGGCCCGCTAGCCGAGCGTGTGCCCGCCGTTGACCTTGACGCGCTCGCCCGTCACGAAGGCCGCTTGCGGTGAGGCGAGGAAGGCCACGGCGGCGGCGACGTCTTCCGGTCGGCCCATGCGGCGCAGCGGCACGTCGGCGGCGTAGGCGGCCAGTGACTCGGCACTCGCGTCGGCGTGCCGCTCGACCGGGATCCAGCCCGGCGCGACGGTGTTCACCGTGATCCCGTACGGGCCGAGCGCGCGGGCCCAGCACTCCGTCAGGGCGTGCTGGGCGGCCTTGGCGGCCGTGTACGCCGACATCTCGGGCAGTACGCGTTCCAGCACGTCGGAGCCGATCTGGACGATCCGGCCGCCGCCGCGCCCGCGCATGCCCGGCAGCACCGCCCGCATGAGCAGTGTGGGGCTCTTGACGAAGAACGTGAGCTGGGCGAGGTGGTCTGCCCAGGACACCTCCGCCGGGTCCAACTGGGGCTGCGGGCCGGTCGCGTTGACGACGAGGGTGGCGACGGGACCGAGCCGGGCCGTGACGTCCGCGACGAGTTCCGTGACGGCGGTGTCATCGGTGACGTCGGCGGGGAACGCCTCCGCTGTCCCGCCGGCCGCGCGTATGTCCGCGACCACCGTGTGGGCCGCTTCGGCCCCCGACCGGTAGGAGACGGCGACCGGGTGTCCGTCGGCCGCGAGACGTCGGGCGATCACGGCGCCGAGGCCGCGGGAGGCCCCGGTGACCAGGGCGGCGCCGGCGGTCGGGCCGGCGGTGCTGTCGGCGGTGACTGCTGCGTGTGTCATGTCGCCAACATAGGCGGACGGACTGCCTAGGGGGTGTCTCTTCGATCTTCGAGGATCAGCCCGCGGCGTCCGGCGCCGTGCATCGCAAGGCGGAGCACTGCCCGCGGACTGGGTGTCCGCGGGTGATGTGACAACGCGGCGAGGTGCGGTGCCAGGCGTCGCGGGCATCGAAGAGACACCCCCTAGCCCAACCAGGTCACATCTGCGCCGAACTCGCCCCCCGCCCGTGCGTCCGCATGACCGGTGCGAGCCGGGCGGACGATGTTGGTGCCCGGTGTGCCGTGCCGGTGGTCACGTCGGTACCGGACAGGTGCGAGAGCGAGGAGGCCACGATGGCGGAGCTGTTCATCGACGGGGAGTGGACCGGTGCCGTCCAGGGCGCGCGGCGGGACGTGATCAACCCGTACGACGCGTCCGTCGTCCAGCAGGTCGACGACGCGGGCGAGGCCGACGTCGACCTCGCCGTACAGGCCGCACGGCGGGCCTTCGACCGCGGCGACTGGCCGGCGTCGCCCACCCGGGAGCGGGCCGACGTGCTGCTCAGGGTGGCGCGGTTCCTGCTGCGCGACCAGGAGGAGATCGCGCACGTCGAGTCCCTCGACACCGGCAAGACGCTCGCCGAGGCGCGGATCGACGTCGAGGACGTCTCGAACGCGTTCCGCTACTTCGCCGAGATCGCCGACAAGGACGGCGGCCGGGTCGTGGACGTCGGCCCCGATGTGCTGAGCCGGATCACCTACCACCCCATCGGCGTCTGCGCGCTCATCGCGCCCTGGAACTACCCGATGCTGCAGGCGTCTTGGAAGGTCGCCCCGGCGCTGGCCGCGGGCAACACCTTCGTGCTCAAGCCCAGCGAGACGACACCGCTCTCCACCGTCCACATGATCCGGCTGATCGCCGAGGCGGGCGCGCCGCCCGGGGTCGCGAACCTCGTGCTGGGCCCGGGCGCCACCGTCGGCGCGGCGATGTCCTCCCACCCCGAGGTGGACCTGGTCTCCTTCACCGGTGGTCTGGCCACCGGGCGCCGGATCATGGAGGCGGCCGCGCCGGACGTGAAGAACCTCGCGCTGGAGCTGGGCGGCAAGAACCCCAACGTCGTCTTCGCCGACTGTGACTTCGAGGCCGCCGTCGACCACGCGCTCGAAGCGTCGTTCTTCCACTCGGGGCAGGTCTGCTCGGCCGGCTCCCGGCTTCTGGTGGAGGACTCCCTGCACGACCGGTTCGTGGAGCGTCTCGCCGCCCGCGCGGGGGCCATCCGGCTCGGCAACGGGCTCGACCCGCGGACCGAGAGCGGTCCGCTCAGCTCGGCGGAGCACCGGGAGAAGGTCGAGGGCTATCTGGAGATCGCCCGCGCCGAGGGCGCCCGTCTGGTCTGCGGCGGCCGCCGCCCGGACGATCCCGAGCTGTCGCGCGGCTTCTTCCTGCTGCCCACCGTCTACGCCGACTGCGACCGCTCCATGCGCATCGTGCAGGAGGAGGTCTTCGGCCCGGTGGTCACCGTGGAGCGTTTCCGCACGGAGGACGAGGCCGTGGAGCTGGCCAACGACACCCGTTACGGGCTGGCCGGCGGCGTCTGGACGAACGACGCGAGCCGCGCCCAGCGGGTCGCGGCCCTGCTGCGGCACGGCACGGTCTGGATCAACGACTTCCACCCGTATGTGCCCCAGGCCGAGTGGGGCGGCTTCGGCCGTTCCGGTTTCGGCCGTGAGCTCGGGCCCACCGGTCTGCGCGAGTACCAGGAGGCCAAGCACATCTACCAGAACCTGAGGCCGGGCGTCTCCGGCTGGTTCAAGGGCTGAGCGGGCAGGGCGAGAGAGAGGGCGACGCCATGGACGGCGAGACGACGACCTACGACTATCTGATCATCGGCGGCGGTACGGCGGGCTCCGTGCTGGCGGCGCGGCTGAGTGAGGACCCGGCCTGCCGGGTGTGCGTGGTGGAGGGCGGCCCCAGCGATGTCGGCGACGACCGCATCCTGCGGCTGCGGAACTGGATCAACCTGCTCGGCTCCGAGTTCGACTACGGCTACACCACCGAGGAGCAGCCGCGCGGCAACTCGTACATCGTGCACTCGCGGGCCCGTGTGCTCGGCGGTTGCTCCTCGCACAACACGCTGATCAGCTTCCTGCCGTTCCCGCAGGACCTCGACGAGTGGGTGGCGAGCGGCTGCGACGGCTGGGGTCCTGAGACGATCCTGCCGTACCGGTCGCGGCTGCGGAACAACATCGTGCCCGTCGGCGCCGCCGACCGCAACGCCGTCGCGGAGGACTTCGTGACGGCGGCGTCCACCCGGCTCGGCGTCCCGGTCGTCGAGGATTTCAACGCCCGCCCCTTCACCGACGGCGTCGGCTTCTTCTCCCTCGCCTACCACCCGGAGACCAACAAGCGCTCGTCCGCCTCGGTCGCGTATCTGCACCCCATCATGGACCGCCCGAACCTGACGCTACGTCTGGAGACCTGGGCGTACCGGCTGTTGCGCGACAGCGAGGGCCGTTTCACCCGCGTCCAGGTCCGCAACCCCGACGGCTCCGTGTCGACGCTGGAGGCCGAGGCGGAGGTGCTGCTCTGCGCCGGGGCGATCGACACGCCCCGGCTGCTCATGCTCTCCGGCATCGGCCCCGCCGACCAGCTGCGCGACCTGGGCATCGAGGTCCGCGCGGACCTCCCCGGGGTCGGGGAGAACCTCCTCGACCATCCCGAGTCGGTGATGGTGTGGGAGACCCGTGGGCCGCTGCCGCCCAACTCGGCGATGGACTCCGACGCCGGCCTCTTCCTGCGCCGCGACGCCGCGGGCGGCCCGCGCCCGGACCTGATGTTCCACTTCTACCAGGTGCCGTTCACCGTCAACACCGAGCGGCTCGGCTACCCCATCCCCGAGCACGGCGTCTGTATGACCCCGAACGTGCCGCGGGCCCGTTCCGTCGGCCGCATGTGGCTGCGGAGCGCGGACCCGTCGGTCCAACCGGCCCTGGACTTCCGCTACTTCACCGATCCCGAGGGGCACGACGAGCGTACGATCCTCGACGGCCTGCGCATCGCCCGCGAGGTGGCCGCCACCGCCCCGCTCAGCGACTGGCTGCTGCGCGAGGTGGCGCCGGGCCCGGACGTCCAGTCGGACGCGGACCTGTCCGAGTACGGTCGCCGCGCCGCACACACCGTCTACCATCCGGCCGGTACCTGCCGGATGGGCGCCGAGGACGATCCGATGGCGGTGGTCGATCCGCAGCTGCGGCTGCGGGGACACGACGGGCTGCGCATCGTGGACGCGTCCGTCTTCCCCACCATGCCGTCCATCAACCCGATGATCACCGTGCTGCTCGCCGCCGAACGCGCGGCGGACCTCATCAGCGCCCGGCCGGCCCCGCAGCCGACGGGCGTGGAAGGGGCGGTCCGGTGAGCGTTCCGGGAGCGCCGGACAGCGCCGCGGCGGCCGGGCAGAAGGAAGCCGACTCGGAGTTCCGCAAGGACATGGGGCCGTGGGCGAACTTCGCCCTCGGCTTCACCTACCTCTCCCCGGTGGTGAGCACCTACACGCTCTTCGGCACGGCCCTCGCCGACGGCGGCCCCCCGATGATCTGGGCGTTCGTCATGGCGGGCTGCGGGCAGTTCCTCGTCGCGCTGGTCTTCGGCGAGGTCGTCGCGCAGTACCCGGTCGCGGGCGGGGTCTACCCGTGGGCGCGGCGGCTGTGGGGCAAGCGCTGGGCCTGGATGACCGGCTGGGTCTACCTGTGGGCGCTGCTCATCACGATCACCAGCGTCGCGTACGGCGCCGGGCCCTACATCGCCATCCTGCTCGGTTTCGACGCCACTGTGCACACCACCGTGCTCTGCACGATCGGGCTGATCGTCGTCGCCGTGCTGATCAATTACGCGGGTACGAAGGTGCTCTCGTGGGCGGCGCTGATCGGCTTCGGGGCGGAGCTGATCGGCGCCCTCGTCGTCGGCGTCATCCTCTTGGTCACGCACCGCTTCCACGGCCTCGGTGTTCTCTTCGACGACTTCGGCGCCGCCGGTGACGGCTCCTATCTGCCCGTGTTCCTCGGAGCGGCGATCATCGGCTTCTACCAGTACTACGGTTTCGAGGCCTGCGGAGACGTCGCCGAGGAGGTGCAGCACCCCGGCAAGGTGATTCCCAAGGCGATGCGCCGCACCATCTACGTCGGCGGGGCCGCGGCGACCTTCACCTGTCTGACGCTGCTGCTGGCCGTCGTCGACTACCGGGCGGTGATCTCCGGGCAGGACACCGACCCGGCCGTCAGGATCCTCTTCGACGCCCTCGGCGAGGCCGGCGCGCGGCTGGTGATGGCCGTCGTCCTCATCTCCTTCCTGTCCTGCACGATCAGCCTGCAGGCCGCGGCGGGCCGGCTGATCTACTCGTACGCACGCGACGAGATGATCATCGGCCACCGGCTGCTGCGGAAGTTCTCCCCGACCCGTGCGGTGCCCGAGTACGCGCTGCTGGTCGCCGCGGTGCTCCCGGCGCTGATCGCCGTCGGCTCCCTGATCTCGGAGGACGCTCTGACCAAGATCGTCTCTTTCGCGATCCTCGGCATCTACGCCGCCTTCCAGATGGTCGTCCTCGCCGCGCTGCGGGCCCGCCTCAAGGGCTGGCGGCCGAGCGGCGAGTACCGGCTGGGCCGGTGGGGTCTGGTGGTCAATATCGGGGCACTCGCCTACGGGATCTTCGCCATCGTCACCATCGCCTGGCCCCGGACCCCCGAGGCGGCCTGGTACGACAACTGGATCGTGCTGCTCGGCGCCGGCGTCGTGGTGGGCGTAGGGCTCGTATACATGTTCACCACGCGCCACTACGGCCGCGGCGACGCCCCTTCGGCGAACGCCATCCCCGACCAGACCACTGAACCACCGGCCCACTGAACCACCGGCCCGCTGGACCGCTGGGCCCAGGAAACGAGGAACGAGGAACGAGGAGCGACATGAAGATCGGTTACAAGCTGGCCGCCGAGGCGTTCGGTCCGGCGGAGCTGGTGAGGCAGGCCGTTCTCGCCGAGGAGGCGGGCTTCGACTTCGTCGAGATCAGCGACCACTACCATCCGTGGCTCGACAATCAGGGGCACTCGCCCTTCGCCTGGACGGTGCTGGGCAGCATCGCGGCCAAGACCTCCCGGATCGGGCTGGCGACCGGCGTGACCTGCCCGACCGTGCGCTACCACCCGGCGATCATCGCCCAGGCGGCCGCCACGCTCGCCCTGCTGTCCGAGGGCCGCTTCGTGCTCGGTCTCGGCTCCGGAGAGCGACTGAACGAGCACGTCGTAGGCCACGGCTTCCCGGACTCGGTCCACACCCGGCACGAGCTGCTCCGGGAGGCCCTGGAGATCATCCGGCTGCTGTGGAGCGGGGGGTACCGGTCGTACGAGGGCAAGCATCTGCGCCTTGAGGACGCCCGGGTGTTCGACCTCCCCGAGGAGCTTCCGCTGATCGCGGTGGCCGCCAGCGGCGAGGCGTCCGCGCGGATCGCCGCGGAGCTGGGCGACGGCCTGTTCGCCACGGAGGACAAGCCGGAGATCGTCCAGCACTACTGCGACGCAGGCGGCAGCGGCCCGCGCTACGCGGAGGTCCCGATGGCCTGGGCGCCCGACGAGCACACCGCGGCGAGGGCCGCCCTGGACACGTCCCGATGGGCCATGACGGGGTGGAAGGTCATGAGCGAGCTGCCCAACCCGGTCAACTTCGACGCCGCGACCACTACGGTGCGTGAGGAGGACATCCTGGGGAAGTTCGCCTGCGGCACGGACCCCGCCCGGTATCTGGAGGTGGCGCGGCAGTTCGCCGACGCGGGCTTCGACAGGCTGGTCATGCAGAACGCGGGCCCCGACCCCGACGGGTTCATCGACTTCTACCGGCGCGAGCTCGACGGCCCCGTCCGGCAGCTGAAGGCGGACAGCAAGCAACCCTGAACCGCACCGGACCAATCCCTCAGCGAGCGCTTCACCCGGTCGGGTGGGGCGCTCGCCGCGTTTGTCCGCAGGTGCCGGATTTGGGGCTCTGGCTGTGAGCCCACCCATAGGGGCCACGTCACATGCTAGGGACGGTAGTGGTCACCGGCACGGGGAGCCCGTAGGCCCCGCGCGCCCTGCGAAGGCTCTGACCAGGGCGTCTGCGACCCCGGGTAGTACGTCACATCCTTGCGTCCCCGTCCGAGCGCCGCTAACCCTGGATGTCGTTCCGGGGAGCCGCACTCGCACCGGGCGGATTCGCCCGCTCCGACCGAGCCCCCCACCCACCACGCACCGCATGGAGAACCACATCCGCATGGCCATGACCCAGACGCAGCCCCGCACCGCCCGACTCCGCAAGCTCTCGCTCACCGGCATCGCCACCGCCGGCGCCGCCGCCGTGGCCCTCACACTGGCCCCCTCCCCGGCCCACGCCGCGGAGCCGACCGCCGCGCGCGCGAAGGTGTCGCAGGCGGCGGCCAAGGCCGGCCACGCCGACAACCTCGACGGGTGGATCCGCGAGGCCCTCGGCATCATGAAGGCCAAGGGCATCCCGGGTACCTACGAGGGGCTGCACCGCAACATCATGCGCGAGTCCGCCGGTGACCCGAACGCGCAGAACGGCTGGGACGTCAACGCGCAGAACGGCACCCCGTCCAAGGGCCTGCTCCAGGTCATCCAGCCGACCTTCGACGCGTACCACGTCGAGGGCACCGCGAACAGCCTGACCGACCCGGTCGCCAACATCACCGCGGCCGCCAACTACGCCGCCGACAAGTACGGCTCCATCGACAACGTCGACTCCGCGTACTGAGCCACCGGCCGACGAAGAGGGGCAGCACCATGCAGCACCACTCCCGGCGCAAGCCACGGAAGAAGACCCTGCGGTACGTCGCATGGGGCGCCCTGGGAGCGGTCCTGATCGGCGGAGGGGGCCTGGCCTATGCCTGGCAGCATCTCGACGGCAACATCCGGAGCACGGACATCGACGCCGCCCTCGGCCACGACCGGCCCGGCGAGCAGCGCGACGGTTCGATGAACATCCTCCTGCTCGGCTCCGACTCACGGGCGGGAACGCACGGCCAGTACGGTCGCGGCGTCAGCGGAGCCCGCGCCGACACGGCGATGGTCCTGCACGTCGACAAGACCCACAAAAAGGCTTCGGTCGTCAGCGTCCCGCGCGACCCGATGGTGCGGCGGCCCAGCTGCGCACAGCAGGACGGCGGCAGTGCGCCAGGCGCGCGGCAGGCCATGTTCAACTCGTCCTACCAGGTGGGCGGGCCCGCGTGCACCGTGAAGACGGTCGAGAAGATGTCGGGCGTCCGCATGGACCACTACCTCGAAGTCGACTTCAAGGGTTTCCAGAAGCTCATCGACGGACTCGGCGGCGTGGACATCACCACCCGCGAGGCCATCCACGACCACAACAGCGGTCTGTCCCTGGACGCCGGCGAGCACACCCTCAAGGGCAAGCAGGCGCTCGCGCTCGTCCGCACCCGGCACGGCGTGGGCGACGGCAGTGACCTGGGACGCATCCAGCTCCAGCAGGCGTTCGTCAAGGCCCTGATCCACCGCGCCGACACCGTCGACCCGCTCAGCGACCCGGCCAAGTCCTACGACCTGGCGGACACCGCGACGAAGGCCCTCAGCGCGGACTCCGAGCTGGCCTCCGCGGACAAGCTGCTCGGCCTGGCCAAGGAGCTGCGGGGCATCAGCCCCGAGCGCACCACCATGGTCACGATGCCGGTCACCTACGACGCCCGGGACGCGGGACGCGTCAAGCCGATGGACGAGGCGGCACACCAGGTCTGGGCCGCTCTGCGCCAGGACCGGCCCATCCCGAAGTCCGCGACCGACGGTTCGGTGGGCGACAGGACCGACTCACCGGTGTCCGCGGGCCGCTGACGCCACCGACCCGGCGCACGCCGAGCCGCCGGTATGCGGTACGAAGTCTTCCGTGAACGAAGAGATCCGGCCGGCGACCGTTCGTGTGTTCATCGCCCTCGCCCCGCCCGACGACGCCAAGCAGGAACTGGCGAGGGAGCTCGCCCCCGCCTACCACGCCCATCCGCGGATGCGGTGGAACCGCGTCGAGGACTGGCACATCACCCTGGCGTTCCTCGGCGAGGTGCCCGGCGCGGTGATGGAGCTGCTGCGCCCACCGCTCGCGGACCTCGCGGCGGCGCGCCGCCCCCTCACCCTGGCGCTGCGCGGTGGCGGGCACTTCGACGCACGTGTGGCGTGGAGCGGGATCGAGGGGGACCTCGACGCGTTGCATGTGCTCGCCACCGAGGTGCGTGCCCTGGTCGAGGAGTGCGGTGTCGCCTTCGTGGACCGGCCACTGCGCCCGCATCTGACGCTGGCGCGGGCCCGGCGGGACGCCCCTTCGTGCGCGGCGGAGGTGGCCGCCGGCCTCGCCGGGTTCACCGGCCGCCCCTGGCGGACCGAGCGCCTGCATCTGGTCGCCGGTGACGTCGGCCGCGGTCCCGGGCCGGTCCGTTACGGCGACGTCGACGCCTGGCGCTTCGGCGGCGGCTCCGGTCGCCCCGCCGGGTAGCCGCGCGGTCATCTCATGGATGCAGCGCGGCCCACGTGTTGGGGCCGACGAAGCCGTCGGGGGTCAGGCCGACGCTCTGCTGGAAGTTTTTGACCGCGGCCAGGGTGGCATCGCCGAAGATCTTGTCCACGGCGACGTTCTTGTAGCCGTACACCTTGTTGAGGATGCACTGCAGGTGCCCGACGGCGTCGCTCGCGTGGCCCTTGCCCAGTTCCGGGTGGGTGCCGGTGTAGGGGCAGTACCGCCACTCCCCGTTGGTGGCCTGCTTGATCTGTACGTCGGTGCCGGCGACCGCCCTGCTGTCCTTCCCGGACGGGCTCGCACCGGCCAGCGCCACGGCGGGACCGGCCAGGAGCGCACAGCCGAGCAGCGTGGCGGCGAGCGTACGGACGCGGACACGTCGTTTGGGTCGTGAAGTCACGGTGAACCTTCTCCCGAACTGTGGTGGGGCGTACGTGGGTTGAGGAAGGGCGCGGGTGGATCAGCGGGTCAGAACCAGGGGCAGCGGGGCAGCCCGGGGTAGGGGTGCTTCTGGGTCTGTACGACCTTGGCCGGGACCATGCCCCAGCCCTTGATGCCGGGCAGGCTCACGACTTCGTCGCCCTGGGTGTAGTACCAGACCTTGTTCCCGTCGGGGGCCGCGTCGCCCTCGGTCCAGCACACGAACCAGCTCGGCGAGAGTTTGAGGCGGCCGGTGACCGGCGCGTTGAAGGCGGGGCGGCCGAACGCGTCCGAGGCCAGGTTGTCGCAGTACAGGTCGAGGCTGAAGGCGTTGCCCAGGGTGTCCTTGTGCGGGTGGTTCTGCCGCAGGGAGCAGGTGGCCGACGCGTCGGCCGGACCGGCCGGGGGCCTGGCGGGGCTCGCCAGGGCGGCCGGGGTCGACGCGGCGGTGAGGGACAGGGCGAGCGCGGCGCCCGCGAGGGCCGCGCGGCGCTTTCCGGGGGACGGTGCGGGGCTCATGCTCGTACTCCAGGGGTCCGGAAGGGCTGCGATGTCATGACCAGGTGCACTTCTTGAGGCCGGGCACAGGATGCGTGGAGGAGGCCATTTCGGCGGCCGGAAGGTAGCCCCAGCCCTTCGTCGTCCTGGCGCCGGAGACGGTGTCGCCCTGCGTGTAGTACCAGATGTCTCCTCCCTGGTACGGGCTGCCGCGCTTCCAGCACACGAACCAGCTGGGGGAGAACGCGATCTGGCCGTTGACCGTGCTGTCGGTCGTGGACTGCACCCGGATCGAGCCGGTGTTGTGCGAGCACACCACGTCCCCGAGGAAGTGCATCCCGGTCCAGTCGGTGTGCCGGGCGTCGGCCCGCGCCTGGCAGTCCGCGGCGGCGCCCTCGGCGGCGGCGGTGGCCTGCGAGGCCGGTGACACGGCCAGGGCCGCGGCGCAGGCGACGACACCCGCGAGGGCCGTGCGCCAGCCGTGCCTGCCTTGCCATGGGCGGCTCGCGGGGCTCCCGGGGCAGTCGCCCTCGCCGCTCGGTGCGGTCCCGTTACGGTCGCGTGCGCGTTGTCGGACGGCCATGTCTGCTCTCTCCTGGGCGGCTTGGTTCCGTGTCGTTCCGCTGCGTTCCGTGTGCGCGTCCGATCGTACCCGGGAAATCTGACGCGTCCCTGACATCCGCACCTTCCGGCCACGGCCGCCCGTCCTCTCCCCGGCGGTGACGGCCGCGTGCCATCGTGGCGGCCCGTGGCGGACGGCGTCGGGATGAGGAGCGTACGCATGCGCGGCACAACGGTCTTGCCCGGCGAGGGGAACAACGGAGAGCCGACCGGCGACGGCATGCCGACGCACCGCCTTGAGGTGCCGATGCCCAACGCGTTGCCGTTCGCCATCGGCACGTTCGACACCATCGGGGCGATGTCGCGCGCGCCGTTCCCGCACCGGCACACCTTCTACGAGATCGTCCACGTCACCGGCGGCACCGGCAGGCACGTCGTCGACCTCACGGGCTTCGCGCTGCGGCCGCCCAATCTGTGTTTCATCACCCCCGGCCAGGTCCACCACTGGGAGGGCGTCACCGGCCTGGAGGGCCACGTGATCCTCTTCACCGACGACTTCCTCCTGGACCACCCCGGCGACCGGGACGTCCTGCGGGGGCTCGGCCGGCGCTCGTGGCTGGAACTGTCCGACGAGGCGACGCGGTGGACCGCGCGTCTGGTCGCCGATCTGGACGGCGAGTACCGCACGGGCGCCGAGGGTTTCCACAGCGTGCTGCGGTGTCTGCTGCACATCCTGGTGGTGCGGGCCGCGCGGCTGCCCGCGCCCCCGTCGGCGGCCGTGGCGCCGCACTCGCGGCCGGGCTCGGTGGCCGCGGGGTTCGTGGCGCTGCTCGGCACGCCCGAGGGCACGCCGCACTCGGTGCGGACGTGCGCGGAGCACCTGGGCGTCTCGGTGAGCTACCTCAGCGAGGCGGTGAAGGCGTCCACCGGCCGGACGCCCGGCGAGCTGATCCGGCAGGCCCGGGTGCACGAGGCCAAACGCCTGCTGCTGCGCACGGAGTTGTCGGTGCGTCAGGTGGCGGGGCGGGTCGGGTTCGGGGATCCGGCGTACTTCTGCCGCTTCTTCCGCCGCGAGACCGGCGCCAGCCCCGGGGACTTCCGGCGCGGCGGCGGCGATATTCACCACGACCACCGGCTCCAGTCCATCGCCCGGCACCGCTCCCCCGCATAGCTTCTTAGCCGATCCGGAACCCACCCCACCCCACCCTTCAGGAGGAGCGATGGACGACGAGATCGGCAAGGGGCCCAGCCGCAAGACGGTTCTGAGAGCCGCCGCGGCGGTCGGCATGGCCGTACCCGTGACCCTCATGGGAGTCCCCGCGCTGGCCCGTACCGCGAGCGAGCGGGGCGAGGCGCCGGCGATCACCCCGTCCTGCGACGACGGTGACGACCCGACGCCGCCCCAGATGGAGGGACCGTACTTCAAGCCCAACTCCCCGCGGCGCACCTCACTCCTCCAGCCCGGCACACCAGGGGTGCGGCTCACCGTCACCGGCTACGTCTTCGGGCGTGCCTGCCGACCGATACCCCAGGCCCTGCTGGACTTCTGGCAGGCCGACACCTACGGGCGGTACGACAACGCGGGGTTCCGCTTCCGCGGGCACCAGTACACCGACGCGTCCGGCGCGTTCCGGCTCACCACGATCGTGCCGGGCCTCTACCCCGGGCGCACCCGCCATCTGCACGTCAAGGTGCAGGCCCCGGGGCGTCCGGTGCTCACGACCCAGCTGTACTTCCCCGGTGAGCCGCGCAACAACACGGACCCGATCTTCGACGCCCGGCTGCTCATGAACGTACGTACCGTCGGAAACGCGAAGGAGGCCGACTTCGACTTCGTCCTGAACGTGCCGCAGTAGTCACGCTGTTGCCGAAAGTGCTGGTAGGGGCGCCGTACAACCATCGGGGACGGTTGAAGGTCAGCTGATCGGACCAGCCGAACGTTGACCGAGGGAAGTCGTATGCCGCGCGCCAGTCGCACCGTCCGTCTCACCATGCCCCTGATCGCCGCGTCCCTGCTCGTGGGCGGTGGCCTCTCGGCCCTCGCGCTCGGGCAGGGCAGCGCCCGGGCCGCCACCCCGGCCGCCGAGACGGGCCGCGCCGGCGCCGCGGCGAAGGCCACGGACGACTTCGACGGCGACGGCTACGGCGACCTGGTCGTCGGCGCCCCTGGCGGTACGGTCTCCGGCCGGGCCAAGGCCGGGTACGTGGTGGTGACGTACGGGTCGAAGGACGGCCTGGACCCCGCCCGCAAGAAGGTCATCAGCCGCTCCACGAGCGGTGTGCCCGGCGCGGCCACGGCGAAGCAGGAGTTCGGTGCGACGTTCACCAAGGGCGACCTGGACCGCGACGGTTTCGCGGACCTGGTCATCGGTGTGGGCGGCAGGAGCGCGTCGGAGGGCTCGGTGATCCTGTGGGGTTCCGCCTCCGGCCTGACCGGCGGCACCAAGATCGCCACCTTCGGCCGGTCCCCGCAGGCGGGGGACTTCGACGGCGACGGCACGACCGACCTCGCCCTGTTCGCCGGAGTGGAGTACTACGGCGACGACCCGGTCGGCCAGCAGGCCCGCCTGTGGAAGGGCCCCCTCCAGCGCAGCGGCACGCCCGCCAGGACCCTCGACTTCATGGACGAGTCGGAGTGGTGGGACTACGGCAGCCGTCGCCCGGACCCCACCTGCGCCGACCGGGACTGCGTCGACGGCCCCAGGAGCCTGTCGGGACCGGCCTCGCCGCAGGCCGTCGGCGACTTCAACGACGACGGCCGCACCGACATCGCCATGGTCCGCTACCGCGGCGACGGCGAGTCGAGCAACGGCGTCCTGTACGGCTCACCCACCGGTTTCAAGAACGGCGAGGCGCCGGGCTCGGGCGGCAACATGGGTACCGGTGACATCAACGGCGACCATTACGACGACCTGGTGCTCGGCGACGACGACTACAAGTCGAGGGTCAGGATCGCCTACGGCTCGGCGAGCGGCCTCAAGGAGGACACTCAGGTATTTGACCAGGACCTGCCGGGCGTTCCCGGCGCCGAGGAGAGCGGGGACCAGTTCGGCGGCTCGGTGGCCGTCGGCGATGTGACGGGCGACGGATACGCCGATGTCGCCGTGGGCGTCACGGGTGAGGACGTGGGCACCGTCGCCGACGCGGGCGCGGTCGTCCTGGTGCGCGGCAGCGCCGACGGCGTGACCGGTGCCGGGGCGCAGGTCTTCCACCAGAACACGGCGGGTGTTCCCGGCGTCGCCGAGAAGGACGACAGCTTCGGGGCGGAAGGCACGCTGCTCGACGTCACCGGCGACGGCCACCGCGACCTCGCCGCTTCCTCCATCACGGAGAACGCGCAGGCCGGGGCGGTCTGGTCGCTGCGCGGCACGTCCACGGGCCTGACGGCCACGGAGTCCGTCGCCTTCGGCCCCAAGGACGTCACGGCCCCGAACACCGCGGCACTCTTCGGCAGCGCTCTGCGCTAGGACCCGTTCGGGGCCCCGTTGACGGCCCTGGCCCGGCCTGAGACCACCCCCGTGGGTCTCAGACCGGGCGGACCAGCTCCCACGTGTCGACCGCGTGGTCCAGGGCCATGCCGTGCCGCTCGTACAGGGCGAGGGCACCGCTGCTGTTGTCCGTGTCGACGCCGAGGCCTATGCGGTCGCGGCCCAGCGCCGCGTAGTGCCCGAAGGCGTGGCGCAGAAGGTGGCTGCCGAGGCCGCGGCCGCGGGCCTCGGCCAGGACGCCGAGGTTGCCGACCCAGGCCATCGACGGGCGGTCGTTGTGGGTACGCAGCACAGCCGCGTCGCCGACGCCCTCGACGTGCGCGATCCAGATCAGTGACCAGTCGGCGCGCTCGGCGTCGATGTCGTCCAGCCATTGCGCGTAGGTGCGGGGCTGGTGGTCGAAGTGCTCGGTGAAGCACTCCTGGAGCAGCCGGTGGGCGCGCCGCCGGTCCTCTTCCGTCGAGCAGTCGCGCAACGTCACGCCGTCCACCGGCTCAGGCAACGTGTCCGACTCGCCTTCGAGTTGACGGGCCATCACGTTGTAGCGGCGTACGGGGCGCCAGCCTCGCCCGCGCAGCGCCTGCAAGTCCATGGTGGGCGCGATGTTGAGGTGCAGGTGCAGCACCGCGCGCGCCGCTCCGTTGGCCGCGGAGCGCTGTGCGGCGCGGGCCTCCATCAGGTCGAAGAGGTGCAGGGCGCCCTGCGACCGGCCCGGCAGGACGTAATGATCGACGTCGATCCGTTCGCCACCCGACTCGCCCCACAGCAGGGCGTATCCGACGAGCCGCTCCCCCTCGAACAGCAGCCAGGAGTCACGCTCCAGATCCACCTCGGGGTGCTTCAAGTCCGCCAGTACCTCGGCGAGTTCGGTGTCCGCGCGGCCGACCTCCAGCAGGTCGACCTCATTGAGCAGCGCGCACACAGCGGCCGCGTCACCGAGTGTCGCCGCCCGCACGGTCAGGCCGGGCGGCGGGGTGAGAGACGTGGTCATGGACCCACTGTCCGCCGCCGCACCCCTCCCCCGCAACGGACTTTTCCCGGGCCCCGGCCTCGGACCCCGGGGCCCCGGACCCCGGGGGTGGCGGGTCCGGGGGTGGCGGGTCCGGCCACCGCCGCGCTGGACGCTCTCCCGGTACCGTCACCGGTGTCACGGCCGGGCTGGTGCTCTCGTCACGGCCGCGGGCCCGCCGCACGTCGCGGTCCTGGCTGTGTACGTACTGCCCAGGCAGGTCACGGGGGCGGGGTGGATCTGGAGCAGGTGCTGCTCCTCGTCCCGGACGTGGGGCAGCTCCTCGTGGCGGTCGCCGCGCGCGCCACGCCGCTCGCGGTGGCGCGCGGCGCCCACACCGTACGGGCGGCCCTGCGTGGTCAGGGGCTGCTCCGCTGAGCCACGGGTGCTGGTCCCTCCTGC
Organism: Streptomyces sp. NPDC003379; assembly: GCF_053589195.1. Taxonomy (NCBI): domain Bacteria; kingdom Bacillati; phylum Actinomycetota; class Actinomycetes; order Kitasatosporales; family Streptomycetaceae; genus Streptomyces; species Streptomyces sp. NPDC003379. The sequence goes on along the minus strand of NZ_JBSFRK010000017.1, from coordinate 121,748 downwards.
GTCGCCGACCCGTCAGGCCAGCACCGCCCGCACCGTCTTTCCGCCGCGGCGGACGGAGACGACCTCCAGGCGGTGGGTCAGTTGGCGTACCAGCGCCAGGCCGCGGCCGCTCTCCCGGACGGTGCTCGGTTTGCGTACCCGTGGGCGGACGGGGCTCGCGTCGGAGACCTCGACGGTGACCCGGTCACCGGAGACCTCCACACGCAGGCGGCAGCCGCCGTGCGCGTGCTGGACGGCGTTGGAGACCAGCTCGGAGACGACCAGTGCGGCATCGTCGACGCGCTCGGCGGTCACCTCGTTCTTGCGGCGGTGTGGTCTGACGAGGAACGCGCAGGTCAGCCTCCGTGCCCGCCCCGCCGAAGCGGCCTCCTGCGGCAGTGCGTACTCCACCCTCGCCGTGGGCCGATGGGCGCGCTGGTGCGCACGCATGGCAACTCACTTCCCCTCCCTGGGACAACCGGCACACCCGCGACCACTGTCGCCACCGGGGCCGCGGCGTGTCTTGCGCGACCGGTCCTGCCTCACCGTGATGCCCCCGTCGACTGATCGCCAATCCGCACGTCCAGTGCGCCCTACCGCAACGGGAGGATGCCTCTCGCCAGTCGCCCTGAGGAGCCTTGCCGTTGCCATGTGCCCCCGGTCGTTGGCGTGGACCGCGGCCATTGGGGTGGACCGCCGGTCGTCGCCGTGGACGTCGACTTCCGGATTCCTCGTCGGCACCTGGTGAGCGTCCGACATCTGGTAAGTGTCGACATCTCGTGAACGATGCCCTCCGTACGACCCGCCCCGGAAAGGCCGCCCATGAATCAGCCGCCCCGCTCCTACAAGGACTACCAGGACGAGATCTACCTCGACGGTCTGCGCGGCATCGTCCCCAAGTACCCCATGACGTACGCCGAGCTGGAGGCCCGCGCGCACTCCGCGCTGCCGCCCTCCGTCGTCTCGTACATCGCGGGCGGCGCCGGTGACGAGCGGACGCAGAACGTCAACGTCACCGCGTTCGAACGCTGGGGGCTGATACCGCGGATGTTCGTCGGCGCCGCTCGGCGCGACCTGTCCGTCGACCTGTTCGGCATGACGCTGCCTTCTCCCCTGTTCATGGCGCCCATCGGGGTCCTGGGCATCTGTACGCAGGACGGGCACGGCGACCTCGCGACCGCGCGGGCGGCGGCGCGGACCGGGGTGCCGATGATCGCCTCGACACTCTCCGCCGACCCGATGGAGTCGGTCGCCGCGGAGTTCGGGGAGACCCCGGGCTTCTTCCAGCTGTACACGCCGACCGACCGTGCGCTCGCCGAGAGCCTGGTGCGCCGCGCGGAGAAGTCCGGGTTCAAGGGGATCGTCGTCACGATGGACACCTGGCTCAGCGGATGGCGCCCGCGTGATCTGAGCACCTCCAACTTCCCCCAGCTGCGCGGCCACTGCCTGGCCAACTACACCAGCGATCCGGTCTTCCGCGCACTGCTGCCCGCCGACCCGGAGCAGGATCCGCAGTCCGCTGTCCTGACCTGGGTGCGGGTCTTCGGCAACCCGCTCACCTGGGACGACCTGCCGTGGCTGCGTTCCCTGACCTCGCTGCCGCTGATCGTGAAGGGCCTCTGCCACCCCGAGGACGTCCGGCGCGCCAGGGACGGCGGGGTGGACGGCATCTACTGCTCCAACCACGGCGGCCGCCAAGCCAACGGCGGACTGCCCGCGCTCGACGTGCTCCCCGCGGTCGTCGAGGCCGCCGACGGACTGCCCGTCCTGTTCGACTCGGGGGTGCGCGGCGGCGCGGACATCGTCAAGGCGATCGCGCTCGGCGCCACCGCCGTCGGCGTCGGCCGCCCGTACGCCTACGGCCTGGGCATCGGCGGGGCCGACGGCGTCACGCACGTCCTGCGCTCACTGCTCGCCGAGGTGGATCTGCTGATGGCCGTGGACGGCTACCCGACCCTCGCGGACCTCACTCCGGAGGCGCTTCAGCGGGTGCTTTAGCGGGCGCTTCGGCGGGAGCTTCAGCGGGGGCTTCGGCGGGAGCTCCAGCGAGGGCTTCGGCGGGAGCTTCAGCGGATACCGCGCCGCGATCATTGGACACTCGAACGTTCCATGTGAGACATTAATGTCTCATTCGAACTTGGAGTGTTCCATCATGACCCCGCAGCGTGATCCACGACGCTGGGCCGTCCTCGCGATCCTCTCCGGCAGCCTGCTGCTGATCGCCATGGACACCACGATCCTGAACGTCGCCTTCCCGTCCCTCGTCGCCGATCTGCGGCCCAGCTCCGTGCAGCAGCTGTGGATCATCGACGTGTACGCCCTCGTGCTCTCCGGACTTCTGGTCACGGCGGGCGCGCTCGGCGACCGGTGGGGCCGCAAGCGGCTGCTGCTCATCGGCTTCGGCGTCTTCGCCCTCGCCTCGCTGCTCGCCGTCTTCGCGACCGCCGCCTGGCAGGTCATCGCCGCCCGCGCGCTGCTCGGCGCCGGTGGCGCGGCGATCATGCCCGCCACCCTGTCGATCCTGCGCCACGTCTTCACCGACGCCCGCGAGCGCGCCCTCGCCTACGCGGTGTGGTCCGCCGTCTTCGGCGGCGGCATGGCGCTCGGCCCGGTCATCGGCGGTCTGCTCGTGGAGCACGACGGCTGGCACTCCGCGTTCCTGATCAACATCCCCGTCGCGCTGGTGATCATCGCGCTCGGCCTGTGGATCCTGCCCGAGTCCCACCAGCCCCGCCAGGGCCGCTGGGACTGGTGGGGCGTGGGCCAGTCGGTCCTCGGCATGCTCGCCCTGGCGGGCGGCATCAAGCAGCTCGGCAAGGGCGGCCCCGCCGACCCCATGGCCTGGGCGCTGCTCGTCATGGCCGCGGTGACGCTCACCGTCTTCGTGCGCCGCCAGCTGCGTCTGGAGCACCCGCTGCTCCAGGTGCGCCTCTTCGCCTCGCGGCCGTTCGCCATCGCGGCGGCCTCGATCTTCCTCGGCATGATCGCGCTGGGCTCGGCCCTGTTCCTGATCACCCAGTGGTTCCAGTACGGGCAGGGCTACACCCCCCTGGAGGCGGGCGTCCGGCTGCTGCCCGCGCCGCTCGGCCTGGTCCTCACCTCGCTGGTGACGCCGGTGCTGATGCACCGGCTGCCGATCCGGCACGTCATGGGCGGCGGTCTGCTGCTGATGACGGCGGGCCTCGCCCTGCCCTGGCTGCTCCAGCTGACGGGGCCGCTCGGCTACGGACAGATCGCCGTGGCGCTGGGCGTGCTCGGCTGCGGCGTCGGCATCGCGACGACCGCCGCGTCCGTGACGCTGATGGCCGCGACCCCGGCGAAGGACGTCAGCGGTGCGGCGGCCGTCGAGGAGACGTGCTACGAACTCGGCGCCGCGATGGGCGTGGCCATCCTCGGCAGTGTCGCCACGGCGCTGTACCGCGTGAACCTGCCCGACATGGGCCTCGCGGGCGACGCCGCCTCGGCCGCGAGCGACTCGATCGGCGAGGCCGCGCGGGTGGCCTCCGAGCTGACCGGACCGGCCGGCGCCGCCCTGCTGTCGGGGGCCGCCGACGCGTTCACCTCCGGGATGACGCCGACGTTCCTGATGGCCGCCGCGCTGCCGCTTGCCGCCGCGGCGCTCACCTGGACGAAGATCCCGAAGGGCCTGCGCCCGACGGAGGACGCGCACTGAGTCCGCGCGGAGCCGCGGACCAACTGGCACCAGCCGCCCCGTACTTCCCGCCTATCATCTGTTCGAACCCGGGAGCCGGGAGTACGGGAGTACGGGAGTCCGGGAGTCCGGGAGCCGCGAGAGGACCACGGGGACTTGAGTTCGATACGTAAGCGTCGTAATCGTCAGCGTCGTAAGCGTCGTAAGCGTGTCGCACCCAAACGCCACATGGCCGTGGCCGCCGTCGGCGCCGCGGCGGCCGTCGTGGCGGGTCCACAGCTGTCCCCCAGCGCGTTCGGCACCGCCACCGACGCCAAGGAACCGACAGCTCCCCGCCCGGCCACGTCGAACGCGCACGCGGCGGCGAGCCAGGCGGAGAGGGAGGACTTCGGCTCCTCCGGGACCGACGGAACGCACTTCAAGGACGGCGTCATGACCCTGAACCCGCCGCCCTCGGCCTCCTCGACCCCCTCAGTCCCCTCAGTCCCCTCAGTCCCCTCAGCCCCCTCAGCGAGCCCGCCCCGGCGCGCCGCGGCCGCCGCCCCGCACGGCGAGGGCTGGCAGTCGGGCGGCGCGGCCAAGCTGCTCGCCACCGGCTACACCATCAAGTTCTACGACAAGAAGGCCGCCGACTGGCTGGCCCCCTACGTGAAGAGGTCGGCCGCGGAGCTGCGGCGCGTCACGAACCTGCCGGTCACCGTCGACACGCGGCCGGTGGGCTGGGAATACGTCAGGCCGAGGGGCGAGGTCGTCATCGGCCTGCTGCGGCGCCCGTGCGTACCGCCCGCCGACGGCGGCAGCGCCGGGTGGCAGGTGGTCCGCGACGGCTCCGGCAGCAAGGACCTGAGCTGCGGCTTCTACGCCTCCTCCGTCGCCGGCACGGTGACCAGCGGGCACGCGTACATCGACGACGAGTTCTTCACCGCGGCCGGCAAGCCCGCCCCCGCCATGGGCGAGACGTATCTGCGCAACCACATCAGCCACGAACTGGGGCACACGATGGGCCTCGCGCACGCCAACCGCAGCGCGGCACGCGGCGACTGCGTCAAGGGCACCGACTCCGGCCAGTTCCCCGTGATGTGCACGCCGACCCACGCCTACCAGGACAAGCGCGCGGGCACCTACGTACAGCAGTACGACATGCAGGGCCTGCGCCACCTGGCGCGCGGAGGCGGTGCCGCGCTGCCCCCGCAGGGCAAGGTGACCGGCATCGGCCGCAAGTGCCTCGACGTCAAGGGCGGAAGGCCCGCCAACGGCACGCGGATCCAGCTCTACGCCTGCAACGGCGGCGTCGCGCAGTCGTGGATCGCGCAGCGGGACGGTACGTTCCGCGCGCTCGGCAAGTGCCTGGACAACCACCGCGACGCGAGCGCCGACGGCAACAAGATCGGCCTGCGCGACTGCGACGGCGGGGCGTCCCAGCGCTGGTCGGTGAGTGCCAGGGGCCGGATCGTGCACGTCGCGTCCGGCAAGGTCCTGGACGTCAAGGGCGGCAGCACCGCCGACGGCACCAAGGTCCAGCTGTACTCGGCGAACGCGAAGAAACGCCAGATCTGGATCACGCCGAAGTAGCTCCCGCGCGGCGCCTGGGCAGCGGCCGGTTAAGATCACAGAAAATTCGGCACAACCGGCGAGGAACAAGAACTGTGCAGGTCAAGGGGAGGGGCATCGTGACGGCGGCCGTGGGGGCGGCGCTCACGATGGTGTTGGCGGGCTGCGGCGGCGAGGGCGACGGCGCGGACCGCGACAAGGGCAAGGCATCGCGGAACGAGCGGACGGACGAGCGGAAAGATGAGCGGAAGGACGCCCGCGCCGTCCTGACGGCCGCGGCGAAGAAGACCGCGGCGCAGTCCTCGTACAAGACGGTCCAGACCGGACAGGGCGGCACCGACCGCTCCGAGATGCTGTACCAGAAGAAGCCCGCCGCCACGGTCATCAAGGCGCAGGTCTCGAAGTCCGCGGTCAACCCGGACGGCATCAGCCACATGCTCTCCACGGGCGGCTCGACGTACGTGAAGACGGACAAGGTGCCGGGCAAGAGCTGGTACAGCATGGATCTCGGCGGGGGCGGTGGCACTCCGCGCGGCGCCGGGTACGTCGCCGAGTTCACGGGTGCCCTCGCCGCGACGGAGTCCACCGAGTGGGTCGCCGAGGAGAAGGTCGGCGACCACCCGGCCGACCACTACCGCGGCAAGGTCGTCCTGGACGAACTGGCGAAGTACGACGGTCCGGCCCTGCCCGCGGACCTCCGCGACCTCTACGTCAAGATGGCGAAGAAGCAGGGCATGGAGTCGGTCGTCATCGACATGTGGGTCGGCAAGGACGACCTGGTCCTCAAGGCGCGGGAGACCGGCGAGGGCAAGAAGGGCCGCGACGAGATCAACGAGGAGTACTCGGACTTCGGCACCGTTCCGAAGATCTCCGCGCCGCCGGCCGCGTCGGTCGCCACGTGGGACCAGTTCATCGCGGCCCAGGCTCAGCCGTAGCAGGCCGCGGCCTTGCGGGCCACGGCCGCGCGGGCCCCAGCGACTACAGTCACCAGCGATCAACCTCGCTCCTCACCTGGGAGAACCCCCGACCATGGCCGTCGACGAACTCGACACCCGCATCCTGCGGCTGCTCCTCGAACAGCCCCGCACCAGCCTGCGCGAGTACGCGCGCGTACTCGGCATCGCGCGCGGCACGCTGCAGGCCAGGCTCGACCGCCTGGAGCGGGACGGCGTGATCACCGGCACGGGCCCGTTCCTCTCCCCCGCGGCGCTGGGACACCCGGTGCTTGCCTTCGTCCACATCGAGGTCACGCAGGGGCATCTGGACGAGGTGGGCGACGCGCTCGCGGCCGTGCCGGAGATCATCGAGGCATACTCGATCACGGGCGGCGGCGATCTGCTGACCCGCGTCGCGGCGCGGGACAACGGCCATCTGGAAGACGTCATCCAGCAGTTGATCAAGCTGCCGGGCGTGGTGCGCACGCGGACGGAGATGGCCCTGCGGGAGCGGGTGCCGCACCGGCTGCTTCCGCTGGTCGAGTCGGTCGGCAGGACGGCAGCGGGTCAGCGCTGAGCCCACCACGCCCACTACGCCCACCACCCCGCGGCCGCGACCTGCGGCTTTGGCATCCTTGACGGCATGAGCAGCTTCGGTACCACCTCGGTCATCTTCGATCTCGACGGCACACTTGTGGACAGCGAGCCCACCTATTACGAAGCGTCGCGGGCGCTGCTCGCCGAGTTCACCGGCCGGGAGTACACCTGGGCCGACAACGAGCAGTACGTGGGCATCAGCTCCCACGAGACGCTCGCGCGGTGGCGGCGGGAGTACGGGATCGACGCGTCGGTGGCCGAGCTGCTCGCCGACCTCGACCGCCGCTATCTGGAGCTGGCGCGCGCCGGGACGCGCGTCTACCCGGAGATGCGCAAGCTCGTGGAACTGCTGCACGAGGCGGGCGTACCCATGGCCGTCGCGTCGGGGTCCTCCCGCGCGGCCATCGAGGCGATCCTCGCCGGTACGGGTCTGGACGCCCAGCTGACCACGTTCGTCTCCGCGGAGGAGGTCCCGCGCGGCAAGCCGGCGCCGGACGTGTTCCTCGCCGCGGCCGCGCTGCTCGGCGCGGACCCCGCCGACTGCGTGGTCTTCGAGGACGCGGCGCCGGGCGCGACGGCGGCGCGGGCGGCGGGCATGCGGTGCGTAGCGATCCCGTACGTGGCCGCCCACGCGGATGCCCCGGCGTTCGCCGAGGCCGAGCTGCTCTTCCGGGGCGGCCAGGCGGAGTTCACGGCACGGGCGGCGCTGGACATACTGGCGTCCGCGAAGTCGCCCCGATAGGGGCGCGGGGAACTGCGCGCCCAGCCCCACACGGCCCGCACGGGCAGGACACAGAAGACTCAGGCCGCTCCGGCGGCAACAACCCCTTCTCCAGCATCACGGCGTACGCGGAGAACTCCTGGCCGAGCGTCAGAGGACGTCACGGAACACACGGCTCCGTGGCGCACACGGAGTGGCTGCCCCACTAGGCGTCGGCGGGAACGTCGCGGTCACCGAGCAGGTCCTGTCCGCGGCACGTGGCGCTGGTGGGCGCGGCAGGCATGGTGGTCTGTTCTCTTCCGGCGGCCGTGCGGGGAGAGGCGAGGCTGGGGCGGGGCCGGGCCGTGTCCGCGCAGTCCAGTCCCGCCTGCCCCGCGACGTCTGGCACGCACGCTCGCCGCGGGGCCCGCCCTCCGGGCGGACGACGGAACTTTGCGGACGCGACCTAGGCGGCGACCTAGGCGGCGACCGGTTCGGCCACGCCAGTACCTTCGCCCTCGCCCTCGCCCTCGCCGAGAAGACGGCGGAGTTCCGCCGTGCGCGCGGCCGGGTCGCCCGTGGTGAGCAGCGCGGCGAGGAGCGCGGTGCGCGCCTGGCCCGCGCGCAGCGTGCCGGTGAGGACGGCTCCGGCGGCCGCGAGGTCGACGGCTCCACCGTGGGTGTAGATCTCGGTGACGGGACCGGCCTGGACGCGGGTGGTGAGCGCGACGAGAACGCCACGGTCGACGGCGTCGGTGACTGCGGTGACGAATTCGGGGGTCGCGTTGCCCGCTCCGGTGGCGACGAGCACGATCCCCCGCGCGCCCGCCGCGATCGCCGCCTCCAGGAGCAGCGGATCGGCGTCGACGTGGTGCATGACCATGTCGATGCGGGGCAGCGAGCCGGTGGCCGCGGGCAGCGGCAGCGGCTCGGGGCGCTCCGGGCGGTGCAGTACCGAGACCTTGCCGAAGCCGACTTTGCCGACGCGCGGCCCGGAGGGGTCGGCGAAGGCGTCGGCGGCGAGGGTCTGCGTCTTCACGGTGCCGCGCGCCGCGTGCACCTTGCCGTCGAAGACGACCAGGACGCCGAGGTCGCGCACGGTCGCGGCGGTGAGCAGCGCGTCGTACAGATTGCCGGGTCCGTCGCCGTCCTCGGCGCCGAGCGGCTTCTGGGCGCCGGTGAAGACGACCGGGCGCGGGTCGCGGTGGTACAGGTCGAGCAGGAAGGCGGACTCTTCCAGGGTGTCCGTGCCGTGGGTGACGACGATGCCGTCGACGCCGGGGTCGGCGAGCACCTCGTGCACGGTGCGCAGCAGGGAGATCTGCTGGGCGGAGGTCAGACGCGGACTGTTCACGTTGAAGAGGTCGATGACCTCGGAGGTGATGCCGGCGGGTATCGCGGCCGAGGCGAGCACCTCGCGGCCGGGGGCGTCGGCGGCGAAGCCGGTCCCCTGCCAGCGGCTGGCGATCGTCCCGCCGGTGCTGATGACGACGATCCGTCGCGCCTGTGCTTCCACGTCTGCGTACCTCCCAGGAACCCCGAGGACCAACAGCCCCCCGGATGGCGGGCAGCCTCGACGCAACGATAGATCGAACAGCGCGCAATGTGCTTGCCTGAAACAAGCGTCCCGGCAACATCCGTAGTGAATAATTGCGACATGGACGAGATCGACCGCAACATCTTGCGCGAACTTCAGAACGACGGTCGGCTGACCAATCAGGAGCTGGCCCAGCGGGTCGGCCTCAGCGCGTCCCCGTGCATGCGGCGGGTGCGTCAGCTGGAGCTGGACGGCGTGATCCAGGGGTACCGCGCGGTCGTCGACCCGGAGGCGGTCGGCCGGGGCTTCGAGGTGCTGGTCTCCATCGAGGTGCGGCGGGACCGCGCGACGGTCGAGGCGTTCGAGGCGGCGCTGCACGACATTCCGGACGTCATCGAGGCGTACCGCCTGTTCGGGAGCCCCGGCTGCCTGCTGCGCATCGCCGTCGCGGACCTCGCCGCGTACGAGCGTCTGTGGATCGAACGGCTCACGGCGCTGGCGGGTGTCACGGAGGTCAACTCGCAGATCATCATGAAGCGGATCAAGGAGTCCGAGGGCCTGCCGGTGGACGACTGACCCGCTCCACGCAGGCGACACACCCGCCGCCTCGGCCGCGACACCCCAACCACCCTTTGGTACAGACCTATTGACGCCTGGTCCAGTCCTTCCTAACGTGACGCTTCGCACCACGCACGTCTCCTCTCCTCTCCCCCCTCGCACCCAAGGAGCACAGCGTGATCGGTCGGACGTTACGCCTGCTGGGGACCGCCCTGGCACTGGCCTGTGTCGCACAACTGTCGACCGCCGCGACGGCGGCCCCCTCCGCTCCCGCGGCCGACACCTGCGCGGTCAAGTCGAAACCCGCCGGGAAGGTACTCCAGGGCTACTGGGAGAACTGGGACGGCGCCGCCAACGGCGTACACCCGCCGTTCGGCTGGACCCCGATCACCGACTCCCGCATCCGCGAACACGGCTACAACGTGATCAACGCCGCCTTCCCCGTGATCCGCTCCGACGGCACCGTCCTGTGGGAGGACGGGATGGACTCGACGGTGAAGGTCGCCACCCCCGCCGAGATGTGCCGGGCGAAGGCGGACGGCGCCACGATCCTGATGTCCATCGGCGGCGCGACGGCCGGCATCGACCTGAGCTCCAGCAAGGTCGCCGACCGCTTCGTCGAGACGATCGTGCCGATCCTGAAGAAGTACAACTTCGACGGCATCGACATCGACATCGAGACCGGCCTCGTGGGCAGCGGCAACATCAACCAGCTCTCGCCCTCGCAGTCCAACCTCGTCCGCATCATCGACGGCGTGCTCGCCCGGATGCCCGCGAACTTCGGCCTGACCATGGCGCCCGAGACGGCCTACGTCACCGGGGGCAGCGTCGCGTACGGCTCGATCTGGGGCGCGTACCTGCCCGTCATCAGGAAGTACGCGGACAACGGCCGCCTGTGGTGGCTCAACATGCAGTACTACAACGGCAGCATGTACGGCTGCTCCGGCGACTCCTACGCGGCGGGCACCGTCCAGGGCTTCACCAAGCAGACCGACTGCCTCGACAAGGGCCTGGTCATCCAGGGCACCACCATCAGGGTCCCCTACGACAAACAGGTCCCGGGCCTGCCCGCCCAACCGGGCGCGGGCGGCGGCTACATGACCCCGAGCCTGGTGACCCAGGCATGGAACCATTACAACGGCGCCCTGAAGGGCCTGATGACGTGGTCCCTCAACTGGGACGGGTCGAAGGGGTGGACGTTCGGGGACAACTTCAAGCGGCTTACTTAGCATGGGTCGTGCTGGATGGGCGGCGGCCAGGCCGAGCTGGACACCTTTCGTGGTTGGCTGCCAAGCGTCACAACACTTCGGGCGCGTCCTCCCGAACAAGATCCGCGGATTCCCGGTGACCCGGACCGCCGGTCGAGGCAGCCCTGCGTAGTGCCGCCTCGACCCGGCGGTTGTTGGTCATGGTCGCTGTGAGGGCGGTCATGGTGAGGAGGAGGCCGGCGGCGGCGTAGAGCGGGGTGCGTACGTCGTACGTGGTGGCCAGCCAGCCGCCGAGGAAGGCGCCGAACGGGGCGGCGCACATGGCGAGCATGCGGGAGGTGGAGGCAACCCGGCCCATCAGGTGCGCCGGGACGATCGCCTGCCGCAGAGAGGGCCCGAGCACCATCGTGGCGCCCATGCCCGCCCCACACACGGCGAGCGCGATCCCGGCCACGTACGGGTTCGGGGCGGCGGCAAGCCCCAGGATGGCAAGCCCCTCGACCGCGGCCGTGCAGGTCAGCGCGGTGCCGGTGCCGAGTCGTCGGCCGAGGAAGGAGGCGATGGCCGCGCCGAGCAGGCCGCCGGTGGCCTCCGCCGTGAGCAGCAGGCCGTAGCCGAAGGTGTCGATGCCGAGACGGTCGTGCGCGAAGAGGGCCAGTACCGTCTCCACGGCGAGGAACGCGACGTTCCCGACCGCTGGACGGAGCGCGAGTCCGAGCAGCAACCGATCCCGGAAGACGTACGAGGCTCCGGCCCGCGCCTGTCGAAGCAGCGACTGGCGGGCCTCCGGGACGGGCCGGGGCACGGCGGGCAGCGACCGTACGAGCAGTGCGGAGAGCGCGAACGACACCGCGTCGGCGAGCAGCGGAACCGCCCGCCCGAGTGCGAGCAGCGCGCTGCCCGCGGGTGGCCCCGCGAAGCCGGACGCGGCGGTCTGCGCGCCGCGCAGGCGGGAGTTGGCGCGCTCCAGGAGTGCGGAGTCGCGGCCGAGCAGATCCGGCAGATAGGCCGTGGCGGCCGTGTCGAAGAAGAGTCCGCCGAGGCCGAGCAGGAACGCAACGGCGGCGAGCAGCGGAATGCTCAGCACGTCGAGCGCGGCTGCCGCCGCCGGTATCGCGAGCAGCACCGCACGCGCCGCGTCCGCGACCCACATCGTGTGCCGACGGTCCCAGCGGTCCACCAGCGCACCGCCGAGCACACCGAAGAGCAGCCACGGCAGTGTCCCGGCGGCCGTGACGACGGCGAGCGCCATCGGATCCCTCGTCAAGGTCAACGCGAGCAGCGGCAGCGCGGCATGCGTCACCCCGTCACCGAGCGAGGACACCGTCTGCGCGGTCCACAGCCGCCCGAACCCGGTCGGGAACTTGCTTACGGGCTGGGTCACTTGACGTCTCCCTCGGCCTGCTCGCGAGGCGCCGGTCGGAACAGCGCGAAGGCGAGCGACACGTCCGGCAGCGACGGATCGGACAGATCCCGGTACTCGTCCGCCAGTGCCTGCAACCGCGCCCCCAACTCCGCGAACTGCTCCTCTGTGAGCCGCAGATGCGCCATCCGCACGTGCCGCTCACCATCCGCCGGCGCCGCCTCCAGGTCCGCCACCGCATGCCGCATCAGCACATCCGGCTGCCCCGCCCCCGCGTCCGGCAGCACGATCGCCCGCGCGGCCATCGCGTAGTACCGCTCGGTGACCCCCCGCACCTTCCGCGTCCGCACCACCTTCACCAGGCCGGCCCGCTCGAGCAGCCGCATGTGGTAGCTGGAACTCCCCTTCGCGATGCCCATCTGCTCGGCGACCTGCGTAATCGTCGCCGGCTCGAAGCGGAGCACGGCCATGATCCGGTGACGGGTGAGATTGGAGACGGCGCGCAGCTGGTCGTCAGTGGTGACGTGAAAGGTCTCGGGAAGATGAAGATCATCGGCAGGCATGTGCGCAATGGTCAACGTTTCTTGACCATTGCGCAAGGGGGTTCCGTACGGCCTTCCGGGATTCGCACACCATGCTGGATGCGATCGCCACCGGGGCAGTCTCCGCGAGTGACGGCGTCGAGCCCGACATTCGGGGACAACTCAAGCGGCTCACGGCATGCTGAGCCGCGGCCGCCAGTACGCGCCGGTCCGTGCCCCGCAGCGGGCCGTGTGCCGTGATCCGCGCGGTCAGGTTCCGGGCGGCGGCCACGCGGCGCAGCGAGGCGGTGAAGTCGTCGTCGCCGAGGAAGGCGGCCGTCGTGCTGGGGGCGCCGCCCTGCCGGTAGGTGATCGTCACGGGGCGCACGGGCGCGCCCGCGTCGGCCGCGGCCTGGAAGGCGGCCCGCCGAAAGCGCCCGGCCGCCGGGGAGCACCAGGTCGTCGCCTGGGGAAAGACGAGCACCGAAGTGCCGCCACGCAGGTCGCTCGCCAACTCGGCCACCACACGCGGTAGTTGTCGCGGGCTGCCGCCTCTGTCGATGAACCGCGTCCCCGCGCGCCGGGCCAGCGTGCCGATGACCGGCCACCCGCCGACCTCCCGCTTGGCGAGGACACGCACCGGCTCGACGGCGAGCAGGGCGACGACGTCGAGCCAGGAGATGTGGTTGGCCACGACGAGGGTCCCCGTGCCCGCGCCGTCCGCCACGCTCAGCCGCCCCTCGCGCCCCGCCTCCCACCGCACTCCGAGCGCGCCGAGCACCGCACGCGCCTCGGTGCGCAGGGCGCGGGGGTCGGCGAGCCGGTCGCCTCGCGCGGCGGCCCGGGTCAGCGTGTACGTCAACGCGGCGTACCTGCGCGCGAGTTCGCCGAGCGGCACGCGCGCCACGGGGTCGGCGGCGCAGCTCGCGGGGCAGCCGGGGTCGAGCGTCCAGGGGCTCACCGCGCGTCCTCGCCCAGGAAGTAGCGGCGGTGCCGCGCGCTGAGCCGCTCCGTGTCGAGGAGTACGAAGAAGTCCGCGACGTCGAACTCCGGATCGTGCGCGGGGGCTCCGCACATCCAGGCGCCGAGGCGGAGGTAGCCGCGGAGCAGGGGTGGCAGATCGGCGTAGGCGGGGCGTTCCGGGGCCGGGCCCGTGGGGGTCCAGGGACGCCGGGGGTGCACACGCAGCTCGGGCGGCGCGGCGTGTTTGGCGGTGCCGAGCAGCCAGGCGCTGGACGCGGCCCGGCCGCCGTCGGCCAGCGGCACGGAGGCGCAGCCCGCCAGGTGGCGGTGGCCGGAGAGCAGGACGTAGCGGGCGAGCGCGGACCACATGAGGTTGATGACGGCCCCGGAACGGTGGTCGGGGTGGACGCAGGAGCGGCCCGCCTCGACGGTGGAGGACCGCAGGGCGCCGAGGGCGCGCAGGTCGAACTCCCCGTCGGAGTAGGACCGTGCGGTCCGCCCGGGGGGCAGCAGCCGGTATGTGCCGACGACGTCGCCGGTCGAGGTGTCGCTGACGATGAGGTGGTCGGCGAGATCGTCGTAGGCGTCGATGTCGTGGCCGGCCAGGGGTGTGTCGAGCGTCGCGCCCATCTCTTCGCCGAAGACGCGGTGGCGCAGCCGCTGGGCGGCCCTGATCTGTTCGGTGGTGTCCGCGATGGAGGTGACGTACGAGCCGGTGGCCGTCGGAACCAGCGATGCCGCGGAGGGTGAGGGTGTCGAGGGCATGACACTTCCGTTTCTCGGTGCGGTGGGGACGAGTACGCGAGGGGGACGAGAGGTGGGCCCGCCCGGGGGCACGTTCAGCACGGTGGCGGCACCACCTGAACTACGCGCGTCGGCCGCACGTCCGGCGCACGTCGGGAACGCGGCACGCCACGCGGCCCTCCCACGCCGCATCGCTCACCTCTGCCCCGCGGAATGGGCGGCGCCCACTGGGCGTTCGAGAAATCATGACCACTGATCAGCGCATGATCACCAACCCGGCCACCCTCCACGACCCGACACCGTTCGGGTACAGCCATGCCGTCTCGGCCCCGGGCGAACTCGTCTTCATCGCCGGCCAGTACGCCTCCGACGCCACCGGCGCGCCCGTGCCGGGGGACTTCGCCGCCCAGGTCGATCTGGCCCTGGAGCGGCTGCGCTCGGCGCTGGAGGCGGTCGGCCTCGGCTACGAGCACGTGGTCCGGCTCGGCACCTTCATCGTGGACCACGACATGGACAAGCTGACGGCCCTCGGCAAGGCGCTGCACACCCACTTCGGCGACCGCCTGCCCGCCCAGACCCTGAGCGGCGTGGCCTCTCTCGCACTGCCGGGGATGCTGTTCGAGGTGGACGCGGTGGCGGTACGACCGTAAGGGGGGCGGTACGCCGTAGAGGGCGTGGCACGTCCGTAGGGGTGGCGGTACGACCGTAAAGGGCGTGACACGACCGTAGAGGCAGCGGTACGACCGTAAAGAGCGTGACACGACCGTAGAGGCAGCGGTACGACCGTAAAGAGCGTGACACGACCGCAGGAGCAGCGGTACGACCGTAAAGAGCGTGACACGACCGCAGGAGCAGCGGTACGACCCTAAAGGGCGTGGCACGACCGCATAAGTGGCCGTACGCAGTACCCGCGGCCGTACGCCGCCATAGCCGTGGCGGCCCTCGTCGTGACCGTCCCGTCCCCGGGCTTCTCGCGAGGGGCCCCATTGACCCACCCCCGGCCAACGCCGTACAAACGCCCCATGCCACCTCCCCTCCCCCTCGCCGGTATCACCGTCGTCAGCCTTGAGCAGGCCGTCGCCGCCCCCTTCGCCACCCGGCAGCTCGCCGATCTGGGCGCTCGCGTCATCAAGGTCGAGCGGCCGGGCGGCGGTGACTTCGCGCGGCGGTACGACACCACCGTGCACGGCCAGGCCAGCTATTTCGTCTGGCTCAACCGCTCCAAGGAGTCGCTCACCCTCGACCTCAAGTCGGAGCGCGGCAGGGAGATCCTGGAGGAGCTGCTCGCGGGGGCGGACGTGTTCGTGCAGAACCTCGCCCCGGGCGCCGCCGCCCGCATGGGCCTGGGCGCGGAGGAGCTCCAGGCCCGCCACCCCTCCCTCATTCCCTGCACCGTCAGCGGGTACGGCACGGACGGCCCGTGGGCGGACCGCAAGGCGTACGACCTGCTCGTGCAGTGCCAGACAGGGCTGCTCCAGCTCACCGGCACCCCGGACGAGGCGGTGCGCGTCGGCATCTCGGTGGCCGACATCGCGGGCGGGATGTACGCGTACAGCGGCATCCTGTCGGCCCTGTTCACGCGGGCGACGACCGGCCGCGCCCCGGCCGTGGAGGTCTCCCTCTTCGACGCGCTAGCCGAGTGGATGAGCCAGCCCGCCTACTACACGCGGTACGGCGGCACGCAGCCGCCCCGCGTCGGCGCCCGGCACGCGACGGTCGCCCCGTACGGCCCGTTCACCGCGTCCGACGGCAAGGACGTGCTGCTGTCCGTGCAGAACGAACGCGAATGGGCCGCGCTGTGCCGGGAGTTCATCGGCCGCCCCGAGCTGGTGGACGATCCGCGGTTCGCCACCGGGTCCGACCGCGTGGCGCACCGGGAGGCCCTCGACGCGATCATCTCCGTACGCTTCCGTGAACTCGGCGGTGAGGAGGCGATGAAGCTGCTCGACCGGGCCAATATCGCCAACGCGGGCGTCAATTCGGTCCACGAGTTCCTCGACCACCCCGTGCTGACCGAGCGCGGGCGCTGGCAGGACGTGAAGGTGCCGGGCGCGCCCTCGTCCGTGCAGGCGCTGCTGCCGCCCGCCACCCTCTCCGGGGTGGCGCCGCGCATGGGCCCGGTGCCGGCGGCGGGCGAGCACACCGAGGCCATCCTCGCCGAGCTGGGGCGTGACCCCGACGCCATCGCGCGACTGCTCGCGGAGGGGGTCTGCCGGTGAGCGCCCTCGACAGCCTCTCCCCGGACGAACAGCTGGTCGTCACGACCGTGCGGGACTTCGTCGACCGGGAGGTCCGGCCGGTCGTACGGGAGTTGGAGCACGCCGACACGTATCCCGAGGCGCTCATCGAGGAGATGAAGGAGCTGGGCGTCTTCGGCCTCGCCGTGCCTGAGGAGTTCGGCGGCGCCCCGGTCTCCACCCCGTGCTACGTCCTGGTCACCGAGGAGCTGGCGCGCGGCTGGATGAGCCTGGCGGGCGCGATGGGCGGGCACACGGTCGTCGCGAAGCTGCTCCTGCACTTCGGCACCGACGCGCAGAAGCGCCGCTGGCTGCCGCGCATGGCCACCGGTGAGGTGCGCGCGACGATGGCGCTGACCGAGCCGGGCGGCGGCTCCGACCTCCAGGCGCTGCGTACGGTCGCGCGCCGTGCCGAGGACGGCGGCTATGTCGTCGACGGTGCGAAGGCCTGGATCACCAACTCCCGCCGCTCCGGGCTGATCGCGCTGCTCTGCAAGACCGACCCGGACGCCGAACCCCGGCACCGCGGCATCTCCGTCCTGCTCGTCGAGCACGGCCCCGGCCTGACCGTCTCGCGCGATCTGCCGAAGCTCGGCTACAAGGGCGTGGAGAGCTGCGAGCTGTCCTTCTTCGGCTACCGCGCCCCGGCCGACGCGCTGCTCGGCGGCGTCGAGGGCGAGGGGTTCGGACAGATGATGAAGGGACTTGAGACGGGACGGCTACAGGTCGCGGCCCGCGCGCTCGGCGTGGGACGGGCCGCGTTCGAGGACGCGCTGCGCTACGCCCAGGAGCGCGAGTCGTTCGGCGTGCCGATCTGGCAGCACCAGTCCATCGGCAACTACCTGGCGGACATGGCGACGTCGCTCTCCGCGGCCCGCCAGCTCACCCTGCACGCGGCCCGGGAGGCCGACGCGGGCCGGCGCGTCGACATGGAGGCGGGCATGGCCAAACTGTTCGCGTCGGAGGCGGCCATGCGCATCACGCTGGACGCGGTCCGCATCCACGGTGGGAACGGCTACTCCACGGAGTTCGATGTCGAACGGTACTTCCGTGACGCGCCGTTGATGATCGTGGGTGAGGGCACCAATGAGATCCAGCGCAATGTGATCGCCCGTCAACTCATCGCGCGCGGCGGCCTGGACGCCTGAACGCCCCTTGCCCGCAGCCGTGTTCAGGCGACGCCGAGCCCCTCGATGACCACCGCGTTCGGCAGCCCGGCGAAGACCTTGCCCGGCACGATCAGCTTGCCGCGGCGGCTGCCGCTGCCGACGAGTACGTGCGGCAGATCGGCGACGGCGGCGTCGACGAGCAGCGGCCACGCGGCGGGCAGGCCGATCGGCGTGATGCCGCCGTACTCCATGCCGGTCCCGCCCGTGGCCGTGTCCATCGGCGCGAACGACGCCTTGCGGGCGCCGAGTCGGCGGCGCACGACGCCGTTCACGTCGACCCGCGTCCCGGACAGCACGACGCACGCGGCGAGCGTCGCCCCGCCGCCGCGCTTGCCCGCGACGACCACGCAGTTCGCGGACTGAGCGAGCAGTTCGGGACCGTAGTGCTCCAGGAAGGTGGCGGTGTCGGCCCACCGCGGATCGGTGTCGACATGGATCAGCTCGTCGGCCGGGACGGGCCCCCTCCAGCCGCGTACGGCTTCCGCGACGGGCGCGACCAGCAGGTCGAGGGCCTCAGGAGCGGGGCGGACGACGTCGAAATCACCGAGGGGAGCACGCATGGCGGCACGGTAACAGCCGTCGGACCGTCAGTACGCGGCCGCGTGGGCGGGTGGCACCGAGACCGACATCGTCATCTCGACCGGTTCGGCGCCGCTGTTGCGGTAACTGTGCGGCACATTGGCCTCGAAGGTGGCGGCCGATCCCGCCGCGACGACGTGCTCGACACCGTCCACGACGAGCGTCAGCTCACCCCGCGATACGTGCAGCAGCTCGACGGTGCCCGGCGGATGCGCGTCGGACTCGCTGCCCTCGCCCGGCACCAGGTGCCAGGACCACAGCTCGAAGGGGCCGCGCGCCTCCGCCCCGACCAGGAGCGTGGTGCTGCTGCCCGCGTCCGTGGACCACATGCGCACCGCCTGCTCCGGCGGGACCAGCCGGACATGGGGGCCCTGTTCGTAGTCCAGGAGCGTGGTGATGCTGACACCCAGCGCGTCCGCGAGCTTCACCGTGATGCCCACGCTGGGGTTGGTCCTGGCCTGCTCGATCTGGATGATCATGCCGCGGCTCACGCCCGCGCGGGCCGCCAGGGCGTCGAGGGTGAAGCCCCTTTCGTTGCGCCAGCGCTTGAGGTTGCGCGCGAGCGACTGGGTCAGCTGGTCGAGGTCCGACACATTCCGTCCAATATTTTGGATGACAGAGTTCACTATACTGAACTACGGTGTGGTGCACCTGATAGTTCCCGATGGTTCAACACACTGTACTGCGAGGCTTTCTCCATGACCGTACTGTTCGCCCTGGCCACCAGCCTCCTCTGGGGCCTCGCCGACTTCGGCGGCGGACTGCTGACCCGCCGCGTCCCCGCCCTCACGGTGGTCGTCGCCTCGCAGACGATCGCCGTGGTCGTGCTCGGCGTCGTCGTGGTCGCGACCGGTGGATGGACGGAGTGGGGGCCTCAGCTGTGGTTCGCGGTCGGAGCGGGTCTGGTCGGCCCCGTCGCCATGCTCGCGTTCTACAAGGCTCTCGCCCTCGGACCGATGGGCGTCGTCTCGCCGCTCGGCTCGCTCGGCGTCGCCGTGCCGGTCGGCGTCGGGCTCCTGCTCGGCGAACGACCGGGGCTCGCGCAGTTCGCGGGCATCACCGTGGCCGTGGCGGGCATCCTGCTCGCGGGCGGCCCCGAGCTGCGCGGCGCCCCCGTGCAGCGGCAGGCGGTCCTGCTCACGCTGCTCGCGGCCTTCGGCTTCGGCGGCGTCATGGCCCTGATCGCCGAGGCTTCGAGCAGCCTCACCGGACTGTTCCTGGCCCTCTTCGTGCAGCGCGTGACGAACGTGGTGGCGGGCGGCACGGCGCTGTACGTCTCCGTGAAGCGCGGCGGCACGGTGCTGCCCGAGGGCTCCGGCATGGGCGTCATCCGGGCGTCGCTCCCCGCCCTCGCCTTTGTCGGCCTGGCGGACGTCGCGGCCAACGGCACGTACTCCATCGCGGCCCAGAACGGCCCGGTCACCGTCGCCGCCGTACTCTCCTCCGTCTACCCGGTGATCACCGCGCTCGCCGCGGGCATCGTACTCAAGGAGCGACTGCGGGGGATACAGGCGGCGGGAGCGGGCCTGGCCCTGGTGGGCACGGTCCTCCTGGCCAGCTGAACAGCCCCGTAGGGGGCGGGGGACTGCGCGCCCAGCCACGGCCCGGCTAACCCTCCCCCAACTCCCCCAGGGCGATCAACTGTTCCGGCGTGACCCCGTCAGGAATAGGCACGGGCGCAGGCGTACGCAGAGGAGGCTGCCACCCCCGGTCGGCATCCCATGTACGTACGACACGGGCCGGCGCCCCCGCCACCACCGCGTGGTCGGGAACCTCCCCCCGCACGACCGCGCCCGCGGCGACCACGACATTGCGGCCGATCCGGGCCCCCGGCAGGATCACCGCGCCCGTCCCGATCCAGCAGCCCGGGCCGATGTCCACCGGGTCCATGCGCGGCCACTGCTTGCCGATGGGCGTGTGCGGATCGTCGTACGAGTGGTTGGTGGACGTCACGTAGACATAGGGGCCGAAGTAGCAGTCGTCGCCGATCGTGACCGTGGTGTCCGCGATGACGTGGCTGCCGCGGCCGAGCACGACGCCGTTGCCGATACGGAGTATCGGATCGGGGCCGAGGTCGAGGTCGGGCATCATCCCGGCGGTGAGCGTGACGTGCTCGCCCACGATGCAGTGGTCGCCGATCCTGATCCACGGCTCACCGAAGACCGTGCCCTGCGGAAAGGCCAGCTTCGTGCCCTCGCCGATCGCGCCGAACCGCAGCCGTCCCGGGTGCGCGGCGGTCACCGCGCCCGTCCGCTGCACCCACGCCCAGCCCGAGTGGACCGCGCGCTGCGCGAGGCGGCGCGGCGCGGCGGCAAGGGATGAGAACGTGTTCCTGTTCTTCGGCACGCGCTCACGTTACTCAGTGCCATGAGGCCCCGCAGGCCCACGGCCTGTGATCTTCACCCCACACGGCCGTGTCAACCGCCCCGTCCCGTACGGTGCCGTCAGGCGCGACGAGACGAAGACGTACGGAAAAGGGAGCGAGTCGATGAGCCACGAGGCACTCATCACCGGCATCGGCGGCAAGGACCCGAAGATCGATCAGGACGCCTTCACCGCGCCGACGTCGGTCGTGCTGGGCGAGGTGACGCTGCACGCCGGGGCGAGCGCCTGGTACGGCGCGGTGCTGCGCGCCGACTGCGGGCCCATCGTCGTGGGCGCCGACAGCAACATCCAGGACAACTGCAGCCTCCACGTCGACCTGGGCTTCCCCATCACCATCGGCGAGCGTGTCTCGGTGGGGCACAACGCCGTCCTGCACGGCTGCACCGTCGAGGACGACTGTCTGATCGGGATGGGCGCCACCGTCCTCAACGGCGCGGTGATCGGCGCCGGTTCACTGGTCGCCGCGCAGGCTCTCGTGCCGCAGGGCATGCGGGTGCCCCCGGGCTCGCTCGTCGCGGGCGTGCCCGCCAAGGTGCGCAGGCCGCTCACGGACGAGGAGCGCGAGGGCATCTCCTACAACGGCACGATGTACGTCGAGCTGGCCAAGGCCCACCGCGACGCGCACGCCACCGGGTGACTCAGTCGGCGACGGGGACGGGCTGCCGCTCGTCCACCGTGACGCCCGCGGCCTGGGCCTCGGCCTCCACCTCGGCCGCGGCCTTCTTCGCCCGGCGCTTGACGAACAGCATGGAGCCGACGCCGATCAGCACGGCGATGGCGAGCCCCAGGTAGGAGAACCGCTTCAGCCAGTCCTCGGCGACCACGCCGATGTAGTAGATGACCGCGGTGGTGCCGCCCGCCCAGACGATGCCGCCCAGGACGTTGGCGATGAGGAACTTCCAGTACGGCATGCGCAGGACGCCCGCGAGCGGCCCCGCGAAGATGCGGAGCAGGGCGACGAAGCGGCCGAAGAAGACGGCCCACATGCCCCACTTCTGGAAGGACCGCTCGGCGCTCGCGACGTTGGCCGCGCTGAAGTGCTTGGGGAACTTCCGCTCCAGCCGTGCGAGCAGCGGCCGACCGCCCTTGCGCCCGATGGCGTACCCGATGGAGTCACCGATGATGGCGCCAGCGGTGGCGCACACGCCCAGGATCACCGGGTTGAGGTCCCCGTGCTGGGAGGAGAGAAGGGCCGCGGAGACCAGGACGATCTCTCCGGGCAGCGGAATGCCCAGGCTCTCCAGGCCGATGACGATTCCCACCAGCGCGTAGATGCTGACGGCTGGCACCTGCTCCAGCCACTCCTGGACGTGCAACGCCGGTTCCTCCCGCTAGTCCCAGTACTTGCCCCCCGGCACACGCACCCCACGGCCGCGCACGCCGCGCAGCCTACCGGTCCGAGACCATGGGGACGGAACAGCACCGCCCCCGCTCACCGCGCGAGCCAGGCATCGATGGACCGCCTGTAGTCCTGCCTCCCACTCCTCGAGCTCGTTCTTCAGGAGAAGGACGCGGCCGCGGTCGTCCACGGCCACTCCCTTCACCGAGACGCACCACGTCGGGGACATGTGCACGACCTGCCCGTCAGCTGGGGTCGTTCGGCCTCAGGGTCCACAGGACCGTCATCTCGCCGGTCACCGCGCCGTCCGTGCGCTGGATCTCGATGGTGACGGGGAACTCGGGGCGCTTCCCGGCGTCGAGTTCGGCGATCACTTCGGCGGCCGGGCGGCCCAGGGTGGCCGTGGCCGTGACAGGGCCCATGGCCAGCTTCTTGTACGAGATCTCCGCGCTGACAGCGAGCGGCACGGCGCGGGAGAGCTGCGCGCCGAACGCGGCGAGGACGATGGCCCCGCTCGCGGACTCGCCCAGCGTGAACATGGCGCCGGCGTGCGGGCCGCCGACGTGGTTGTGGTAGTCGCTCTGGTCGGGCAGGGCCACCACGGCCTTGTCCGGCGTGGTCTCACGGAACTCCAGGTTCAGCGTCCTGGCCATCGGCACCGTGGCGGCGAGCATCTCGCCGATCGACATCTGGTCTGCGCTCATGGCCGCGATGTTACCCATGAGTAGTTCCGGTTGGCCAGGGCCCTCCTGCCGGTGGATCACCGTCGCCTATCGTGAACGCCCATGTGGCATGGACAGCAGCCGCCCGAGGGCGATCAGAACCAGCAGGGTCAGGGCCAGAACCCGTACCAGCAGCCGGGGTACCAGCAGCCCAACCCCTATCAGCAGCAAGCCCCCTGGAACGCCCCGACCATGCCCGGCGGGCCCCGGCAAGACGGCAACGGCAACAGCAACAGCGGCAAGCGGACCAAGGTGATCGCCCTTTCCACGGCAGCCGCCGTGGTCGTCGCCGCGGGCGTCACCGGATTCCTGCTCCTCGGCGGCGACAAGGACGACACCGCGAAGCCGAAGCCCGAGCCGACGAAGGCCGGTGCCTCGCCGAGTACGTCCGGCTCCGCCGACAATCCCCGCGCCGAAGGCGGCCGGCCCGAGCCGACCGTGCCCGGCTGGAAGGTCGTCGTGAACCCGCGCCGCGGCATCGCGTTCGACGTACCGGCCGAGTGGTCCCTGGATTCGCGGGACTGGGCCGGCGGAGTCGTGGAGGACAAGGACGCCGAGGACGAAGCGGCCCAGTTCCTCGTCGCGTACGCCGCTCCCGCCTACTTCAAGGAGAAGTGGTGCGCGAGCGACGACGACAGGGACGGCACCAAGGACCACACGCCGCTCGCCGCGGCCGGCACCCGCGGCAACAAGGGCGCCAAGAGCACCGAGCAGATCGCGCGGAACGACGCGACGATGTGGGTCTACGGCGCCTACACGCAGCCCGACAAGAAGAAGGTCACGACCGGCGCCGTGGAGCCGTACACCACGAAGTCGGGCCTCAGCGGCAGCCTGGTGAGCGCCACTTCGTCCGGCGCCGAGAAGCAGGGCAAGTGCGACTCCGACGGCAAGGCCACGGTGTTCGCCTTCAAGGACTCCGACGGCGAGTTCGCCTCCTGGTCCTTCCACGGGGCGAAGGGCGTGACGGGGGAGCTTCCGGACGCGACCGTGCGGAAGATCCTCTCCACCGTGCGCGAGTACGAGATACCCGAGGACTGAGCGAACCGAGGCCCCCGTATCGTTTCCGGCCATGTGGCCAGGACAGCAGCCGCCCGGGGGCGAGCAGAACCAGCAGGACCAGAACCCGAACCCGTACCAGCAGCCGGGGTACCAGCAGCCCAATCCCTATCAGCAGCCGGGATATCAGGCGCCGAACCCCTATCAGCAGCCGGCTGCCGGACCGCAGGGTCAGTGGAGCGCGCCGACGGTACCGGCCGGGCCGGGGGTGCCGCAGGCACCAGCAGGCGGCGGAGGCGGGGACAGAGGCGGAGGCGGAGGCGGTAACAGGATCAAGGTCGTCTCCATCGTGACGGCGGCCGCCGTGGTCGTGGCCGCCGGCGTCACCGGATTCCTGCTGCTCGGCGGCGACAAGGACGAGAAGGGCGACAAGGCGGACAAGGCCGACTCCCCCTCGCAGGCCGTCTCCAAGAAGCCGAGCCCCACGGCGGACGGCGGCGACGACAGCGAGCGCGGCACGGACGACGGTCCGAAGCCGACCATCAAGGGCTGGCACGTCGTGGTGAACCCCAGGTGGGGCACGGCCTTCGACGTACCGCCCGAGTGGGAGGTGCAGAACCCCGGCTCCGCGATCGCCTTCGAGGACAACAAGACCGGCAAGCCGCTCATGACCATGTCGGCACCCGCGTACCTCAAGTCGAAGTGGTGCACGACCGACGACGACAAGGACGGCAGGACCGAGGACCACGAGCTCGCCGCCGTCGGCACCAAGGGCGCCAACGGCGCGAAGAGCACCGACCAGGTCGCGGTCAACCAGGTCGCCTGGTGGGTCTACGCCGGTTACACCCAGCCGGACAAGAAGAGCTTCACCTCCGACGAGAAGGCCCAGCCGTACACCACCAAGTCCGGCATCAAGGGCAGCATCGCCCGCGCCGAGTCGACGAACACGCCGCAGAAGGGCAAGTGCGCGACGGACGGCAAGGCCATCACCTTCGGCTTCCAGAACTCCGAGGGCGCGTACGTCGCGTGGAGCCTCTACGGCGCCAAGGGCGTCAAAGACGAGATCCCGGAGGCGACGGTCATGAAGATCCTCAGCACGGTGCGCACCCACGGCGACCCGACGGAGTCCTGACGAGTACTGACGGAGTCCTCGCGGAGTCCTCGCGGAGCGGGGGCCCGTGGCACCCGGACCCCCGGCACCTCTATGGTTACTGGCCATGTGGCCAGAACAGCAGCCGCCCGGGGGCGAGCAGAACCCGCAGGACCAGAATCCGAACCCGTACCAGCAGCCGGGGTACCAGGCGCCGAACCCCTATCAGCAGCCGGGATACCAGCAGCAGCCCGCGGGTGGTTACCCGCAGCAGCCGCCGGCGGGTGGCTACCAGCAGCCGCAGCAGCCGCACTCGGGCGCGTTCTCGCAGCCCGAGCAGCCGCAGTGGTCCGCTCCGACGCCGCCGCCCGGCCTGCCTCAGCAGAGCACCGGTGGCCAGGGCGGTGGCGGCCAGGGCGGTGGCGGCGGCAACAAGACGAAGATGACCGCCATCGTCGCCTCGCTGGCCGTGGTGGTGGCGGCCGGCGTCACCGGCTTCCTCGTCCTCGGCGGCGACAAGGACGAGAAGGACGACAAGGCGGGCCCGGCGAAGCCCTCGAAGTCCGTGACCAAGAAGCCGAGCCCGACGGCCACCGACGGCGGGAACGAGCGCGGTGAGGGCGGCGAGGACAAGCCGACGGTCCCCGGCTGGCAGGTCGTGGTGAACCCCAAGTGGGGCACCGCCTTCGACGTCCCGGCCGACTGGAAGGTCGAGACCCCGGACACGTTCATCGGCTTCGACGACCGCAAGGACGAGGGCACGAAGTCGATCATCGGCATGTCCGCGCCCGCGATCCTCAAAGAGAAGTGGTGCACGTCCGACGACGACAAGGACGGCGAGCCCGACGACACCTCGCTCGCCGCGGTCGGCACCAAGGGCCAGAACGGCGCCAAGAACACCAAGGACGTCGCGCGCAACGACTCGGCCTGGTGGGTCTTCGGCGGCTACACCGAGCAGACCAAGGCCGACAAGAAGAAGATCAAGATCGGCAAGGCGGAGGAGTACACCACCAAGTCGGGCGTCAAGGGCAGCATCACCACGTCGACGACGTCCGGCGCCGCCACCTCCGCCAAGTGCGACTCGGAGGGCAAGGCCACCACGTTCGCCTTCAAGAACGAGGCCGGTGAGTACGTGGCCTGGACCCTCTACGGCGCCAAGGGCGTCAAGGACGAGGTCTCCGACGCCATGGTGAAGAAGATCCTCGACACCGTGCGGTGGAGCGCGGCGGGGTCCGAGGAGTCCTGAGCCGCGGGGACATGCCGAGCCACAGAGAGAAACGGTTTGGCAAGTCGGCCCGTCGCCGGGGATAGTCCCGGGGTGACGACTCCCGCCCCCGCGCCGCGCCGCCGCCCCTCCTGGGCGGGGCGCAACTACACGCTGCTGACCGCCGCCGCGATCGTGACGAACCTCGGAAGCCACGGGGCGTTGATCGCGGCGGCGTTCGCGGTTCTCGACGCCGGGGGCGACGGCGGGGACGTCGGGCTCGTGGCGGCCGCGCGGACGCTGCCGCTCGTATTGTTCCTGCTCATAGGCGGGGCGGTCGCCGACCGGCTGCCGCGGCACCATGTGATGGTCGCCGCCAACGCCCTCAACTGCGTGTCGCAGGCGGCGTTCGCCGTGCTCGTCATCGCGGGCGAACCGCAGCTGTGGCAGATGATGCTGCTCACCGGTCTCGGCGGCGTCGGCCAGGCCTTCTTCGGCCCCGCGGCCGAGGGCATGCTGATGTCGTCGGTCAGCGGCGAGCAGGTCAGCCGGGCGTTCGCGATGTACCGGATGGCGATGCAGGGCGCGGGCCTCGGCGGCGCCGCGCTCGGCGGCCTGATGGTCGCGGCGATCGGCCCCGGCTGGGTGCTCGCCGTGGACGCGGCGGCGTTCGCGGTCGCCGGGGCCCTGCGTTCGTTCCTCGACGTCAGCCACATCCCCGAGCGTGCGCCCGGCGGCGGGCTGCTGTCCGACCTTCGGGACGGCTGGCGGGAGTTCACCGGGCGCCCCTGGCTCTGGTCGATCGTGGCGCAGTTCTCGGTCGTGGTGGCGGTGGTCGGCGCCGCCGAGTCGGTGTTCGGGCCGCTGGTCGCCCGCGACGAGCTGGGCGGCGCGGGGCCGTGGGGCCTGGCGCTCGGCGCGTTCGGCGCGGGCACGGTCGGCGGCGCGTTCCTGATGACGCGGTGGAAACCGCGGCGACTGCTGCTCGCGGGCACCCTGTGCGTCTTCCCGCTGGCCGCCCCGTCGGCGGCGCTCGCCGTGCCGCTGCCGGTGGCCGGGCTCGCCGCGGTGATGTTCGTCAGCGGGGTGGCGATCGAGGTGTTCGGCGTCTCCTGGATGACCGCGATGCACCAGGAGATCCCGGAGGAGAAGCTGTCGCGCGTCGCCGCGTACGACTGGTTCGGCTCGATCGCGATGGTGCCGCTGGCGACGGCCCTCGCCGGCCCCGCGGAGTCCGCGTTCGGGCGCGCCCCGTCGCTGTGGGGGTGCGCGGTGCTCGTGGTCCTCGTGACGGCGGCCGTCCTGTTCGTCCCGGACGTACGCAACCTGACACGGCGCACAAAGAAAGCGACGGCCGTACCCGCGCCCCGCATGGCCGACCCGGTGACCTCATCCGACGCGGAAACCCCCACCGGGCGACTCGGGTAAGGACACCACGTACCGCCCCCACGCCCAGCCCAGCCGACACCCCCGACTCACCCGATACTGAAAGCCCCACCCGGCGGCTCGGGCGAAGGCACCGCGTCCTCGTCGCGTACCGCCTGCGCATCCCCGGCGAAACACCGCAGCAACTCACCGCACTCGGTCACCCCACGCCCAGCCCAGCCGACACCCCCGACTCACCCGATACTGAAAGCCCCACCCGGCGGCTCGGGCGAAGGCACCGCGACCAAGTCACGTACCGCCTGCGCATCCCCGATGAGGCGCCGCAGCGGCTCGCCGTGTTCGACGCGGGCGGGGAAGGCGTCGGACGCCGCGCGTCGGGCGAGCGCCGCGATGTCGATGGGGGCGTGCGCGGCGATGAGTACCGCGTTCCCGAAGCGGCGGCCGCGCAGTACGGACGGCTCGGCGATCAGCGCGAGCTCCTCGAAGGCCTCGGCGAACGTGGCGAGTTGGGAGCGGAGGAAGGCGAAGGGCGCACCGTCGGCGAGGTTCGCCGCGTAGTGGCCGCCGGGGCGCAGCACGCGGTCGGCGGTCCTCGCGTAGGCGACCGTGGTGAGGTGCGCCGGCACCCGGGAGCCGCCGAAGACATCGGCGACGAGGAGATCGGCGCTGTCGTCGGGCGCCTCGTCGAGCCACTG
Source organism: Streptomyces sp. NPDC003379 (assembly GCF_053589195.1). Lineage (NCBI taxonomy): Bacteria > Bacillati > Actinomycetota > Actinomycetes > Kitasatosporales > Streptomycetaceae > Streptomyces > Streptomyces sp. NPDC003379. The sequence continues at coordinate 93,638 of NZ_JBSFRK010000017.1, read as the reverse complement.
CCTGGCGTCCGCGCCGTGCACGGTGATCCCTGAGCCTTCGGCCAACGGCAGCCGTTCGGCGACGAGTCGGAGCAGCCCGCGGTCGGCCTCGACGACGTCCTGCCGGGAGCCGGGGCGGGTGGCGGCGACATAGCGGGGCAGCGTGAGGGCGCCCCCGCCGAGGTGGACGACGTCGAGCGGGCGGCCCGGCTCGGCCGCGGTGTCCAGGACGTGGGCGAGCCGCCGCGCGTACTCGAACTCCAGGTGGGTGGGCGCGTCCAGGTCCACGTACGACTGGGGCGCCCCGTCAACGGTGAGCAGCCAGGCCCGCGCCCGGTCGATGTCAGGCATCAACTTGGCGGTGCCGTACTCAACCTCCCGAACCACCGGCACGGCGTCGCCCTCCGCGCCACGGAGGTCTTGCGCACCACTCCCACCCCCGACCGCAGCCCCTGCCACCTCCGCGCCACCGAGATCCTCCGCACCACTCCCACCCCCGACCGCAGCCCCAGCCCCAGCCCCAGCCACGGCACCGGGATCGACCCGCGCCGCCTCCTCCCCATCCCCGCCCCGCGCCTCAGCCCCGCCACCCGCACCACCAGCCGCCGCCCCTGCCCCCGCCGCGCCACCGAGGCCCTCCGCACCACTCCCACCGCCAGCCGCAGCCCTTGCCACCTCTGCGCCACGGGAGTCGACCCGCGCCGCCTCCTCCCCATCCCCGCCCCGCACCTCAGCCCCACCACCCACACCACCAGCCGCAGCCGATGCCGGGGCCGCAGATTCCGCCCCGCCCTCGCCCACGTCCCCGTCCACGCCCTCGAACTCACGCTCGTCCACGCGCCCATTGTGCCCGCCCGTCCCGGAGGTTCGACGCTCTCGGGTGAGTCGGGAAGGGGGCTCGCCTTGCCGCCCGGTGCCAGAGCCGCTGGGTTTCGGACGAGCCGGTAGCGGATGAACCACGTGGAGCTGGCGGGATGTGGCGGAACAGGGTTGAGAAGTGATCGTTGTAGGTGCGGATGTGGGCAGAAGTCATCACCGGCATCGGTCGACCTGCGCCCTGGGGCGCGAGTGCCCCACGGCCGGTGAGGAGGTTCTGGCCAACCCCCGATCGGCGCGCTTCGGCATGTGGACCGTCAGCCGCAGCGTGTCACTGTGGGCACCCTCCAACAGAGGGGGCACACAATGGCACCTCCGACGACCACGGGAATGCGCTGGGGAACCCCGATCAACCTCGGTGGCTCGTTCACGGAAGATGTGGCGGTGGCGCCCAACGCCGACGGCCGGCTTCTGGTGATCTACCAGGGCGGCGGCAACACTCTGTACGCGAGTTGGCAGAACCACGACCTGAACTGGACCAAGGACAAGGAACTGGTGCCCAACGCCCGGATCGTCGGCACGCCCGCCGCGCTGCGCGGCCGGGACGGGCTGATCTACGTGTTCTGGCGCAGCCGGGACAACCAGCTCATGCGCGTCCGGCAGAACGAGATCAACGGAGGCTTCGGCACCCCGACCGCGATCACCGGCGGAGTGAACAGCAACCCGACGCCGGTACGCAACGCCAACGGGCGGATCTCGATCTTCTACATCGGCGGCGAACGCGCGATCTGGGAGACCCGGCAGAAGGCCCTGGACTCCGCGGACTGGAACACTCCGGTCAACCTCGGCGGCACGGCCAAGGGCGAGCGTCTCGCAGCCGGGCTCGCCGCGGACGGCCGGGTCTCCGTCGTGCACATCGGCCAGGGCGACGAGGCGTACACCAACACCCAGAAAGCCGCCGACGCCACCGAGTGGGAGGGCTACGCCCAGATCACCACCGGCGTGAAGGGCGGGCTGCACGTCCTGCCCGACTGCAACGGGCACCTGGACGTGCACTACTGGGGCTCGAACAACGAGTCGTGGTGGTTCGGCCACGTCACCGGCTACAGCAGCTTCTCCAAAACGACCTACAGCCTCAAGGGCAACCTCACCGGAATCCCCCGCTCCATCCTGGCCGCCGACGGCCGCCAGCACGTCTTCGCCCGCGGCAGCGGCGATCAGCTGCTGACCGCCGCCCAGAAGGAACGCGGCAGTCTGGAGTACGTACCGTTCGCGGACATCACCTCGGGGGTGAACAACAACCCCGTACCCGCGCTCAGCCGCGACGGCCGGATCTTCGTCTTCTACCGGGGCGGCGAAGGCGCCCTGTGGCACGCCTTCCAAGAACGCGCCTGACAGCAGCACTGGACTTCCGGCTCACACGCCGAGGTCACACACCGAGGTCACACGCCGGGGTCACACGTCGGGGCGAGTCCACAACGGGCTCGCCCCGACAGGCGCGACGGGGCGCGGCCCGTCAGCCGACCTCCGTCACGGTGCCCGCTCCGACGGTGCGGCCGCCCTCGCGGATCGCGAAGCCGAGGCCTGTCTCCAGCGGCACGTCGCGGCCCAGTTCGACCGTCATCGTGACCGTGTCGCCGGGTCGGGCCACGGCCGCCTCCCCGAGGTCCACGTCGCCGACCACGTCCGCGGTGCGGATGTAGAACTGCGGCCGGTACCCCGTGGCGATCGGCGTCGTACGGCCGCCCTCGCGCGCCGACAGGACGTACACCTGCGCGGTGAAGCGCCGCCGCGGACCGACGCTGCCGGGCGCCGCGACCACATGGCCCCGGCGCACCGCGTCGCGTGGCAGGCCGCGCAGCAGCAGCGCGACGTTGTCGCCCGCCTGCGCCTCCGCCATGGGCTTGCCGAAGGTCTCCAGGCCGGTGACCACCGTCTCCGTGTCCGCGCCGAGGACCTCCACGCGGTCGCCGAGACGGACGGTGCCGCGCTCGACGGCGCCGGTGACGACGGTGCCGCGCCCGGTGATGGTGAGCACGTTCTCGACGGGCAGCAGGAACGGCGCGTCGAGATAGCGCTCGGGCATCGGTACGTACGTGTCCACGGCGTCCAGCAGCGCCTCGACCGCGGCGGTCCACCGCGGGTCGCCCTCCAGCGCCTTGAGCCCGGACACCCGTACGACGGGCACGGAGTCGCCTCCGTATCCGTGCGCGGACAGCAGGTCGCGGACCTCCAGCTCGACGAGGTCGGTGAGCTCCTCGTCACCCGCGTCCGCCTTGTTGAGGGCGACGACGATGTGGTCGACACCGACCTGGCGGGCGAGCAGCACGTGCTCGGCGGTCTGCGGCATGACCCCGTCGAGCGCCGAGACGACGAGGATCGCCCCGTCGAGCTGGGCGGCGCCGGTGACCATGTTCTTGACGTAGTCGGCGTGGCCCGGCATGTCCACGTGCGCGTAGTGCCGGGTGTCCGTCTCGTACTCGACGTGCGCGATGTTGATGGTGATGCCGCGCTGCGCCTCCTCCGGCGCCCGGTCGATGCGGTCGAACGGCACGAACGTGCCGGTGCCGCGCTCGCTGAGGACCTTGGTGATGGCGGCGGTCAGGGTCGTCTTGCCGTGGTCGACGTGGCCCATGGTGCCGATGTTCAGGTGCGGTTTCGTGCGGACGTAAGCCGTCTTGGGCATGGTGGTTCCTTCTCCGGAACTCGAAGCTGCTGCCCCGGACCGGCGGTGTGCGCACGGTCGGGACGGGGACCCCGGGGGCCGAACCGACCCTCCCCTTGCGGGGTCCGCCGGAGTCTCCGGGGAGGGTCAGCTTCGGGCGCCGTCAAAGGCGTCGGGTGCGACGACGGCAGCCTTCGCAGCGCCCGCGACTGCGGGCGTGGCTGCGAGGAAGGCGTACCGGAACATGGGTCTGATCCTCACCGAAGGGGACGCCCACGTCGAATGATTTTCAGAGCACTCGGAGGTTCTTCAGCGCTTCGCGCACCGAGAGCGGCGCGAGCCGGTCCCGCTCGCGTCCGACGAAGGCGCGTACCGCCTCCGGGTCGGTCCTGGCGTACTCGCGAAGGCACCAGCCGATCGCCTTGCGGACGAAGAAGTCGGGGTGCCCTGACTGTCGTACGCAGTAGGCGAAGAGGCGCTCGGCGTCCGTCGCCGACTTGAAGCGCAGCTGGTGCAGGAGGGCCGTGCGGGCCACCCACAGGTCCTCGTCCTCGATCCACTCGTCCATGACGGTGCGCAGGCGCGGGTCGGCGGCGACCAGGCCGCCGACGACGTGCGCGGCGAGCAGGTCGACGGTGTCCCACCAGGGACGTGTCGTCACGAGGTGGCGTACGACGGGCAGGAAGCCGGACGAGCAGCGCCGCACATGGCGGCGCAGGTAGTCCACGGCGAAGTAGGCGTACTCCCGCTCGGGCAGCCCCCAGCAGCGCAGCGCGATCGCCGCGCAGTCCGCCTCGTCCGGGCGCGGCGTCCCGGCGAGGACGGCACGGGACAGCTCGCGGCGCACCGGAGAGGTCAGTCCGAGGAAGGGGGCGATGTCCTTCATGTACGCGCGCATCTGAGCGGCGCGCCGGGGGTCGGCCGCCGCCGTGCAGCTCGGGAGGAGCCGGGCGAGCACGGTGTCCGCCAGGTCACTTCTCGGGACTGTGACGCTCATGAGACGCACCATACGGCGATCAGACACATCAGCCGGTTAGTCTTCCCGGATGTTCGAGACCGCAACCGCCCGACCCCGGCCCCAGGGCTTCGCCGTGCGCTGCACCAGGGCGCTGCTCTCGCCGTGGTCACGGCTGTCGCTGCTCGTGGTCCTGCTCGCCGCCGCGGGCACGTGCGTGCTGCTGTTCGAGCCGCAGCGGCTCCTCTCGGACGGTTGGCCCGCGCAGTTGGGTGGCGCCACGGCGGTGGCCCTGTTCGCGGTGGCGTACGGGGTCTGCACCGCCGCGTTCGTGCCGCGGCCGCTGCTCAATCTGGCGGCGGGCGCGCTCTTCGGCTCGCAGGCGGGTCTCGTCGGGGCGATCGCCGGCACGGTGTTCGGCGCCGGGATCGCCTTCGGGCTCGGCCGGATGCTGGGCCAGGACGCGCTGCGGCCGCTGCTGCGGGGCCGCTGGCTGAAGGCCGCGGACGGCCAGCTCAGCCGGCACGGCTTCCGGTCGATGCTGGCCGTGCGGCTCTTCCCCGGTGTGCCGTTCGCCGCGGCCAACTACTGCGCGGCGGTCTCCCGCATGGGCTGGCTGCCGTTCCTGCTCGCCACGGGCCTCGGGTCGATCCCGAACACGGCGGCGTACGTCGTCGCGGGCGCCCGCGCCTCGACGCCGACGTCGCCCGCCTTCCTGATCGCGATGGGCTTCATCGCGGTGACGGGTCTGGGCGGGGCGGCGGTCGCCTGGTTCAAGCGCGACCACTTCCGCGGCCGCTGAGCCGTTTGCGCGCTGGGCTCCCCGCCGTCCCCGGATTCTCAGAGCGCTTCGAGGATCGTCGCGTTGGCGAGTCCGCCCGCCTCGCACATCGTCTGCAGGGCGTACCGGGCGCCGCGGGCGCGCATCGCGTGGACGAGCGTGGTCATCAGGCGGGTGCCGCTGGCGCCGAGCGGGTGGCCGAGCGCGATGGCGCCGCCGTGCACGTTGACCTTCTCGTGGTCGGCGCCGGTCTCCTGCAGCCAGGCCAGGACGACGGTGGCGAAGGCCTCGTTGACCTCGAACAGGTCGATGTCGTCGAGGGTCAGCGACGCCTTGCGCAGCACCTTCTCCGTGGCGGGCAGGACGCCGGTGAGCATGAGGAGCGGGTCGGAGCCGGTGACGGCGAAGCTGTGCAGCCGAACCAGCGGGCGCAGACCGAGCCGGGCGGCGTGCTCGCTGGTGGTGATGAGGACGGCGGACGCGCCGTCGTTGATGGGGCTGGAGTTGCCCGCCGTCACGGACCAGTCGATCTGCGGGAAGCGCTCGCCGAAGCCCGGGTCGTAGTAGGCGGGCTTGAGGCCCGCGAGGACCTCGGGCGTGGTGGCGGGGCGCACCGACTCGTCGCGCGTCAGGCCCGCGATCGGCGCGGTCTCGGCGTCGAAGAGGCCCGCGTCCCAGGCGCGCGCGGCCCGCTGGTGCGAGGTCGTGGCGAAGGTGTCCATCCGCTCGCGCCCGATGGACCACTTGGCGGCGATCAGCTCGGCGCTGATGCCCTGCGGGACCAGGCCCTCCGGGTAGCGCTCGGCGATGCCGGGCCCGAACGGGTCGGCCCCGGCGGGCACGTTCGACCACATCGGTACGCGGCTCATCGACTCCACGCCGCAGGCCACGACCATGTCGTACGCCCCGGACATGACGCCCTGCGCCGCGAAGTGCACGGCCTGCTGGGAGGAGCCGCACTGCCGGTCGACGGTGGTCGCGGGCACGGACTCGGGGAAGCCCGCGGACAGGACGGCGTAGCGGGTGGTGTTCATGGCCTGCTCGGCGACCTGGTCGACGGTGCCGCCGATCACGTCGTCGACCGTGGCGGGGTCGATTCCGCTGCGCTCGACGAGGGTGCGCAGGGTGTGGGCGAGGAGTTCGACGGGGTGGACGCCGGCGAGGGCGCCGTTGGGCTTGCCCTTGCCGACCGGGGTGCGTACGGCTTCGACGATGACGGCGTCACGCATGGTGCGGGCCTCTTTCGGCTACCGATGGAGCTACCAGTGAGTAGGAAATCTGGACTCACCATAACTCCGTAAGTTGGAAATTCAAACCCTCCCCTCGCCGACCCCTAGACTGCCCCCCATGAAGGATTCGCGCCCCTGCTCCATCGCCGACGCCCTCGCCCTTGTCGGCGAGAAGTACTCCCTGCTCGTGCTGCGCGAGGTGTGCCTCGGCAACGAACGCTTCGACCAGCTCGTACGCAACATCGGGGCACCCCGCGACATCCTCGCGACGCGCCTTCGCCGACTCGTGGAGGCGGGCATCCTGGAGAAGGTCGCCTACAGCGAGCGCCCGCAGCGCTTCCGGTACCGGCCCACGCGGGCGGGCCTCGAACTGGAGCCGGTCCTGATGACCCTGATGGCGTGGGGCGACCACCACCTGCGCGGCGACGACGGCCGCCCGATGGTCCTGGAGCACTCCTGCGGCCACGAACTGGTCCCGGTCGTGACGTGTTCCGCCTGCGGCGACGCGGTCCGCCACGAAGACCTGACCGCGCACCCGCAGACGCCGGGGTGGTCGACGGCGGGGCCGACGGCGGCCTGAACGGCGCCCGGTCGCGGGCAGCGCGGGGATCTCAGGCAGCGCAGCCCTCAGACGGGCCGCGCGGCGGACTTCGGGCACCCCCCGGTCGGACCTCAAGCCGCGCCCCCAAGCGCCCCCGAGCAGCCGCCCCCAATCGGCCCTCAGGCGGCCCTCAGGCGGCCCTCAGGGCGGTCCGTTCACCCAAGGCGGTTACGCTGCCCCCGACGAGGGGCGTGATCACCCCTCGCGCCCCGGCGTTCCGCCGCAGCCCCGCCTCTCGTTGACCGCTATCACCGCACCCACCCGCGGCCTGATGATCAGTACTTGGACGGCGCAGTTTTCATGTCTTGGCTTGAATCCTTCATCCTCGGGCTCGTCCAGGGACTGACCGAGTTCCTCCCGATCTCCTCCAGCGCGCATCTGCGCCTGACGGCGGCGTTCGCGGGCTGGCACGACCCCGGCGCCGCGTTCACGGCGATCACACAGATCGGCACCGAGGCCGCCGTGCTGATCTACTTCCGCAAGGACATCGCGCGGATCCTGTCGGCGTGGTCCGGCTCGCTCTTCGGGAAGGTGCCGCGGTCGGACCACGACGCCCAGATGGGCTGGCTGGTCATCGTCGGCTCCATACCGATCGGCGTCCTCGGGGTCACGTTCAAGGACCAGATCGAGGGCCCCTTCCGCGACCTGCGCCTGATCGCCACCACGCTGATCGTCATGGGCATCGTCCTCGGCATCGCCGACCGCCTCGCGGCCCGCGACGAGACGGGCGGCAAGCACCGCGCCGTACGCCACCGCAAGGGCCTCAAGGAACTCGGCGTCAAGGACGGCCTGATCTTCGGCTTCTGCCAGGCGATGGCCCTGATCCCGGGCGTCTCCCGCTCCGGCGCCACGATCAGCGGCGGCCTCCTCATGGGCTACACCCGCGAGGCCGCGGCCCGCTACTCCTTCCTCCTGGCCATCCCCGCCGTCCTCGCCTCCGGCGTCTTCGAACTGAAGGACGCGGGCGAGGGCGGCCATGTCTCCTGGGGCCCCACGATCTTCGCGACGCTCGTCGCGTTCGTGGTCGGCTACGCGGTCATCGCGTGGTTCATGAAGTTCATCACGACCAAGAGCTTCATGCCGTTCGTCTACTACCGGCTCCTGCTTGGACTGGTGCTGATTGTGCTGGTCAGCATGGGTGTACTGAGTCCGCATGCAGGGGAATCCGGCGGCTGAACCAGGGCCGCACAGGTAGCGCTGTCGAGCATTTACTAGCGCCTAATTGCAGCACCACGCCATGATCACCCCACTCATCTCCCACTGGGGAGGCGGATACGCCCCACTAGGACGTGTGCGTCCGCAAAGTAGGGGATGACGCATAAGGGCCCGTACAGAAGTGCGGGCCCTTCCGTGCAGAGGGTGGCGCGGGTCAGCTGGGGTTCATGTCCGGCCCAGGCCGCAACCCTCTCCACGAGGAAATGCAGCCGCTCATCCACCGTGTCCCAGGCATCGTCGGTGAGGTCCGCCGGCTGTAGGGCCAGGCGTCCGCGTCCAGGGCGGTCCGGGTGAACTCCGAGCTGTCGACCAGGTCCCGAGCGAGCCGGTCGTGGGCGCGGGCGGCCCGCACGTGGCAGGCCGCGTCCAGCACCAGTTGATGCTCCGCACGGCTCGGCGGGACCCGGGAATTAGCCGCGGCACCGCCGTACGCCAGGGCACCAGTTGCGGGGCCCCCTGACCCGTGAGGACAAGGACGGGGGGCTTCCACTGCGACCTCGACGACATCGCAAGCCTGATGTCGGCCGACCTCGACCCGGCGCTCAAGCTGACGTGCACCACGCCTCCGAAGCAGCTCGTCCATGGACCACGTCGTCCGGATCCACGCCGAGATGATCACCGGCGTCCGGCGCGTCAGACCCACACGGGCCGAGTGAGAGGTCCGGTCGCTCGACTAGGCTGACACCAGCGTTGGGCCCGCGTCCGCGATCCGGGATGAGGGCCCCTGACCTCTTCGAGGCGCCTGGAGGAAGCCGTGACCGCCGAACTCCCCGACTGGATGATCCCGCCCAGGATCAGCGGCTGGGAAGCCGATGACCTCGACCGCCTCGCCCAGGCGCCGCGGCACACCGAACTCATCGACGGAGCCTTGATCTTCATGATGTCGCCGCAGCGGTCCTGGCACGCCCGGCTGGTGGAGAACCTGACCTTCGCCCTGCGCCAGGCCGCCCCCGACGGGTTCGACGCCGAGCGTGAGATGACCGTCCGGCTCGACAAGAAGAGCCGCCCCGAGCCCGACATCCTGCTCACCACCGCCTCCTACGACCCCGACCGGACCTGGTACGCGCCCGAGGACGTCGCCCTGGTCATCGAGGTCGTCTCGGAGGAGTCTGCGGACCGCGACCGGTCCCTGAAGCCCTTCAAGTACGCACAGGCCAGGATCCCCCACTTCTGGCGCGTCGAGGACGAGATCGGCGCCCCCACCGTCCACACCTACGAACTCGACACCATGACCAGCACCTACGTGGCCACCGGCATCCACCGCAACCGGTTGAAGGTCTCCGTCCCCGTCCCCCTCGACATCGACCTCGACAGCCTCGTGCCCTGACCGCCCCTCCCAGACGCCAGGCCACGGCTTCGCGAGCTGGAAGCGTAAGCCGCCTCACGCCCCCGCGAGGGCGAAGGTGAACGGTTCACGGGGCTCGTACCGGCCGGTGACGTCGCGAGCAGGTTGCCGGCACTCGACGACCGCCGAGTCTCCGTGGCGTGGTCAAGCGCCAGGTGTACCGTGCTCCACGTGTCCGCGTGGGCGTCCCCCTGTGGGCGCCTCTGGAAAAGTTCGGCCTCCAGTGCGTCGACCGCCTCGGCGACGGTGGGGAAGCGGTCCAGGAGGTACTGCGTCCACATTGCGGCGCTCACGGCCGACAGGCGCGGGTCGCGCTCCCCATAGTCCGATTCGGCCAGCCACAGCAGATGCGCGCCAAGACCCGCCTCGTTGATCCCGTCCGTGGTGGCGGAGTCGTACGCGATGGCCACCACCCTGCCGTAACGGGCGGGTAGCACCCACAGGTTGGTGGGGCCCCGAGCGCGCCGGTGACGTTCCGGCCGTCGGCCGCTTCTCCGGCCATGTCGGCTCCGGTCCGTATGTTTCCGGGCGTTGAACGGCCTCGGGGAACCTAGGCACCCTTGTGTAGTGGGCATGGGCGGCAGTGGGATACGCGAGCTCACCAGTACGGACCTCGGCCCGGAGTCCGCGGGGCATGCTGGGCCCGCCGCTGCGGACCTCGTCGGCCAATTCCGGTGCACCGCACAGGACTGGCCTTGCGGATCGGGTTTCGTGTGGAGTGTTCTTGGCGAAGTACTTCCACCATGGGCTTATCGCCGGTTCCCGGTCATCCTGCTGTCGCCGTCTTCCGTGAGCCCCGAGGCGGGCGGTCCGTCCTGGGGCTGGGCACGCAGGTCGATGCTGAGGCGCAGCGCACCGCGCGTGTGCTGGCCGAGTTGGCGACCCATGCCAGACCTGTCGAGCGGACCGTCGAGCTGCGGCAGGCCGCTGCGGCTGCCGGTGAGTTGGTGGCCGCGCTGTCGGCTCTGGCCCCGGCCGTGGCCGGTGAGGAACTGCAAGCGGAGTCGGTCAGTCAGTCGTTCTTCCGGGTCCGTGAGGCGGAGCTGTCGGATCAGCAGGCCGCCCTGCACGGTGTCCTGGTCATCCACCGCGGTCTGGAAGATCTGTGTGAGGCTCCGTTGTCGGGTGCCGACCTGGCTTTGGAGACGGCCGGGATGCGACAGTCCGTGCTCGACCTCACCGGCGCAGCGCCGGGCGCCGCCCCTGACTCCGCCCCGCCGTTGGCCGTCCCCGAGCACCCTGCGGGGGCGACGTCGGAGAGTGTGTGGAGTGCCCGGTGGCTCATCGGGCACCAGGTCCATGTCCTGTTCAACATCTGCGCCGCGGTCGCCGTGGCCGACGCCACCAGCCATCTGCGGCACGGCGACAATGATGCCGCGCTGCTGAGGCTGGCAGATGCGACGGTGTACGTGCGGGGCTTTCCGGCGGCCATGACCCACGCCAGTACGGTCCCAGCCGATAACTACATGGCGGCGATACGCCACACCATGGCGCCTCCGTCGGTGGACGTCCCGTTGAGCGGGCGCCAGCATCGCGGATACAAGCTGTTCCGGGCGGCGATGAAGGACCTGCTGTCCGTGGTTCCCCACTCCTACGAGCACCTGGCCGCCCGCGACCCGGAGTTGGCCGCTGCACGGGGCGCGCTTCTGGAAGCCGACATCGTGGACAGTGAACGGCACGTCACCCTCGCGTACTCGATGGTGCATCTGCATCGTTCCATCGCTCAGAAACCAGAAGGCCCTGACAACGCCGTCGCCGAACTACGGCACATGCGCCATCGCCGTGCCGCCCAGTACGCCTCCCTGGTCCGATTCGGGGACCACTACATCGCCGACGCCGTGGCCGGCCTGCGCCACTCATGAGTCCGCGTGTCCCCCGCCCACCCCTCCGGCAGGAGACCCTGATGCCCAAGACGACGCCCGGCACCACCCAAAGCTCTGCCGTCGCCGCCGACTGGGCACTTGACCCGGCCGATACCGGCGCGTGCGAGCGGCTGGCCCGCACCCTGTGCACCGGAAAGCACGACCAGGTAGACACCCCCCAGTGGGTGGCCCAGGCCCGGGACGCCTGGGAGGAGCTTCCGCTACTGCTGCGCCGTGAGGTGCGCCGGTTCCGAAGGCACTCCGGCCCGCACGGCACATTGGTGATCGGCGGCCTGCCCGTCGATCAGTCGGCCCTGCCCGCGACACCGACCGTATCCGGCTCGGTCCAGCGCCAGGTCGCCATCCCGGCAGCGGTGCTCACCATGGTGGCCTGCGGGCTCGGCGAGCCTCTCGCCTACCGGGCTGAGAAATCCGGCGCCCTCGTGCAGGACGTCGTGCCCGTGCCCGGGCAGGAGAGCTTCCACGGCAACGCCGGATCGGCACCGCTGTCCTTCCACACCGAGAACGGCTTCCACCCCCACCCACCCGACTACGTGATCTTCTTATGCCTGCGCGCCGACCACGACCGACGCGCCGGCATGCGCGTCGCCGGCATCCGCCAAGTGCTGTCGCTCCTCACCCCAGCCAGCCGCCAGGCCCTTTTCGCACCGGAGTTCATCACCACACCACCACCTTCCTTCAGCCCCGACGCTGCCGCGAGTGAGCCCCATGCCGAGCCCCGATCGGTGCTGTCGGGAGCGGTCGAGGATCCTGACATACGTATGGCCCAACTCGTCACCGCCCCGCTCACCCCACGGGCCACCGCAGCGCTGGCCGAATTCGGCCGCGCCTGCGAGGCGACCGCCCGCACCCTGCACCTGAATCCGGGCGACCTAGTCATCATCGACAACTGCGTCACCGTCCACGGCCGCACCGCGTTCCACCCTCGTTACGACGGAGCAGACCGCTGGCTGCAACGCACCTACGTCACCACCGACCTGCGCCGCTCCCGCGACCACCGCCCTCACGACGGCCACGTACTCGCTCGCTGACCAGCGTCCAGTCCCACAGGCAGGCGTTCACGTACGCGGTGAACGTCTTCCCCGCGTTCCACGGCCGTGCGGCGCGACAGCGAAATCGCCGAGATCAAGGAGACGAACGGCATGCTCGGCAGTGTTGTCCTGCGCGACGTCCTCACTGGCGCCACCCGCGACCTGGACGTGACAGGGCTGGTTCATCGCGAGCGGGCACGATCCGCGGACCGAACAGTTCATCAGCCAGCTCGACCTCGACGCCGAGGGCTACATCACCGTCGCCACCCCGACGACGCGCACCAGCTTGCCCGGCGTGTTCGCCGCCGGCGACGTCGTCGACCACACCTACCGCCAGGCTGTCACCGCTGCAGGCACTAGAGCAGCGGCCGCCTTGGACGCCGAGCGCTATCTCGCCTCCGGCAACACTGCGCGGGCCGAGCGGGAGACCGCCGCGATCCCTGCTTGGTCAGCGCAACGACGCGTGGGCTCTTCCCAGGTCTTCCTCCTGGAGAGGAGAGGGAGGGCGTCGGCGCCCTGGCGGAAGCCCGCCAAAGAGACTGGTGACCTGCGATGGCTGAACGAAGCCACGTGCTGATCCTTCTCAGCGTCCGAGCCTCGAACTGAGCCGGGGCCGGGATGGATCAACGGCGCACTTCACCCATCCGCTGAGATCAGGGCCTCGAAGGCATGCTGGAGGATGCGGGCGGAGGGACGGCGGCCGGGATCAGTCTGCAGGCCCGAGGTGAGGATGTCGTCGAACGCGGCGAACGGCCAGGGACGCGTGTCCGCCCAGGGCTTGACCTGGCCCAGGGCGAGCTCCTTGCGCAGTTCGGGGGTGGACTGTGTGGTGTCGCGAGTGCTGATCGGGTAGGTGCCGGTCCAGCAGGCGTAGATCACCGCGCACAGGGACCACACCTCGGAAGCAGTTGTGAGGGGCAGGTCGTCAGCCGGTGTGGTGGTGAGGCGGGCGTGCGCGAGCTCGGGGGACATGAACCAGTCGTAGGCGCCCCGGTAGACGACTGGCCCGGTGCCGGGCCGGCGGTCGGGGGCGTGGGCCATGGCGAAGTCCAGCAGTGTGGCGCCGTGATCGCTGAGAATGAAGTGGACCTCTTGGAGGTCGCCGTGGCGCCAGCCGCCCGCGTGCAGGTCGGCGACGGCTTTGCACATAGCTGCCGCGCGCGTGGCGGCCAGGGCGGCATCAGGGGCCTGGCGGAGCTTGGCGAAGGCCGTTTCGGCGTCATCGCCGCCCATCCACTTCAGGGCCAGCCAGGAGCCCTCGCCGCCGTCGAGGGTGCCGTGGGCCTCATAGAGGCCGGTGAGGGTGCCGTCAGCGGCCAGGGCGAGCAGGATCTCGGCCTCGACGAGGGCGAGCCGCTCAGAGTCCACATGTCCTTGAGGGTCCGCGCAGGGAACGGTGATCTTCAGCGCGTACGGGCCGCGTACGTTCTCCACCCGCCACAGGCAGGTTCCAAGCCGCTCGGCGACAAGGACTGGGCTGGGCCACCTCCCCCCACACGGAAGCGATCAGGCGATGGGCGGTGGTGTCGGAGGAGGCGGTCACTCAAGATCCTGTTCGGCTGGTGCGTCAGCGATCGTCCGAAGGGTGGAGAGTGTAGAGCGTCAGGTGCCGGGTCGAGTCGCCTTTGAAGGGACTACCCTGCCAGGTGCCGTACCGGGCCTGGCAGCGCATCCCGGCGAGGCGGGCCATCAGATCCAGCTCGGACGGCCACGCGTAGCGGGTGACCAAGGGGAGCATCGTCACCCCCTGGGGGGTGGTGAGAACCTCCTGGGACCGCACGGTCTGGGTCACCGGCTCGTGCTGCATCGCCGACCACCGCACATGCTCGTCACCAACCTCGCGCACGCTCGTGCCCTGCACCTGGCCCGGCTGCCAGTCCGAGACACGCGCCTCGACGACGAACACCCCGCCGGGTGCCAGATGGCGAGCGACGGCCCTGAAGCACGCCACCTGGTCCTCCTGGGTGGTGAGGGTGAACAGGGTCGAGGCCACCACGAAGATCAGCGCGAAGCGCTGGTCCAGGTCGATCCGCCTCATATCGCCGACCAGAGCGCGGGCCGGGAGAGCGCCAATCTTGGCCCCGGTCGGCGGCTTCCCCGTCACGGGGTTCGGGCCGCCGGTGGCCTGTACCGATCGTCGGCCCGAAGCCTTGCCTCGGCTCGGTTTGACCGTCAGCTGGAGGCCAGCGACTGAAGTCCCTGGCCTCCACCCGGGTCGCTCGGTCCCAGGGAATGCCCGCCACCTGCAGGAACCGCCACCACCTGAGCACATCCATTCCGTAGGAGCGGACCGTCGACGGGGCTTTCCCGGCCGCCAGCAACTCCTGGAAGTAGACGGCGACCGCTTCCACCGTCACACCGTTGCGATCGAGGGGCCGATAAGGCTCGTACCGATCGCCGGTCTCCACCAGCCGTCCCCACCGAGGAACCACCAACATCCTCAGGTTCCGCTCGGGCGCATCGTTCATCACGAGCGGAGTCCGTAGCGACCGCAGTCAGCATCCGCCCCCTGAACTGCCCAAATCGCACTCTTCGTTCAGTCAACGGGGCATCCGGTGTCCCATGCTCCAGATTAGCCCGAAGATGATAAACCGACTCGACGATCTCGAAGCCGACCTCATCGCCCGCAAAGCCCGCGCCAGAACCGAAGGCTGGGCCGGATAGCTCGAAGGGCTCGACCTCACCCTCCAGCTCCTCCGCGCCAAGCGCGACGATACCCAACGCCGAACCCACGCCCCACCGTCGACCTCGGGATCCCCACCCTACGAACCGGAGGAGCCTCGTGACTACGCCGATGCGCCCACACGTGAGGCGGTCCGGCATCGACGACCGCCATCGACAACTCCAACGGGTCGAAGTGGATCAATGACTCCAGCCACCAGGTCATGTCGGCCTGGGCGAGTCTCCGGTTTAGGCATCATCCTGCACGAGGAGTCTGCCCTTGGCCTCTTCTCATGGAAGACCTTGAGCGAATTCGCATTCCCCATCCCGAGGGTCTCTTCCCGGGAACGCGCGCACCTGCCATCATCGGTTGCGCGATGACACTTCACCGTCGTGACACGCAGTTTGGGGTCGAATGGCATCCGGGGGCGGGGGTGCGCGAGGTGTTCGGAGAGATCTGGACCGGGGTCGGGACGTCGACGGCACCAGACTCGCGGCATACGTTCTAGGTGAGGCCGCCAGAGGCCGTCGACGTGTTCGTATCGAAGGCGCGCGGTTCACCGGGGTGTTGGATCTGCATCAGGCCCGGCTCGACTTTCACCTGGCGTTGGTGAACTGCGTCTTCGACGGTGAGATCCTGCTCGCCGGGGCAAGCATCGAGTCAGTGGATCTCACCGGGAGCAGCGCCGCAAGCTTACGCGCCGACCGGATTCAAGTCCGCGGGGACATGCTGTTGAACGCGATGCGGATCGGTGACACGACCGGACCGGCCCAGCCCCTCACCGATCCCGGCTCCGACGGCGATCGAGCGTTCGTCACCCGTCGCGTGCCCGATGAGGGGATAATTGCGCCCCTGCGCTTGGTGGGCGCGCGCATCGACGGCCAGGTGTCTCTCGAAGGCACCACCCTTGGCGGTGCGGGCCCCTGGGCGCTGTTCGCTCCCCGGATCACGATCGGCGACTCGTTGCAGGCGAGTGGCCTGACGACCTCCGGTGGCCTCTATCTGCGAGAGGCACGTGTCGGACAGTCGATGCTGTTCGACCGCGCCACTGTCGGAGCGGTCGACGCCACCGGGGTGAGCTGCACAGTCGGCTTCTACGCCGACTGGGGTTTCACGTGCCATGGCCCGGTGCGGTTGCGTGGTGCCGATGTCGGGCGGGTCGTCACCTTTCACGACGCGACGCTTGCCGCGCCCGCCGGTGCCGCGGTGCTCACCCGGCTGCGAACCCCGCGGCTGCGCGTGGACTTCCGCACTTCACCGGCCGGTCAGCTGATCGTGCGCGACGGCCGGATCGGATCGTATGTCGACTCGCCGGTCAGTTGGCCGACGCCGGGTAGCCTCGATGTAGAGGGCCTCGTGTACGAGCGGCTCGGTTCCACCGAGCCGGTGGGAGTCAAGGAGCGACTGGAATGGCTTTCGCGAGACGCGGCAGCGGGAGCTGGCTCCTTCGAACAGTTGGCCTCCTCATACCAACGCGCCGGTCAGGAGCAATTCGCCCGGACGGTCCGCCATGCCCGCGAACGCCGCCTGCGACGCGAGGAGCGCCTGCCGGGACGCATATGGGGCCAGGTGCAGGACATCATCTTCGGCTACGGATACGCGCCGGGCCGTGCGCTGCTGTGGTTGCTGTTACTGGTAAGTGGCGGATCGGCCTGGTTCTTCGCTCACCCTCCGGGCCCGACGTCGGGCGGTACCCGCCGCGTATGGGATCCCGTTCTGTACGCCCTCGACCTGATCATTCCCATCGCGAACTTGGGGCAGCGCTCGGCGTGGGAACCAACCGGCATAGACAAGGTGATCGCGGTTCTGCTGATCCTGGCCGGGTGGCTGCTCGCCACGGCGGTGGTCGCGGGCGCTCACAGAGCGATCAGCCGTAACTGATTCGTGTCAGACCAGCCGGAAAAGGGACCCATAGTGCCGGAGGGTCGCCGTTGTGCCGTCAGAGTCCTACAGTCGTGTCTCCTGCGGGCAGGGACAGTCGGTCCGTCGCAGACAGTGAAGGGTGGGTTTGCTGATGGGGCTGGAACCCGCCGAAGTCTTCCGGCCGTTAGGAACGCATGCGATTGGAGTTCTCGATCGCTGGCTGGACAAGAGCGGTAGGCGCCTCCTGCTCGACAAGTGGCTCGCAGGTGGGAGCGGGGCGGCAGTCGCGCTCATCTATGTCAACGAGCCGGGAGCCGGCGTGCCCGTTCGCAAGGCGGTGCTGAAACTGTGCCCGCCGGGCGAGAACACCGAAGGGGAATTCCTGAACTCAAAGGAGGCGTGGAACGGAGCTCCACCGGATTTCCGGTCCCACTTGGCCAAACCGCTCTGGGAGCCCATCGAAGTACCGACCGACGGCACTCCAGGCGACAGCTCTTGGCTCATGTTCCAGAGCCTCGCCGGCGGCAGTTCCACAAAAATCACCCAGTTCTCCCAACTGCCCTGGAAGCGACGGGCCCTGGCATACCCCTTGGTGGCACGCGCGCTGCTTGACGACTGGGGCCAAGCTCATACGGTGTTCCACGAAGTCAGCGTCCGGGCGTTCGTCAAAGGGCTGTTGCACAGGCGACTGGACTCGGGAGAGCCGTTGCGGGAGTGGGCGGCGCACAACAGCAGCCTGGTCGAGGAGCCTGCCGTGGAGCTGGTTCTACCTGACGAGGCATTGCCTATGGTGAACCCGTTCCTGCTCACCATGCCGGGATCGCTGGGTGACCGGAAACTGAGATGTGTGTTCACGGGCAAGGCACACGGCGACTTGAACCTGGGCAATGTGCTCGTACCGACAAGCGATGCCCTCAATGACTTCGTGTTGATCGATCTCGCTCGCTACAGCGCCGAGGCACCGCTGGCACGCGACCCAGTCCAGTTCCTGCTCTGCATCATCGCGAGTCGGCTGGCGGACCCACAATGTGATGCTGGCGAGAGGGCGGCCCTCCTGCGCGTCCTCGCCCATCCGGAGAGCTCAGCTGGCGACATGGTCCTCCCCGAACTGTGGGACGTGATCAGTTCCTATCGGAAAATCATCCCAGTTTGGGTGCAGGAGGGCTCGTTGCCGGACGAGTGGGCCGAGAACCAGAGTCTATCCCTCGTGGCATGCGCTCTGATGTTCTGCGGGCGCAAGGGCGTGTCGGACGAGGACCGTATGTGGTTCCTGCGGCTTGCCGCACACGCGGCCACGCACCATGTCGAGGAGGAGGCAAATGTGGAGGATTGGAGAGACGGTCGGCCAACGGGAGTGGCACGGACGCTCGGCTCGGAGGAATCGGACGCCAGGCCCGACCGCAACGACAACGTCGTGTACCCGGACTTCGAGCGGCGTCCTGAAGCCCGGCAGGCGGCGCCACCAAGCCATTCCGGCGCCGAGGCGATGCGGTTGATAGAGCGCCTGACCGTTGATGCGGGCCGCCTAAGCGCCGAGGTGGCGGGTCTTCCCCTTCTGTCTTCCGGTAAGGACCTGCACATCCGGGCAACCACGGCCCGATACCTGGTTGCCACGGTGGTCAAGGTGGCGCACGACCTCGTCGCTCTTCGGCTTGATCAGGACCTCACCGACTATCGCGAGCAGATTGCATACATCGAAGCGCTGGAAGACCTGAGAAAGCAGGTCGACGGAACACGAAAGCAAGTGTTCGCGCTCGGAACGCCGGGTGGCGAGTCCGCGGACGTCCCGGGCGTGCGCTTGACGGCGGAGCGGCTACGGCAGCTCGCGGCCGACTTGTGTGCGGCGGTGCACTGTCTCGGGTAGGCGGACCGGATGGTGGACGATGCCGAAGCGGGGCGGACGGGCGGGGTGCGGTGCCGAGCGCACTTCTAACCCTTGTCACCGACACCGTCAAAGCGTGCGACACGTGCTGGTCCCTGCTGCTCGAACAATCCACTCAGGACATCAAAGTGGAAACGCTCGAAGTCGTCCTCAATGCGCTCGCCATGTATCAGAAGGGGGCCCGCAAAGCGACCGTGCAGGATGACGCGGCTCAAGACGCCATCCAACAGTTCTTGACTGCCGTCAAACAGGCTCTCGAGCGCGTCCGTGTCCTGAAAGAACTTGTGCAGCGACGTGATCAGTTTCTACGCAGACGCTCCGTCTCCGCGGCGGCGAAAGACATTGAAGCCATGGAAGAGAAGGTTGCCAAGCTCACCGATGCCTTGGAAACGGTGCTGGACCGGGGCGACCCCCTCAAACAGATTCTGATGCAGCACGAGGCTCAGGTCCACCGCCTCAGGGGCGTCAGGGTGGTGATAGACGACGAAGTGGGCTGAAGTACTGCCCAGACCGGGCTCGAACATGATCCGACTAAAGCCAACTCTGCTCGTCCGACTTGCCAATCCCGCGTTTCGGCGCGTCTGCCCGCGCTGGCCGGGAGCACCTCCGGCTGCCTGCCTCGAAGCTGATGTCGCTGGCGGGCGGCATGGCGCGAGGGGCCTCCTGTTTCCCGGCCCACTGCGCCTCGTACCGCTGCGCGCCCATTTGAGTGAAGTGCAGAGAAGCACCGACTGCTGGAAGGCCGCCCGCGACAACGACAACGACAGCGCCAGCAAGGAGGAGTGACTCGCCGCCAAGCGCGCCGCCGAACAGCAGGCCGCCGCCGACCGGGCCGCCCAGTTCGAAATGCCGCCGCTCGAAGGCCCAGAGAAGGCCCTGGACTGGGGCGAACGCTCCCGCCACCAGCTGGTCACCGCCGCCTGCACCGCGCTGGTCACCGAAGGCTTCCCTGTCAAGTCCAGCTTGTTGAAGCCAGGAGGGTAGGGACACGAACGTCCCGGCCCTCTCGTTTGCCGCTGCGGATGTAACAGGGCGGGCTGGACCTGCTCGACGGACTCGCGTCCGAGCGGCGCCGCAGCACGGCGTAGAGCATGCCGCCGGTGATGACCGGCGGCCGGCCACTGAGTCTGCCCTTGCACGCTGGGGCGTCAAGCCGGGGCACCGCAGCAAGGCTCTGGATCGAACTGTGGCGGGGGAGCCATCCCGAGTGAGGCCGGGCGAGGTACATGACAGGTATTACTGCTATGCGCCGTACGGGGGCAGCGTGAAGGTGTCGGCAGGCGGTACGAGGAAGCGGCTGAGTGCTTTGACGATACGGGGCTGGGAGGCGACGCGCAGGATGGTGTTGAGGGCGTGGATGCCGGTCCGGGTGCGGGGTGAGGCGATGTGGGGCACGCCGGGCGGCAGGTACTGGGCACGTGTGACGTAGGGGCGGAGGATGTGCTCGTAGCGGGCGAACGCGTTCCTGTGATGCGCGTGGTGGGCGAGTTCGCCGGCCAGGACGTACGCGCCGGTGAGGGCAAGGCTGGTGCCCATGCCGCTGAGGGGTGAGGCGCAGTACGCGGCGTCGCCGACGACGGCGATGCGCCCCCGGGACCACGAGGGCATGCGGACCTGAGTGACGGAGTCGAGGAAGAAGTCGTCGGCGGTGTCCATGGCGGTGAGGATGCGCGGGACCTCCCAGCCGGCGCCGGTGAACAGGCGGCGCAGGAGCTTCTTTTGGGCGTCCGGTGCCAGGCGTTCGTCTCCACGGGGCGGGGAGAGGTAGGACAGGGAGGCGCGGGTGGTGCCCTGGTTGTCGGGGCGCAGGGTTGCTGTGCGTCCTCTGGTGGTGTTGTGCCAGCGGGCCCAGCTGCCGTCCGAGGGCTGGCGGGGGATGGTGAAGTACGCGGTTGTCAGGCCCACGGGCCGGATGTCGGTGGTGTCACCGAAGATCAGGTCGCGGGTGCGGGAGCGGGCTCCGTCGGCGGCGACGACGAGGTCGAACGCACGGTCCGGCCCGTTGCGGAAGGTGACTTTCACCCTCTCCCCCGTGTCGGACAGCCGCGTGATCTCGTCCCCGAACAGGTACTCGGTGTGCGGGTGGGTCTCCTCGTACAGGATGCGGGACAGGTCGGCGCGCAGGATCTCCAGGTCGGCGATCGGACCCTGGCCGCCGAAGGCGCCGCTGGCAAAGGCGGCTTTGGTGCGGTTCGCCGCGTCGACGAAGCGGATCCCTTCTTCGCGGGTGGCGTGCGCCCACAGAGTGTGCTCCAGGCCCATCTTGCGGGCGACGTCCCGCCCGGCACCCCGCAGGTCCACGGTCTGTCCGCCTTCCCGCGGGGCGGGGGCCCGCTCGACGACCGTGGCCAGCATTCCGCGCCGTTCGAGCCAGTGGGCCAGGGCTGGACCGGCGATGCCGGCTCCCGCGATCAGCACGTTCCGGTGTGTCATGGCGCTCCCTTTCGGCTTCCTCGTCCTCTCTCGTACCGGGCGACAGACCGGCGCGGGACTCGTCCGGGCCGGCCGGGGACCGCTTGCCGCGCGCGGTCCCCGGCCCGGGCTCACACGGTGAGGTGCTGCTTGGTGCCGGAGTCGTCGGCCGTCGCCTCGGGGGTGATGCCGTGCTGTTCTTCTTCGGGGCGGCCCTTCTTGGGCAGCAGGAAGGTGATCGCGAGGAAGACCACCAGCAGGCATGCCTGCACGATCAGCGCGCGGTGGAAGCCGCCGGTGAAGTCACCTGTCTCGGCCTGGGCGAAGAACACCGAGCCGAAGACCGCAACGCCGATGGAGCCGCCGATCGCCTGGACCGCCGACAGGACGCCGGAGGCGGATCCGATCTCGTCGTCGTCGACCGCGGCCAGGATGAAGCTGAACAGGGCGGCGATCACCATGCCGGCGCCGATGCCCGCCACCGCCACGCCGGGCGTGATGTCCCAGATCGAGAACGAGGCGGCGTCGAGGCCGTCGAGCTCGAACCACAGCACGGCCGCGCCGGCCAGCTGGACGAGCGGTCCGATCTGGAGCACCTTGCGGCCGATCTTGTCGGCGAGGAATGCGCCGCTGATGGCGCCGCCGATCGCGGTTCCCACTGCGAGGGGCAGGTTGCCCAGTCCCGCGTCACCGGCGGTGAAGTGCTGGCCGATCTGGAGGAACAGGGTCAGCACGAGCTGGGTGCCGATCAGTCCGCCGAAGAACAGGGCGATGCCGCCGAGGCCGACGGTGAAGGCCGGCTTGCGCAGCAGGCCCGGGGTCACCAGCGGCTCGCGGCCCGCGGCGGCCATACGGCGCTGCTGAAGGGCGAAGAGAGCGAAACCGATCACCGAGGCGGCCATGGACAGCCACGTCCACAGCGGCCAGCCCTCCTCCTGCCCTTGGTTGAGCGGCAGCACCAGCAGGGCGCAGGACGCCACGATCAGGGCGGCGCCGGTCATGTCGACCCGTACCGTGCGGTCGCCCGCCTTCTTGGGCACGAACTTCGCGGCGACGATCAGTGCCACGATTCCGATGGGCAGGTTGATCAGGAATACCGACCGCCAGCCCAGGCCGAAGAAGTCGCCCTCGATGAGGAAGCCGCCCAGGACCGGGCCGATGATGCCACCCAGGCCGAGAACGGGTCCGAAGATCGCGAAGACCTTCGTGAGCTCGGGGCCGGAGAAGTTCTCCCGCAGCAGGCCCAGGCCCTGGGGCAGGAGCATCGCTCCTGCGGTGCCCTGCAGCAGGCGGAAGGCGATCAGCGACTCGATGTTCGGCGCGATCGCGCACAGCAGGGAGGTCGCGGTGAAGGCCGCCAGGCCGATCAGGAACATTCTGCGCCGGCCGTAGCGGTCGCCGAGTCGGCCGCCGAGCACCAGACCGGCGCCCAGGGTGAGGGCGTAGCCGCCGATCACCCACTGAAGTCCGACGGAACCGGCACCGAGGGACTTCTCCAGGTCCGGTCCGGCGACGTTGACGATCGAGGCGTCCAGGAGATCCATGATCTCCGCGACGATCATCACCACGAGGATCAACCATCGCCACCGATAGGGCTCGGTCGTCTCGTCAGGGGTGGGGGACGGGTCACGCACGTCAGGTACCTCCATGGTGAAGTAATTCCACCGTAAAGGTAAAATGGTAGCGGTAGGTTGTCAAAGCGGAGTGACCGTGAGGACCGTGCGGCAGGAGAGAAGGGCTGAGGCGTGGAGGAAGCAGTGCGCGGCGGTGTCGCGGAGCAGCGTGAACGGCTGATGGAGTCGCTGAGGGTCCACGGCGGCCACTACACCGAGCTCAGCCGGCGCTTCGCCGCCTGGCTGGGCCTGCACTCCACGGATGCGACCGCGGTCCTGGAGATCGCCGCCGCCGAGGAGCGCGGCACCCCCCTGTCACCGGCGCGGCTGAGCGAGCGGATCTCCCTGTCCACGGGCGCCACCACCGCGCTGCTGAACCGTCTCGAAGCGGCCGGGCACATCACGCGGGCCCGCGAGCACTCCGACCGGCGCATCGTCACGCTACGCAGCGGCGGGCACATCCAGGAACGGGCGGACGAGTTCTTCGGCCCACTCGCTCACCGCCTCGACGCCGCGATGTCGCACTACCCGCCCCGGTTCCTGGAACAGGTCGAAGCGTTCATGGCCGACCTGAACACCACCATGGACAGCCACCTCATGGAACAGGACGCGGTGACACCGCGCTCCCTTCGCACCCCTGATGGACGAACTCCCTGACCGGCACAGTGTTGACTACGGCAGCGGGCAGCACCGCCGCTGCCCCGGACACGACACGGACGCAGGCACCGGGCTCGCAGCGTGGTGGCGACGCGGCCCGAGCATCACTTCAGCCGGCCCACCGATTGTCTCCGCCATCACGGCGAAGTGCCCAGACAGCAGATGCCCGGTCCCGATAGGGGTGCAGGGCAACCTTGCCGATCAGCGCTCGAGCGGACCATCTTCCTGAAGGTGGTGCGGAGCCGCAGGGCTCCCCACAGAGCCAGCTATGTTCGCGCATGTCGGCTGGCAGCGGTCCAGGTTGGGGCTGTCCGCGGGATCCGTGCGGTGGCAGAGCGCCCGGTCGCGTTGGTACACGCACATCAGGAGGGACCGGGGGTTGCTGCAGACGGTCAGGGCGGGGTTGTCGAGGATGTCGCGGGCCTGGCGGGGGGTGCGGATGGATCCGGCGAAGGCAGGGCTCTGGGCAGCGGCCTGAACCGCACGCCATGCGGCCGGACCGGAGATGCCCGCTCCGCCGCCCAGGTCCTCGTTCAGAGTGGTGAGGGTGTCGGCGGTGGCGCGGGCGGTCTCGATGTCGAGGAGTTCGTGGATGCCGTCGCGGCTGCGTGATAATGGTGGAGTCGGGTATTGCGAGTGTCCGAATACCCCAAGCTCACGGGTCCCGAATATCTGATCCGTCCGGCATGGTGGCATCCGAAGCGGAGTAGAGGAACTGCAGGAGCTTGCCGTATGCCTCGCTGTGCGCTGTTTCCTGTTCTGCTCTGTGCTGCGGCCACGAGGCCAGGTGGGCGGCCGACGGGAAGCGGGCCATATCCGCGCCGATCTCGGCCAGGATCATCTCCGCCGAGCGGGTGCTGACGCCGGGGACGGTGACCAGCAGCTCGATCTGGCGCCGAAACGGAGCGAGTTGGCGGGCGATCTCCTCGCTGAGGCGGGCCTCGGTCGCCCTGACCGCGTCGATCCGTTCGGGCATGGTGCGTGCGTGGAAGGCATGGTGGTCGGTGAACTGGCCGGTCAGCGCCTGGGCGAGGACCTGACGCTTGGTGCGCATGCTGGCGAGGGCCATCTCGGCGAGGATCTCCGGGTTGCGCTCCCCGGCGATCAGGGCCTCCAGCATCGCGCGGTCCGAGACGACCGCGGACAGCTTGATCCCCGAGTCCTCCAGGAGCTTCTCCAGCCGCTGGGCCTCGCGGGTCCGTTCGCGGACCACCTTGGTGCGGTAGCGGGTCAGGTTCCGCAGTTGCCGGATGGCCGGCGGCGGAACGAACGAGGGGAGCACCAGGCCGTGTTCGACCATCTTGCAGATCCACTCGGAGTCGGCGACGTCGGTCTTGCGGCCGGGCACGTTCTTCATGTGCCGGGCGTTCAGCAGCCAGCACTCGATGTCGTTCTCCAGCAGATAGAACACCGGCTTCCAGTACGAGCCGGTGGCTCCCATGCCGACCACGGTGACCTGTTCGGCGAGCAGCCAGTCCCGCATCGCCAGCAAGTCACGGGTCATGGTGGAGAACGTACGGATTTCCTTGCGGCGGCGTTTGCCCGATCCCGGGACGCGGACGCAGACCTTCACGTCCGCCTTGCCGATGTCGATTCCGGCGCATCGTTCGTGGACCACGTCCATGCCCCGGTCCTCCCCTCGTGCGGTGTGCGGTTGTGAAGCAGCCGTCCGGCGGGGACCAAGCAGGCAAAAGAATCAGATTCACATGCTCGAAGCAACACTTCCGGGTGCCTGACGACGGGTCCCCAGCGTCCTACTCAATGTCGGGTTCCGGTGGCACCAAGACTCCGCGACGTCAGCCGGACGGCCGTAGCCCGATCTTCTCCCCTTCGGGGAGTCGCCGTCAGGAGATCAGATTACTCAATGACCGTGTCAAGCCGCCTGTGTGACCGGCGGGACGGAGGTGAACAGCCTCTTGTCGCGCAGCATCGCCCAGAGCACGTCGCCCCGGCGGCGGGCAAGCGAGAGCAGGGCTTGAGTGTGCAGCAGCCCCTCGGCCCGCTTCTTGAGGTGGTAGTCACGGGATGGTCCGGGCCGCATCATCGCGGTCTGCGCGGCCATGTAGCCGGTCGCCCGGACTCCGGCCGCCGCACGGTCGTCAGCCGTCTGCGGAGTAGTCAAAGGCCCGCTCCAGGGCGGGACAGATACGGACCAGCAGGGTCACGGAGCCGGTTGATGAGGACCCGGTCGGCGATCAGGTCGGCTCGGTAGTGAGTCAGGACCTGGAGCGCGCTGCCCAGCTCCGGCGGTGTGTGCAGCGGGGCGAAGTCCCGGCGCATGCAGGCCTGGTCGGCGATGACGCGGGCGTCCTTGGCGTCGGTCTTGCCCTCGCCCCTGTAGGCGCCGGTCATCCGGTTGACCGTCCGGCCGGGCACGTAGACCACCTGCTGCCCGTGGGCGATCAGCAGGGCAAGCAGCAGCGTGGAGGCGCGGCCGGAGATGTCCACCGCCCACCGCACTTCACCAGCCCGCTCGCGGGCCGTGTCGATGAGCGTCAGGATCTGCGCTTCGTCGTTGATCACCTTCGTCGAGAACAGCGTCTGGCCGTCGGCGTCGACGGCGACCGACCAGTGGTGCCCCTTGCCGGCATCGATACCGACCCAAATACGCGTGAGGCGTGCTCAACGTTGCTCCGTTCCTCCATGACCAGCACTTCCGTGGTCCGTAGAACACCCCGCCGACAAGTCCCTACCGGTGGTTTGTTAGACCGGGCGATAGAGATCAAGAGGTCTGCCGGTGCTGACGTTGTCGAGCAGGGCCTGGAGTCCGGCGGGCGGGGGCCTGGTCGTCCAGGCTCACCGGTAGCGTTGCAGCATGGCCCAGGGCGTCAGCCAGCCACGGACGGCGTGGATGGCCTGGGGCCAACAGGCCGTCTGAGGTTGGTGGGGCGGCTGAGTGCCCCCTCTCGGGAGCGGGAGCGGGAGCCGGCTCCGGTTCGCCGGCGGGTGGGTCTGGGGTGAACCAGGTGTTCCAGCAGAAGCTGAACGCGCAGTTGACCAGAGTCTGGTGGCGGCGGATGGCGGTGTCGGAGCGGACCTGGAAGTCGGCCCAGCCGTTCGTCCTTGACCTGCTTGTAGCTCTGCTCGACCCAGTGCCGCAGCCCGTAGATCCGCACCACTTCGGCCAGGTCGGCGGCCGGGTGCCGGCTGTGGGCCCCGCGGGATGAGCCGGGTCTGGGCAGGTTGGTGGCCAAGTACCAGGTGAAGGTCTCGGGCAGGGTGGCCGGGTCGGTGGTCGTCACCACCAGCCGGACCACGCCGTTGGGTCCCCACCAGCCCAGTTGGGCGTCGGCGGCCCACCAGGTGGAGGTGTGTCCGTCGCGGAAGGCGCGCGTGAACGGCTGCCAGTCGCCGGGGCTGTTCGGGGCCGTGCCAGGCCAGTTCGCGGGCGGCGTCCACGGGCCGGAAGGCGTCCCTGTACTGCCAGGTGCCGTGACCGCGCTTGAGGGCCATCACGAACGGCAGGCGAGCATAGCATCGGACAGTTCGGAGCAGAAGCTGGTGTGGTCGCCGTAGGCGCAGTCGGCGACGACCGCCCGGAACACCACGCCCGCTGCCTTCGCGGCGCGGGCCAGGGCAGCTCCGGTCTGCAGCTTGGTGCGGAAGGTCGGATCGTTCTTGCCACCAGGCAAGTGGTTGGCGGGGGTGTAGGGCACGGCGTGAAGCGGGTAGTAGAGGCGCTCGTCGGCCCAGCACGTGGTCACCGTGACCACGCCGCGGTCGATCTTCCCGACCGAGCCGAGATACTGCTTGCCGACGTGCGCGGTTGCCTTCCCGTCCTTGCGGTCCCCCGAATGGTCGGTCACCAGCACCCCGCCCGGGTGCGGGGCGCTCGCCGGGTCGGCCAGCAGCAGCTGAAGCCGTCGGGCGTTGACCGCTTCCTGCTCCCAGGTCGATTCGGACAGGAAGAACTGCAGTCGCTGCACAGCCGCGTGCTGGGCTCCAACCACGGGCTCCGTACCGGCCAGGCAGGTCAGCGTCTTGTTCCGGTCCCGCGGCAGCAGCAGCCCGGCCAGATACTCCCGAAAGCCCCGCCGCTGGGCCAACGTCTCGAAGAGATCGTCGAAACTCGCGGCGTAGGCTTCCAGCGGTCCCGGCGCAGGCGGACACGGTAATCGCTTGGTCATCTCAAGCTCCACAGCGGGACGTTGAGGCTCTCACTCCGGCCTACCGCCACCACAACCCGCCGTCAACAAACCACCGCTAGCGCGGGATCGTCGACGCACTCGCCGCCGCGGGACTGAAGTGCTGGGCGGACAAGGCGTACCAAGGCGCCGGACGGCACATCCGAGTCCCCTTCCGGGGCCGCCGACTCAAGCGATGGAAGCGTCGCCACAACACCACCCACGCCAAGATCCGCTGCCTCGGCGAGCGGGCCATGGCCACCCTCAAGGGCTGGCGCCTCCTGCGGAAACTCCGCTGCAGCACCAACCGAATCACCGACGTGGTGAAGGCCGTCCTCGTCCTTCACCACGCATCAGCGTGAGGTTGGAAAAGGCTCAAAGTCCCCAGCCGCGACAGTCACACAGCGACCATCCCACTCAGATGCGCGCTCACCGACGATGTGCGACGCTACGAAGCTGGCCTACTTCGTCTCGTTCGGGTGTCTCGTGTGCACCTGCTCCAGGAAGACCGGGCGCTCGTGGACGTAGAACCAGATGCGCGCGGTGCCCTTCGCAGTCGGTTTGTGCTGCCACCTCTCATGGGTCGCGCCACCACGCTCGATGACGCCGAGCTCACCTTTGAGCCGATAGTTCGTCGGCGTCGTGGACAGTGGCGTCCGCGTGAGGATGTCCCAGGTCTCCGTCATGGAGTTGCGGATCGTCGCGACGAGGTCGCGCCATCCCTTCTGCGCGTCGGCTGTGGCGAAGCGGATCTCATATTCGATCTTCTTCGGAGGGCGAGGAACCAGCTCGCCCTTCCTGGCGGCCGCCACGGTCAGGGACGCTCCACGGTCTCATCGTCGTCGAGCCACTCCAGACCGTCGCTGCCGCTGCTGAGCCCGGCCGCGACGGCGGTGGCCGTCTCCTTCCAGGAGGTCAGCTCTGCGATCGCAAGGTGCGGCTGGTCGGTGGAGAACGACGCGCGCGCCGCATCGACGAGGTCCTGCGCGCAGGACTCCCGGTCGGCCGGCGACAGCGCGAGCATCCAAGGAAAGGCCTTGGACATCCGCTCGGCGAGCGAGCCACGGTCATCGAGCGTGACGGTGATGAGCTGCGCGGCAAAGTTCAGCAAGCGGGCACGACCCTCGGCCTCGCGCTGCGACATCAGGACCAGAGCCTCGCCGTCGCGCCGGGTCACCGTTACGGGGTGATCCTCGGCCTCGGCGAAGACCTCGGCGGAGTGCTTGCTCAGGTCCGAGGAGCGCCGAGTCGCCACGGGAAGGTCTGCTGCGATGGCCATGCACCCATAGTATTCGGAACGTATTCGGAAGTCGAGTGGCGGCCGCGGAGTTCGTGCGCCAGACTCGGCCTCCGGATGCGGTCCGATGTCAGATCTCAGCCTTCCTTCTGTCCGGGGCGCGGCTGTACGTGTTCGCGGTGATCGCGCACGCCGGCCGGCGCATCCGCATCCCGGGCGCGACGGCGCACCCGACCGCCTCCTGGGTGACACAGGCCTCCAGTGACCTTGCGGATGGCCTTGACCAGGCCCAGGTGGTGGTCGCCGATGACGAGCCGGACCCCGGTCAGACCGCGTTCGCACAGGTGACGCATGGAGCAGGAGATTGCCGATTCGCTGCAAACCAGGTGGCTGCGCTTCGTGGCGAGCGAGGAGAACGCTGGACGGTGCCCCCTCTCTCCCACTCAATCTTGAAGAGTGGCGGAAACAGCAGGTCAAGGCACTCAGGACCTCGACCTATGAACCCGTCATGAAGTTCATCACGACCAATAGCTTCATGCCGTTCGTCTACTACCGGCTCCTGCTCGGACTCGGGCTGATTGTGCTGGTCAGCATGGGTGTACTGAGTCCGCATGCGGGGGAATCGGCGGGTTGGACGCGGTGCGCCGGGGAGTGGCCGAACCGGTCATGCGGCTGGTCAGCAGGACTCGTCGAACTTCACTGCGGAGAACGTCACCGGCCGCCCGTCGAGCTTCGCGCCCGCAGCCGGCTCCTGCGAGCACACCTGCCAGTTCGATTCCATGAGGATGAAGCGGTCCTGCCCGGAGGCGTCGTTGACGGTAACGCTCGTCCCGGTGTCGAGCGCGCCACGCGCGACCTTGACGGCCTTGCCCTTGAAGTCCGGCATCTTCGCCCCCGCGGACTCCGGCTCGTCGCCGCCGACGCCCTTGGCCGGGCAGGTCTCTTCTAGCTTGACCGTCGCGAAGTCGACCTTCGTGTCGGTCGAGTGTTCGCCGGCCTTGGGGGTCTGCGAGCAGACTTTCCAGTTCCGGTCGAAGGCCTGGATCCGGTCGCGGCCGAGCGCGTCGTGTGAGCTGAGGCCGTAGAAGCCCGCTTCCTGCGCCTGGTCCTGTGCGGACTGGAGGCCCTTGCCGGTCATGTCGGCAAGGGCGGCTGTCTCGGCCTTACCGACGGCGTCGTGAGCGGCGGCGGGCTTGTCCTTGGCGGTGCCGGTGCTCGTGCCGGTGCTCGTGCCGGTGCTCGTGCCGTTGTCGGGGCCGCAGCTGGTGAGCGCGAGCAGGCCGGCGCTGGTGATGAGTGCGGCGATGGCGGTGCGGGTGTGCATGATCCCCCTTGGGATGCGCATGTGCTGAGAGGGCATCATCGGGCATGTGGGGAGGCCGTGAAGGCACGGTGACGCCGTTGTGACACGGCGGTGGCCGGATAGGTGTCAGGCCCGCACCGGGCGGGCCTGACACGGTGCCTAAGTGGAGCCGTCGCCGCGTTGCCGCGCCACCCCCTCGGGGCGACTGGTTGAGCGGGTCTCCTGGGGCGGCGCGGGCGTCGGCCCGGCCTGCTCAGGACTGAGGGCGCCGGCCGTGGTTGGCCGCGTGATTGCGGCGGGCCTTCTTCTTGCGGCGTCGCTTCGAGGACATGCCGCCACCTTTCTCGATCGCTCGATAGGAACGTCCGGCACGTGATGCCGAGTCGTTTTTCTACCGTTCCACACCGGTATGAGGGCGGCGACCTGAGGGGAGACAGCGGGGATCGATCACCCCACGGAGGTGTGTGGTAGCTGACAGTTCCGAATGTCGTAGCCATCCCCTAGGCTTGACGCCATGCCCTTAACCCCACCACCCCATGGTTCCGTGCGGTCTTCCGTCGAACTGAACGAGCGGATCCGCGGCCTGTGGCTGCGCGCGGGCGGCCGCCTCACCGCCGAACAGCGCAGAGAGTACGAGCAACTGGTGACGGAGTGGGCGGCCGCGGTCCGCTCAGAGATCGTGAAGGCCGCTTGACGTGCCGTCGTACGGCGTCGGCCCGGACGTGCACGTGCCCGTCCCCCCGGCCGGCGAGACCTGGACCGTCGGCGCCGTCGTCCTCAATGAACGGGGCGAGGCCTTCGCCCAGAAGCGGGGGCCCGACCGCCGCCTCTTCCCCGACAGCTGGGACATCGTCGGCGGGCATGTCGAGCCCGGGGAGACGCTGCTGGACGCTCTCGCACGCGAGATCGAGGAAGAGACCGGCTGGCGATTGCGGCATGTGCGTCGGTTTCTCGGCGTGGCCGGCTGGACGGGGGACGACGGCGGTGGTGTGCGGCGTGAGGCCGATTACGTCGTCGATGTCGAGGGAGACCTGAGCCGCCCCGCTCTCGAGTGGTCCAAGCACAGCGCGTACGGCTGGTTCGGCCCTGGAGACCTTCACCGGCTCAAGGAGAACCGTGCACCCGGGGAGTTCCTGATCCATGACCTGATCAGCCGCGCGCTCGCCGACGTCGATCAACACCACGGTCACCCGCGTTCTTGACGCGGCCGCGCCGTCCCCCACGCAATCTTCATCGCTGCACGCCCCTTGGCTCGGCCCCCGTCGTACCCAACACTGAGCCGATGACGCAGCGCGTGGAACTGGCCGCCGTGATCGACCGGTTGGCCATCGATGCCCTCATCACCGAGTACGCGGTGACCGTCGACGACGGTGACTGGGACGCCTACCAACAGCTGTTCGCCCCAGAAGGACGCGCCGACTACCGCTCGGCGGGCGGCATCGAGGGAGGGTCCGCCGAGGTGGCCGCGTGGCTGGCCGAGACGATGCGGATGTTCCCGATGCGCCAGCATTTGATCGTCAACCGCAGGCTGGAGTTCGGCACGCTGGACCAGGACATCGGCGACACCGCGCGCGTACAGGCCGACTACGTGAACCCCATGCGGTTCGCGGACCCCGCCGACGGCGCCGCGACCTCCACCGCGCCCGACTTCGTCTGCGGCGGGCGCTACGCCTTCGCGCTGCTGCGTACGCACGGCGGCTGGCGGTTGCGCGAGGTGACCGTGCGGGAGAAGTGGCGCCGCGTCAGCGAGCAGCCGCGCGCCACGCCTGCCGGCGGCTGACGCCACCAAGGCCCCTCCCCATGAGTCTCTGCCGCTGCCTGCCGCTCTCTGTCCCTCGCCGTCGCTCGGCTCACGCGGTCCGAACCCGAACAAACGCCCACTGTTCTAGATCGTCGGGGGCGCGCACACTGGGTACACGATCGGGCGTCGGGGACCGAGGGAGGCGCTGCATGGATCTGTTCGGCGACGGCCGGTGGGGGCGGCTCGGGCCGCGCGCCGAGCGGCTGCTCGCGTCACGCCGGTGGCGAGGCGCCCTCGCCGTCCTGGCCGGGGCGCTGCCCGCCCTCGCGTTCCCCGCGCCGTCGCTGTGGTGGTTCGCGTACGTCGCACTGGTGCCGTGGATACTCCTGGCCCGTACGGCCCCGACCGGGCGGCGGGCCATGGCCGACGGCTGGCTCGGCGGGCTCGGCTTCATGGTCGCCGTGCATCACTGGCTGCTGCCGAGCCTGCATGTCTTCACGGTCGTCATCGCCGCGCTGCTCGGCCTGTTGTGGGCACCGTGGGGCTGGCTGGTGCGGCGGCTCCTCGGCGGCGTGCCGACACTCGGGCGCGCCGCGGCCGCGCTGCTGGTCCTGCCCTCGGGCTGGCTGATGGTGGAACTGGTCAGGTCCTGGGAGGGCTTGGGCGGCCCATGGGGCCTGCTCGGCTCCAGCCAATGGCAACTGCCTCCGGCTCTGCGGCTCGCCTCAGTGGGCGGGGTGTGGCTGGTCAGCGCGCTGCTGGTGACCGTCAACACGGGTCTCGCCCTGCTCGTCGTGGCGTGGACCCAGGGCCGGGCGCCCGCCGCAAGGACGATGCGCAGGGCGACGGCGTGCCGTGCCTCCCGGGGCGGCGAGGCGGTCGGGTCTGGCAGGGAGTGGGAGGCGCCTGTGCCCGAAAGGCGGGAGGCGCCCGGCGCTGTCGGGGCGGCCCCGCTCAAAGCCGCGCGGCCCGCGGCGGCAGTGCCCAAAGCCACGTGGCACACACCTCCTACCGCCCCCAAACCCCCTACAGGCCCCTCCCACCGCGGCCCCGCCCCCAGCGGCCCCGCCGCCCTGACCGGCCTCCTCGCCCTCGCAGTCGTCGCCGTCGCCGCCGCCGCGGCGTGGGTCTGGGCACCCCGGCCCGACGCCGCCGGGCGAGTCCGCGTGGCCGTCGTGCAGCCCGGTGTCATCGACGGCATCGCGGGACCCGAGAAGCGGTTCGCCCGCGAGGAGGAGTTGACCCGCTCGCTCGCTGGGCGGGAGCCGGACCTGGACCTGGTCGTGTGGGGTGAGAGCAGCGTCGGCTTCGACCTGGCCGACCGGCCCGACATGGCCCGCCGCGTCGCGACGCTCTCCCGCGAGGTCGGCGCGGACATCCTGGTGAACGTGGACGCGCGCCGCTCCGACCGGCCCGGCATCTTCAAGAGTTCCGTGCTCGTGGGCCCGGACGGGCCGACCGGCGACCGCTACGACAAAATGCGGCTCGTACCCTTCGGGGAGTACATACCGGCGCGTTCCCTGCTCGGCTGGGCCACCTCCGTCGGCAAGGCCGCCGGCGAGGACCGCAGGCGCGGCGACCGCCAGGTGGTGATGGACGCCGGGCACGGCCTGCGGGTCGGGCCCCTGGTCTGCTTCGAGTCGGCGTTCCCCGACATGAGCCGTCACCTCACCCGGGACGGCGCCGAGCTGCTACTCGCCCAGTCCGCCACGTCGTCGTTCCAGGCCAGCTGGGCCCCCGAGCAGCACGCCTCGCTCGCGGCGGTGCGCGCCGCGGAGACGGGCCGCCCGATGGTGCACGCCACCCTGACCGGCGTCTCCGCGGTCTACGCCCCGGACGGCTCACGCGTCGGCACCCCGCTCGGCACCTCGGCGAGCGCCGTCGCGGTGTACGACGTTCCGCTCGGAGAGGGGGTGACGGCGTACGTCAGGTGGGGTGACTGGCCCCTGCACGGCGCACTCGTGGTGCTCGCGGTGCTCTGCGCGGCCGAGGGCGCGCGGGCCACCAAGCGCCTCGGGCGCGACGGACACCTCGGGCACCTCGGCCGCCCCGGACGCCTTAAGCGCGTCGGGCTCCCCGGGCGCCTCGGAAACCCCCGGGCACCTCAGGAGCGTCGGACGCCTCGGACGGCTCGGACGGCTCGGACGGCTCGGACGCCTCAGGAGCCTCGGACGCCTCAGGCGCCCTCTCCCTGAGCCGCGAGGACCACGCGCTCGCACAGTTCATGAGTCGCCAGCGCATCCCGGGCGCTGAGCACCTTGCCCGCGCGCACGGCGTCGAGGAAGGCGACGACGACCTGTTCGATGCCGCGCTGCCGGGCCACCGACACCCAGTCGCCGCGCCGCCGCACACTCGGCTGGCCCTTGTGGTCGATGACGTCGGCGAGGTTGAGCACCTGCCGCTTGGTGTCCTGCCCGGAGACTTCGAGGATCTCCTCGGTGGACCCGCTCAGCCGGTTCATGACGCCGAGCGCGGTGAAGCCGTCGCCGGCCAGCTGCAGCACGACATGCTCCATGAGCCCGTCGACGACCCGCGCGCGTACGCCGACGTGATCGATCGGCCCCGGCGCCAGGAAACGCAACGTGTCCACGACATGGATGAAGTCGTCCAGAACGAGCGTGCGCGGGTCCTCGGGCAGCCCGACGCGGTTCTTCTGCATCAGGATCAGCTCGCGCGGGTGTTCGACGCACTGGGCGTAACCGGGCGCGTAGCGGCGGTTGAAGCCGACGGCGAGGCTGACCCCGCGCTCCTCGGCGAGCTCCACCAGGCGCTGGGAGTCGGCGAGTTCGTACGCGATCGGCTTGTCGACGTACGTCGGCACGCCCGCCTCGACGAGCCGGGTGACGATCTCCGGGTGCACGGCGGTCGGCGCGTGCACGAAGGCCGCGTCGAGGCCCTGGGCGAGCAGCGCGTCCAGGTCGGTGTGGCAGTGGGCGTCCGGGATGTGGTGGACGCCCGCGACCCGGGCGAGCGTCGCGGGCGTGCGCGTCTGCAGATGCAGCTCGACGCCGGGCCGGGTGGTGAGGACAGGCAGATACGCCTTCTGTGCGATGTCACCGAGTCCGATGCAGCCGACCTTCACCACTGTCTCCCTAATAGCGCTACCACTACTGCTACCGCTGTGCTGGCTCGCGCCCCGGCGCCCGCGCGGTGCGCGCGGACGCTTCGGTCGCCGTTCCCGCAGCATACGGGGCCTGCGGTGGTCGCCAGTCGGCGATGGAGGCGAAGCCGCGCAGGATGAGGTTCGGGCCGAACCGCGACGCCGTGGAGATCAGGGCGTCGCGTACGGCGACGAGCGGGGCGCTGGTCAGGTGTGTGACGCGGGAGGCGCGCGCGGCCCGCCGGACGATCTCCGTGGTACGGGGGACCCGCGCCGCGCTGTAGGCGGCGAGGCCCGCCCCGAGGTCGCCGCCGGGCGCCGCGTGATGGGCCAGCACGACGCCGTCCTCGATGGCCTGGTTGCCGCCCTGTCCGAGGCTCGGCGTCATGGCGTGCGCGGCGTCCCCGACGAGGGCGACGCGGCCCCGGTGGAAGGCGGCGAGCGGTGCCGGAAGGTGGCGGACGTCGTTGCGCAGGATGTCCTCGGTCCTGACGGCGTCGATCAGCTCGGGGATCGGGTCGTGCCAGTCGGCGAAGCGCCGCCGCAGCTCCGCCTTCTCACCGTCGGGCGCCTTGCCGCCTTCGGGCAGCCGGGCCGTGCCGTACGCGTACACCCGGCCGTCCTTGAGCGGCTGCGTGCCCCATACGCCGCCGCGGCCCCACGTCTCGTGCGGCGCGAAGGGCGTCTCAGGCGCGGGTATGACGAACCGCCATGCGGTGAAACCGGCGTACACGGGTCCGGGGTGGGCCGGGAAAAGGGCCGTACGCACGGCGGAGTTGATGCCGTCTGCGCCCACGACGAGGTCCGCCTCGATGTCCCCGTCGTCGGTGGCGACGACGGCCCGGCGGTCGGCGGTGCCGGGGTCGGAGAGGCGGGCGCGCACGCCGGTGCGCAGGGCGTCGTCGGGCAGCGCGGAGACCAGCAGGTCGACGAGGGTCGCGCGGTGCAGCATCACGAGCGTTCCGCCGTACGTCCTGTCGGCCTCGGCCGCGCTCGTACGCACCAGCCAGCGGCCGTTCCGGGTCCGCATGCCGATCTGGCCCTGCCAGGAGGACAGGGCGCGTACGCGGTCGCCGAGGCCGAGGACGTCCAGGGCGCGCTGGGAGTTGGGGGCGAGCCCGATGCCGGAGCCGACGGGTTCAAGGGAGGCGGCGCGCTCCAGGACGGTGACGCTCCAGCCGGACTCGTGCAGGCCGATGGCCGCGGTGAGCCCGCCGATGCCACCGCCGATGACCACTGCGTGGGGCTGCTGCTTCATGGCTCCTCCTCTGCTGTAACCGCACACGGCGGCTGCTGTACCGCACACGGCGGCCGCGTACGCGTCGCCCTCCCGTCACTACAGCTGTAGTGACGCGGTGAGTAGACCGTACTACAGCCGTAGTGCGGCCGGGTAAGGTTTCCGTCATGTCCGTACGCAGCACGGGGTCGCCCCGCACCGAACTGATCGCCGACACCGCCCTGACCCTGCTCGCCGAACGCGGCATGCGCGGCCTCACACACCGGGCCGTCGACGAGGCGGCGGGGCTGCCGCAAGGCTCGACGTCCAACCACGCGCGCACGCGCCTCGCCCTCCTGGAGGCGGCGGTGCGGCGGCAGGCGGAGCGGGAGGCGGAGGTGCTCGACCCCGCCGAACTGCCGGACCCGGCGGCCGGCCGCGACCACCTCGCCGCCGGGCTCGCCCTGGCCCTGCACCGCTACCTGACCGGCGACCACCGTCAACTCCTCCTTTCCCGCTATGAGTTGGCCCTCGAAGCCACGCGCCGACCGGAGCTGCGCGCCTACTACGACGCGGCCGGCGCCCAGTTCAGGGAGCCTCTTGAGGCCCTGCTGAGGTCAGCGGGCTCCCCCACCCCGGAACGCCACACGCTCTCCCTGGTGGCCTGGTGCGACGGCATGATGTTCTCCTGCGTGGCGGGCTCCTACCACGCCACGGCGCCGACGGAGGAAGCCCTCCGGGCAAGCGCGAGGGAGCTGCTGCGCGGAATGCTTCCCGAGTGACGTCGCCATGACCCCATGACGTCACCAGTGCGTCTGCCGCGCTCTGCCCACCCCCGCCCACCCGCCTCCCCGTCACCCATGCGGGGCAACCTCCCCCACATCTCAGCCCCAAAAGCCCCCGGGCCCTGGAGGGTTGGGGGGATGCATCGACCGCCCGCCACCACCACCGCCACCGCCACTGCCGCCGCCGCGCTCCTCGCCTCCCTGGCCGTCACGGCCGCCGCCTCCGGGTGCGTGAGCGTCGAGCGGTCGGCCAGGCCCGCCCCCGCCTCGGCCACCGCGTCGCCGACCGCGCCCCGCACCGAGGGGAGAAGCCGGCCGCGGGTCGAGCAGCCCCCCGGGCGGGAGGCGCTACAGCGCATGGACCCGCCCCGTCGCCCCGCGCCGCGGACCCCTGTCGCCGACGCCCGCCCCACCGTCCCTCGGCCCCGCTCCGAGCCACCGAAGCCGCCGCCGGTGCGCAGACCCGCCGCGGCCCGACCCGACGCGGGGGCCACCCGCCCCGCCCCGCCCTCGCAGCTCCCCACCGTCGACGTGTGCGCGCTCGGCGAGGCGTATGGAGGCTGGGAGCCGGGAAGCCCCCAGTCGACCATCTGCCGGGAGACATACGGCCGTTGAAAGACCCCCGCCCCGTCACCTAGCACTACCCCTCGCCCCTCCTCACTCCTCCTCACTCCTCCTCGCTCCCCTCCCCCACCTCCCGCTCCAGCCTCGCGATGGCCTCCTTGATGCCGTTGCCGTATCCGTCGTCCTCCAGCGCGTCCACCGCGCCGCGGGCCCGGCGCAGATGGCTCCGGGCCGCTTCGGGGCGGTCCAGCTTCACGTAGTCAGCGGCGAGGTTCAGATGCAGGGAGGGGTAGAAGCCGCGCACCGCGAGCGACTGGTGGTGCGCGTTCAGGCGCTCGTCCGTGAGCTCGTCCGCCGCCGACAACGCCCGCAGGTCCCACGCCAGTTCGGCCGAGGGGTCCTCCTGTGTATCCGCCATGTAGTGCGCGAGCGTGCACCGGTGCAGCGCGTCACCGTCCTCGCCGATCTCCCCCCACAGGCCGAGGAAGCGGTCCTGCGCCTCCTCGCGGTCTCCGCCGTGATGGAGCATGACCGCCTGCCCGATCCGCGTCATCATCGCGTCCTCCGCCGTCTGCTCCTGCTGCTCCGTCACCGAGTCCTCCATGGTCGTACGGCCATCGCCCCCATCCCTCACGACGCTAGCCGCCACCACTGACAATCGCGGTCAGGCACGTTCACAGGCGGCGGCGCTCACGCGTACCGCTGGGCCAGCCCGGTGACGCTCCTGATCACCGCGGCGCGCAGCTCGGACGGCCCGAGCACCTCCGCCTCCAGGCCGAGCCGGAGAATGTCGCTCACGGCCACCGGTAGCGCCTCCACTTCTAGGTCGACCTCGGCCCAGCCGTCCGCGTCGGCCGCAGCCGCCCCCTCCACCGCCCGCGCCCCCGCCGCCCCGAACATGGCGGGCAGCAGCCGCAGCCCCACCTGGGAGACCCTCAGCCGCGCGGTGCTGTGCAGCACCCGAGCCTCAAGGCCGCGTGACGCCTCTTCCCAGTACGCCACCAGATCGAAGTCCGCGGGGCGCGTGAAGGTCTCCTCCGCCATCGTCACCGTCAGGAACCGCGACACCCGATACGTACGTACGTCACCGTCGACGGCCGCCGCCAGGTACCAGTTGCCCGCCTTGAGGACCAGCCCCAAGGGGTGCAGCTCCCGCTGGACCTCGCCGCCCCAGCGCCGGTAGCGCCCCCGCAGCACCCGCTGCCGCCACACGGCTTCGGCGACCGCGGCGAGCCGTGGCGCCGGGTCGGCGGTGCGGAACCACGCGGCGGCGTCGAGGTGGAAGCGCTCCTGGATGCGCCGCGACCGCTCCCCGAGGCCCGTGGGCAGCGCGGCGGTCAATTTCAGCTGGGCGGTGGCCAGTTCCGCGCCGAGGCCGAGGTCGGCCGCGGCCCCGGGCATCCCGGCGAGGGCGAGGGAGTCGGCCTCGTCGTCGGTGAGGCCGGTCAGCCGGGTGCGGTAGCCGTCGAGGAGCCGGAAGCCGCCCGCCGGGCCCCGCTCCGCGTAGACGGGCACCCCGGAGGCGGCGAGCGCCTCGGCGTCCCGGTAGACGGTCCTGACCGAGATCTCCAGCTCCCCGGCGAGTTCCGGCGCGGTCATGCGCCCGCGGTTCTGGAGCAGCAGAAGGAGGGCGAGGAGCCGGTCGGCGCGCATGGGGCCCAAGTGTGCCGTGCCGGACGTACCTGACAGAAGATGTCAGGTACGTCCGGCAGAGTCCTCCTCGCAAGCAGAAACGAACCAGCGACGCACCGCTCCCAGGAGGACCCCCATGACCGCGACCACCGCCGGCACCTTCACCTTCGCCGCCTGGAACGAGCAGCCCGTCGCGGGCGCGGACGGCGGCGCCCGCATCACCCACGCCGCCGTCACCAACGACTACACCGGCGCCATCGAGGCGGCGGGCACCTCGTGCGAGTACACCATCGCGTATACGAGCGGGACGACGGGCGGCTATGTCGGCTACGAGTTCATCGAGGGCACGCTCGACGGCCACAAGGGTTCGTTCATCATCGAGCAGCAGGGCTCGTTCGTCGACGACGGCATCGAGTGCGCCTTCACCGTGCTGTCCGGCTCGGGCACCGGTGAGCTGGCCGGGCTCACTGGTACCGGCACGTTCACCGCGCGGCACGGGGACAAGTCCACCCCGTACACCTTCGACTACACGATCCCGATCGGCGGCTGAGCGCTCTCAGCCGAGGTCGGGAATCCGCCAGTCGATCGGCTCGTGCCCCTGCGCCGCCACCGCTTCGTTGATCTGCGTGAAGGGGCGCGAGCCGAAGAACCGCTTCGCGGACAGCGGCGAGGGGTGCGCGCCCTTCACGACGATGTGCCGCTCCTCGTCGATGAGCGGGAGCTTCTTCTGGGCGTAGTTCCCCCACAGCACGAAGACGGCGGGGTCGGGGCGGTCGGCCACGGCGCGGATCACCGCGTCCGTGAACTTCTCCCAGCCCTTGCCCTTGTGGGAGTTGGCCTCGCCGGCGCGGACCGTGAGCACCGCGTTCAGGAGCAGGACGCCCTGCTGGGCCCACGGCATCAGATAGCCGTTGTCCGGCACGGGGTGGCCGAGCTCCTCCTTCATCTCCTTGTAGATGTTCCGCAGCGAGGGCGGGGTCTTCACGCCGGGGCGCACGGAGAAGCACAGCCCGTGGCCCTGGCCCTCGCCGTGGTAGGGGTCCTGGCCGAGGACCAGGACCTTCACCCGCTCGTACGGCGTCGCGTCGAGGGCGGCGAAGACCTCCTCGCGCGGAGGGTAGACGG
Organism: Streptomyces sp. NPDC003379; assembly: GCF_053589195.1. Classification (NCBI taxonomy): domain Bacteria; kingdom Bacillati; phylum Actinomycetota; class Actinomycetes; order Kitasatosporales; family Streptomycetaceae; genus Streptomyces; species Streptomyces sp. NPDC003379. The sequence goes on along the minus strand of NZ_JBSFRK010000017.1, from coordinate 53,222 downwards.
GACCCGTCGCGCGCTCGCGCTCGACGAACTCGGTGAGCTCCTTGAAGTAGGGCTTCTGCAGCTCCTCGCCGAGGACTCCGCGCCAGGACGCGGGCAGCATGGCGATGTCGGTCACGTCAACAACCTCCGATGTGCGGTCACTTCTCCTGAAGAACCTACCGGCGGCCACTGACAATCGACCCGGCCCCCCGCTCCGCCCGGCGCGATCGACGCCCGCTACCAGCTCGTCTTGCGCTGCAGCTCCCACATCATCATGATCGCCGAGGGGTCGAGCGCGCGTTCGCCACCCGCGATCTCCTCACTGGCCATGATGTACTGCTTGCCCTGCCAGAGCGGCAGCAGCCTGACGTCGTCGACGAGGATGTCCTGGGCCCGCTCGAAATCGTCGACCACCGCGTTCCGGTCGGTCTCCCTGCGCTGGCGCGGCAGCACCTGGTCGGTGATCTCCTTGGACACGTAGGGCGTGTTGAGCACGTTCTTCGGGCCGACGAACGGCGCGATGAAGTTGTCGGCGTCCGGGAAGTCGGGGAACCAGCCGCGTCCGAAGACCGGGTACTCGCCGTTGCTGTAGCCCTCCTGGAACTCCGTCCACGGGCGGCTCTTGAGCGTGATCTCGAAGAGGCCCGAGCCCTCCAGCTGCCGCTTGAGCTCGGCGAACTCCAGCTCGGTGGCCGAGCCGTAACGGTCGGTGGTGTACCAGAGCGTGAGCGGCACGGGCGCGCTGATGCCGGCGTCGGTGAGGATCTTCCTGGCCTTGGCCGTGCTGGGGTCTCCGTAGTCGTCGAAGAACCCGGTGGCGTGCCCGGTGAGCCCTCTCGGCACCATCGAGTAGAGCGGTTCGACGGTGTCCTTGTAGATCTTGTGGGCGATGGCGGCGCGGTCGACGATCTGCGCGAAGGCCCGCCGGACCGGCAGCTTCCGTGCCCAGGGGTCCTTGGTGTTGAACACCAGGTAGCGGATCTCGGTGCCCGCGCCCTCGACGAGTTCGATGTCCTGCTCGCGCCGGCCCTTGCCCTGCATGGCGACGATGTCCTCGGAGGCGAGACCTCGGAAGGTCACGTCGATCTGCTTCTCCTTGATGGCGTCGACCATCGCCGACGACTTCTTGTAGTAGCGGATGGTGACGGCGTCGTTCTTGACGTCGGCCGCGCCCTTGTAGTGACTGTTCTTGACCAGTTCGGCCTTCTGGCCGGGTGTGTACGCCTCCAGGGCGTACGGCCCGGAGCCGGTGATCTCGTTGCCCTCGCGGAGCTTGTCCGCCGGGTAGTCGCCGGGGTCGACGATCGACATGGCGGGTGTCGACAGCACGAACGGGAACGTCGCGTCCGCCTTCTTGAGCCGGAAGATGACAGTCCGCTCCCCCTTGGCCTCGACCTCCTTGAGCGAGCCGAGCAGCCCCATGGGGCCGCCCTTGACCACGCCCTTCGCCTCGATCGTGCGCATGCGGTCGAAGGAGTACTTGACGGCCGCCGCGTCCAGTTCGTCGCCGTCGGAGAACTTCAGCCCTTCGCGCAGCTCGCAGGCGAAGACCGTGCTGGAGGCGTCCGTGAACTCGCAGGACTCGGCGGCGTCCGGTTCCGGTTCGGTGGCTCCCGAAGGGAAGCTGAGCAGTGTCTGGAAGACGTTCCTGTACAGCTCCCAGGAGCTGTCCCAGGCCTTGGCCGGGTCCAGGGTGGTGGGCGCGCTCATGGTGCCTACGGTGATCCGCTGTTCCTCGTCCGGCCCCTCGGAGGACAGCACTCCGCAACCCGCGAGCAGTGACATGGACGCGAGCGCCGCCACCTGCCGCAGACCCCTCGCACGCATCGCAAGGGCAACTTCACTGAACACGCGCACGCTCCTCGATCGGCCATGCCATGGGGTCGGCAGACAATATCGCAGTGCCCCGCCGGGCCAACTGCTGGCGCCGACAGGGCACTTGATGCGCGTGTACGTCACTTTTGACGGCGTACCCGAGGATTGTGAGGCTTTGGTCAGCCGACGCCCGCATTGAGGAAGATGCCGCCATCGACCACGAGTGTCTGGCCGGTGATCCAGTCGGACTGGCCTGAGGTGAGGAAGGCGGCCGCGCCCCCGATGTCCTCGGGCACGCCGAGCCTGCCGAGCGGGTAGGAGGCGGCGGCCTCCGCCTCGCGGCCCTCGTAGAGCGCCTGGGCGAACTTGGTCTTGACGACCGCGGGCGCGATGGAGTTCACGCGCACCTTCGGCGCGAACTCGTGCGCCAGCTGAAGGCTGAGGTTGACCATGGCGGCCTTGCTCATCCCGTACGCGCCGATGAAGGGTGAGGCGGAGACGCCCGCGACGGAGGCGATGTTCACGATCGCGCCGCCGTTCTCGCTCTGCCAGGCCTTCCAGGTCCGCTGGGCGAAGCCGAGCGCGGAGATGACGTTGGTCTCGTAGACCTTGCGGGCCACGTTGAGGTCGAGGTCGGCGATCGGCCCGAAGACCGGGTTCGTACCGGCGTTGTTGATCAGGAAGTCGACCCGGCCGAACGCCTCCATCATGCGCTCGACGGCGACGGCCTGGTGGGCCTCGTCGTGGGCCTTGCCCGCGACGCCGATGACCCGGTCGGAGCCGAGCTTCTCGACGGCCTCCTTGAGGGCGTCCTCGTTGCGTCCGGTGATGCAGACGCGGTCGCCCCGGGCGACCAGGGCCTCGGCGATGCCGTAGCCGATGCCGCGGCTCGCGCCCGTGATGAGCGCGGTCTTCCCACTGTCCTGCACAGCCATGATCTCGCCTTCCGGATCAGTTGAGCGGGCCGCCGGCCACGTACATGACCTGCCCGGAGACAAAGCCCGCGGCATCACCCGTGAAGAAGGCGATGGCGTTGGCGATGTCCTCGGGGCGGCCGACGCGCTGCACCGGGATCTGAGTGGCGGCCGCGGTCTGGAACTCCTCGAAGTCCATGCCCACGCGGTCGGCGGTGGCCTTGGTCATCTCGGTGACGATGAAGCCGGGGGCGACGGAGTTGGCGGTCACGCCGAACTTGCCGAGCTCCTTGGCGAGGGTCTTGGTGAAGCCCTGCAGTCCGGCCTTGGCGGCGGCGTAGTTGGCCTGGCCGCGGTTGCCGAGCGCGGAGGACGAGGAGAGGTTGACGATGCGGCCGAAGCCCGCGTCGACCATGTGCTTCTGGACGGCGCGGGACATCAGGAAGGCGCCGCGCAGGTGCACGTTCATGACCGTGTCCCAGTCGCCCGCGCTCATCTTGAAGAGGAGGTTGTCGCGGAGCACGCCCGCGTTGTTGACGAGGATCGTCGGCGCGCCGAGCTCCTCGGCGATGCGGGCGACGGCGGCCTCGACCTGGGCCTCGTCGGACACGTCGCAGCCGACCGCGAGCGCCTTGCCGCCGGCCGCGGTGATCTGCGCGACGGTGTCCTTGCAGGCGGCCTCGTCGAGGTCGATGACGGCCACGGCGCGGCCCTCGGCCGCGAGCCGTACGGCGGTCGCCGCACCGATGCCTCGCGCTCCTCCGGTCACGACCGCGACGCGCTGCTCAGTGGTGGACATGCTGGTTCTCCTCGCCCTTGGGATGCGGCTCTACGGTACGCCCCGATGGTGAGCGACCGCTTAGTACCTTCAGCTGGACGAGACGCTAGAAGCCCTGGCACCGGGTGTCAACGGCACACAGGCGAGCTGTGACCTGTTACCTCACCAAGAGGCCCAGGAGACGGTCCACCTCGGCCTCGGGATCCGCCGTCAGACCGGTGTGCACGGGCCCCGGCTGGACCACCGTGGAGCGCGGCGCGATCAGCCAGCGAAAGCGCCGCCCCGCGTCGTCGCGCTCGGCCTGGCCCGCGGCCTCGCCGCCCGCGCAGATCCGCTCGACGGCACCGAGCGCGGCCTTGACGCCGACGACGTCGGCCGCCGGGTCGAGCGCGAGCAGCTTGCTCTCGTCGAGGTGCGTACGGGCGGCCACGAAGGACTTGGCGCGGCAGTAGACCACGACGCCCGCGTTGAACTGCTCGCCGCGCTCCACGCGCGGCACCACGCGCACCAGCGCGTACTCGAAGACGTCCCGCTCCGTCACTTGGTGGCCCCCTTCGGCCGCGGCTCGCCGAGCGCGATCCGCTCGTGGATGGTCTTGGCGCGCGGCAGCAGCGCCGCCGCGTAGGCGCGGCGCACGTCGTCCGGGCCCTCGAAGCCGGGCTCGTCGACCAGCCAGGCGTCGGGCACCTCGGCGGTGACCTCGGCGAGCAGTTCCTCGGTGACGAGGGGGGCGAGCTCGGCCGTGGCCGACGCCACGTCGGGCCCGTAGGGGGCGAGGACGTGGTCCGATGCGTCGTACGGCTTGGCGGCCGCGGTCTCGGCGGTGCGCCAGTTGTGGTGCCAGATCATGCTCGCGCCGTGGTCGATCAGCCACAGGTCGCCGTGCCACAGGAGCAGGTTCGGGTTGCGCCAGGACCGGTCCACGTTGTTGATGAGGGCGTCGAACCAGACGACGCGTCCCGCCTCGGCCGGGTCCACGTCGTACGCGAGGGGGTCGAAGCCGAGCGCGCCCGACAGGAAGTCCATGCCGAGGTTGAGGCCACCGCTCGACTTCAGAAGTCCCTGCACCTCCTGGTCGGGCTCCCCGAGGCCGATCACCGGGTCGAGGAGGATCTGGACGAGCCGCGGCATCCGCAGCCCCAGGCGGCGCGCCAGCTCCCCGCAGACCACCTCGGCGACGAGCGTCTTGCGGCCCTGTCCGGCGCCGGTGAACTTCATGACGTACGTCGCGTACGCGCCCTCGGCGTCGGCGGCCTCTACGACGCCGGGCAGCGATCCGCCCTCCCGCAGGGGCGTGACATAGCGGACCGCGGTGACTTCCGTGAGCATGGCCCCAGGTTACTTCCGGGCCGGAGCTGTTCGATCACTCGCCCCGCTGCCTACAGTGCCCGGCATGGACTCCTTTGGCCTTCCTCGGCAGTTCGCGCGCACACGCCCCTTCTCCCTGGGGGTGCCGCGCGGCTTCACGGCCCGGCACGGCCAACGCCGAGACGTCGCCGCACATCCTGCGCCTGGACGGGACGCGGGTCGCGGTGCGCGCCCCGGACGAGGTGCCCGAGGAGTCCACGCCGCGCGCCGCACCGGCGCCCTGCGGCGGATCAGCGAGGGCCCCGGCGTGCACGCGGCGGCCGTCGGCGGGGACACCGTGGTGCTCGACAGCAGGGCTCCGGACGGACAGACGGTGACCGTGCTGCGCGGGGGCGAACCGGCCGGGCGGAGAGCGTAAGAAGTCGCTGAGGCTTGAGAAGTCCCTGAGCCTTAAGAAGTCCCTGAGCCCTAAGAAGTTCTCGAGCCTTAAGAAGTTCTCGAGCCTTAAGAAGTCCCCGCGCGTTTGAACGCGGCGGCCGACGCGGCCGTACCACCGGGCATGACGACTTCCGAAGAAACCGTCTCCGGGCCCAGCCGCCGCACCGTCGTGGCCACGGTCGGCGCCGCGGGGATCGCCGCCGCCCTCACCGCGTGCGGCAGTGACGACAAGGACTCCTCCGCACCGGCGGGCGCGCAGTCCCCGGCGGGCGGCGACGGCGCCACCGGGACCGTGCTCGCCAGGACGGCGGACATCCCCGTGGGCGGCGGCAAGATCTTCAAGGACGAGGGGGTGGTGGTCACCCAGCCCGCCAAGGGCGAGTTCAAGGCCTTCTCGAACCTCTGCACTCACAAGAAGTGCCCGGTGACGAGCGTCGAGGGCGGCACCATCAACTGCCCCTGCCACGGAAGCAAGTTCGACATCGCCGACGGCAGCGTGAAACAGAACCCGGCGCCCAGTCCGCTGCCCGCGGCCGAGATCTCCGTGGACGGCGACTCGATCAAGCTCGCCTAGGCGCGGCGCGGCCCCTTCCAGGCGCCGAGGACGTCCTCCGTGCCGGCGATGGTGGCGACCAGCGCGAGGGTGTTGCGGACCATCGCGGGCGTGTACTCGGAGGGGACCCCCGCGATGGCGTCGGCGGGCACGACGGCGGTGTAGCCGAGGTTCACGGCGTCGAACACGGCGTTGGGTATCGCGACGTTGGCCGAGACCCCGGTGACCAGAAGGGTCCGGCAGCCGATGTTGCGCAGCAGCGCGTCGACGTCGGTTCCCGCGAGGGGCGAGAGGCCGTGCAGGCGGCGTACGACGAGGTCCTCGTCGGCCACGTCGATCGGCGGCGCGACCCGCACGGCCGTCGTACCCGAGAGCTGCCGCACGGGCAGCCGTTCGGCGGCGCGGAAGAGCCGGGCGTTGCGGCTGGCCCCGCGCCCGTCGGGCCGCCGCTCGGCGACCGCGTGCAGCACCTGGACGCCGCTGTGGTGGGCCGCGGACACCAGCCGCGCGACATTGGCGAGGGCACCGGACGACCGCGCCTCCTCGGCGAGTTCGGGCAGCGCGCTCTCGGTGCCCACGATGCCCTGCTGGCACTCGACGGTCAGCAGGGCCGTGGTGGCGGGGTCGAGGATCTCCCTGAGCTGTTCGTACGACGGCATGGCTCCCCCTGTCGAGGACGTCCGGGACATCCGGCCCCCGGCGGGCAGTCGGGGCGCCCGGAATCCGCGCGAGGCTAACGGCCATTGCGTCACGAGGGAAGAGCGTCCATCCTTTCGTGACGCCCACCCTGACGCCCAGTCAGAAGGGGACGGGGATGGGGATGGGGACGGGGAGCGAGTCAGGTGCGGGCACGCGGAACACCACTCAGGAGGACACATGGCCGTCACACAGCGCCGGGGCCGCAGGATCATGATGACGCCGGACGAGCTGGACGCGTTCCTCGCCACGGAGCGCACCTGCCGGGTGGCGACGGTCTCCGCCGACGGCGCCCCGCACGTCAGCACGCTCTGGTTCGCCTGGGACGGCACGTCGCTGTGGCTGTACTCGATCACCCGCAGCAAGCGCTGGGCCGACCTGATCCGGGATCAGCGGATCGCCGTCGTGGTCGACACGGGCGAGGAGTACGGAGAGCTGCGCGGCGTCGAGCTGTCGGGCGCCGTGGACTTCGTCGGGGAGTCTCCGCGCACGGGCGAACCGTGCCCGGAACTGGACGTTCCTGAGCGGCTGTTCGCCCGCAAACTGTTCGGCCTGGACGAGATGCCGCACGACGGCCGCCACGCGTGGATCCGGCTCACGCCGGACGCGATCGCGTCGTGGGACTTCCGTAAGCTGGCGGAGCTGTAACGAGCTCGTGGCCCGGCATCCGGCATCCGGCCTACCGGAGCCCCGCCCCGGCCGCCCGCAGCGCCTCCACCACCGCTCTGATCGACGGACGCCGGTCCGCGTCCGCCCGCCACACCACGTACACATGGCGCCGCACCCGGTGCCGCACGGGGACCATGCGCACCCCGGCCGGCATCGGGTCCCGCCCCAGCTGCGGGGCCACGCAGACGCCGAGGCCGGCCGCGACCAGCGCGAGCTGGGTGTGGTGCTCCTGGGCGCGGTGCGCGATGCGCGGCTCGATGCCCTTGCCGCGCAGCGTGAACATCAGCCACTCATGGCAGAACTCGCCCTCCCCCCAGGTGATCCACTCGTCGTCCGCGAACTCCTCCAGACCCACTTCGGAGCGGTCCGCGAGCGGATGCGCGGCGGGCATCGCGACATCGGCGGGGTCGTCGAGGAGGGGCGCCTTGACCAGGCCGTCCGGGATCGGCAGCGGCTTGTTGTACCAGTCGAGGACGACCGCCATGTCGATGTCGCCGCGCACCACGGCCGACACCGCGGGGGTCGGCTCCAGTTCGTGGCAGCCGACCCGCAGCCCCGGGTGATCGGCGCGGAGCGCGGAGAGCGTGGCGGGCAGCAGTCCGCGCATGGCCGTGGGGAACGCGGAGATCCGCAGCTCGCCGACCGCCTTGCCGCGCTGCTCCTCCAGGTCGGCCTGGGCGAGCTCGACCTGCGAGAGGATCCGCGCGGCGTGCTCGGCGAGCAGCCGCCCCGCGTCGGTGAGGCGCACGCCCCGGCCGTTCTTGGCGAGGAGCTGCTGGCCCACCTCCCGCTCCAGCTTCGTCATCTGCTGGGACACCGCGGACGTTGTGACGTGCAGGCCCGCGGCGGCGCCGCTCACCGAGCCGTGCCGGGCGAGGGCGTCGAGCGTACGGAGGCGCTCCAGGTTCAACATGTAAGCAATGCTACGCGATACAGCGCAACAAAACTCGCTTGTGCTACGAGATCATCGGGACGCATCGTGGAACGCATGAGCACCCCGTCCTCACGCACCACCCCGGCCTCACGCACCGCCCCGTCCCCACGTACCGCCCCGGCCCCATCAGCCACGTCCGCCGCGACCCCGCCCGCCACACCGTCCTCGAAGGCGACCGGCCGCCCCGCCCTCGACTGGCGCGTCCGCTTCGGCGTCCTCTCGCTCATCTGGGGCTTCAGCTTCCTGCTGATCAAGGTAGGCACGGAGGCGTACGCGCCCTTCCAGGTCACGCTCGGGCGGCTCGTGTTCGGCACAGCGGTGGTCGCCGCCGTGCTCGTGGTGAAGCGGGAGCGGCTGCCGCGCGGAGCGCGTACCTGGCTGCACCTCACGGTGGCGGCGTTGCTGCTCAACGCCCTGCCGTTCTCGCTGTTCGCTTACGCGGAGCTGACGATCCCCTCCACGCTCGCCGGGATCTGCAACGCGACGTCGCCGCTGTGGGGCATGGCCCTCTCGCTCGTCGCGCTCTCCGAGGACCGCCCGACCAGGCGCCGCGTCGCGGGCCTCGGCATCGGCTTCCTCGGGGTGCTCACCGTGCTGGGCGCCTGGCGGGGCTTCAGCGGTCTCGACTTCGCGGGCACGGGGATGGCGCTGCTGGCCTCGCTCAGCTATCCGATCGGCTGGATCTACGTCCGCCGCACCCTGGCCGGTTCGGGCCACTCGACCCTCTCCCTGACCGGAGCGCAACTGCTGCTCGCGACCGTCGAACTGGCGGTGGTGACGCCGCTGTTCACCTCGTTCCCGACCAGCTTCCCGGTGGTGCCGCTGCTGGCGATCGTGGCGCTCGGCGCCCTCGGCACGGGGCTTGCCTTCCTGTTGCAGTACGCGCTGGTCGACGAGGTCGGTCCGACCACCGCCCAGATGGTCACGTACTTCGTCCCGGTCATCGCGACGGCCGCGGGCGTCGCCGTGCTCGGCGAGTCCCTGAGCTGGTCGACGCCGATCGGCGCGGCGATCGTCCTCGCGGGCGCGGCCCTGACCCGGTCCCGACCGCGCACGACAACGACCCCACGCGGCGCGACACCCCCAGTCAACCCGGCCCCTGACCGCCAGTCGTCACCCGGCCGGTAGCCACCCGCCGCCCCGTCCCCCCTCACTCATATCGCCGCGCCGGAGCAGGCCCGACCGCCGAGGCCACCGCTTCCGCCATCGGCACGATCTCCTCGTCGGCGAGTCCCGCGACGGTGATCCGTACCCCGGGGCTCGCGCCGAGCCGGAAGCGTGCGCCCGGGGCGACGGCCCAGCCGGCGTGCAGCAGACGGGCCACGGCTCCCGTCTCGTCCGGGACCGGCACCCATACGTTCATGCCGCTGCGCCCGTGCGCCGGTACGCCCCGTTCGGCGAGCGCCGCGATCAGCGCGTCCCGTCGGCCTCCGTACGACGCCGCCACCACGCCGGGGTCGACCGCGCCGTCGGCCCAGAGCCGCACCACGGCACGCTGGAGCAGCCGGCTCACCCAGCCGGGGCCGAGCCGCTGGCGGCCCTGGACCCGATCGACGGTGACGGGGTCTCCGGTGAGTACGGCGAGCCGCAGGTCCGGCCCGTACGCCTTGGCGGTCGAGCGCACCAGCGCCCAGCTGTGGGTCACCCCGGCGAGCGGGTGCAGCGGCAGGTCGACGATGCCATGGCCGTGGTCGTCCTCGATGAGCAGCACCTCCTTGTGCCCGGCGAGCACCTTCCGCAAGCCACGCGCGCGTGGAGCGCTGACAGCGGCGCCCGTGGGGTTCTGCGCGCGGTCCGTCACGATGACCGCGCGGGCACCTCCGGCCACGGCCCGCTCCACATCGGCGGGCAGCGGCCCCTCGTCGTCCACTGCTACCGGGACCGTCCGCAGCCCGAGCGCCGAGACCAGGTCGAGCAGGCTGCCCCAGCCCGGGTCCTCGACGGCCACCGCGTCGCCCGGCTTGAGGTGGGCGGCGAGCACCCTCTCGATGGCGTCGAGCGACCCGGAGGTGACGGCGACGGGCCCGGCGGGGACCCCGTCGATGTCGAAGGCCACGCGCGCGTGCCGTTCGAGCTCCGGGTCCACGGCCCCCTCTCCGTAGAGGACCGGTTCCTCGTCGCCCTGCGCCGCGGCCGCCGCGAACGCCCCGGCGAGCGGGGGCAGCAGCCGCGGGTCGGGGTTGCCCTCGGAGACGTTCCGCACCCCGGGCGGCGCGTCCACGCGGATCAGCTCGCGCGCGGTCGTGGCGGGCTTCGGCCGTACGCGACTTCCGCGCCGCCCCGCCGTCTCGATGACCCCGCGCTCGCGCAGGGTGCGATACGCGGCCGCCACAGTATTGGGATTCACCCCGAGACGCGTGGCCAACTCACGCATGGGCGGCAGCAGTTGCCCCGGCTCCAGGCCACCGTCACCCACGGCCCGCTCCACGCTGGCCGCGATATCCGCTGCACGCCGTCCTTCGATCGGATACTCTCCTAGCACAAAACACAGTATGCACTAGTGCAATAAGAACAGCAACACGCCGCACCGGATGCGGAGCAGCAGCACACGCGTGAGCACGCGCACAGCACGCGCACAGCACACGCGCAGCACATGGATCAGCAGACGGATCAGTACAGGGAGAGCCATGCAGACGACGCCGACCACCGCCACCGCTTCGCCGGACAGCGCCGCCTACACACCGACCGACCGCACCGTCCCCACCCGTTCGCGGGAGCGCGCTTCGTACGACCGCGAATCGGTGCACGCGATACTCGACGAGGCCTACGTCTGCCACCTGGGTTTCGTACGAGACGGCTCCCCCGTCGTGCTGCCGACGCTCTACGGACGCGTGGGCGAACGCCTGTACGTACACGGCTCGACGGGCTCCCGCCCCCTGCGCATGGCGCGCACCGCCCAGGAGGGACAGCGGGGACAGGAAGGACAGGAAGGACAGGAGGACCCGGGCCTTCAGGTGTGTCTGACCGTCACCCACGTCGACGGCCTCGTCCTGGCCCGCTCCGCTTTCCACCACTCGATCAACTACCGCTCCGTGGTGGTCCACGGCACCGCCTACCAGGTCACGGACCCCGAGGAGAAGCGGACCGCCCTGGACGCCCTCGTCGACCACGTCGTGCCGGGCCGCTCCGCCGACTCGCGCCCCGCCAACGCCAAGGAGCTCGCGGCGACCGCCGTACTCCGCCTCGACCTCAACGAAGTGTCGGCGAAGGCCCGCACCGGCGGCCCGAACGACGAGCCGGAGGACATGGACCTCCCCCACTGGTCGGGCGTGGTCCCGCTGCTCAAGGGCCACGGTGCCCTGATCCCCTCCGCCGACCTCGCGCCCGGCATCGACGTCCCCGACTACCTCGTCGAGCTGTGATGCTGATCCACCCCTGGGACGGCGCCCGCACCGACACCGAGTGGCAGGAGTGGCTCGCCGCCCACGACTTCGGTCAGCTCGCCGTGAACGGCCTACCGGGCGAGCCGCCGCACGTCCAGCCACTGCACTTCGCGTACGAAGCCGACCACGGCACGCAGGGCGCGAACGGCATGAACAGCACGCAGGGTGCGAACGGCACGCGCGGCAGGGTACTGACCCACCTGGCCCGCCCGAACCCGCTCTGGCCCGCCTTGGAGGCCGACCCCGAGGTGCTCCTGAGCGTGGTCGACGACTACGTGTTCGTGCCGGGCCCCTGGCAGGCCGCCCCCGACATCCCGGCCGAGCACGGCGTGCCCACGAGCTTCTACGCCGCCGTTCAGCTCCGCTGCACCGCCCGCGTGGTCGACGACCCCGAAGAGAAGGCCGACATCCTGAACCGCCAGGTCGGGCACTTCCAGCTGGACGGCGGCTCCGCGCGGGCGGCAGTCGGCGAGGCCCCGTACGGCCGCATGCTCTCCGGCATCCGCGCGCTCTGCCTCGAAGTGACCGACGTACGGGCCAAGTTCAAGTACGCGATCCACAAGCCGGAGGAGGTGCGGCACCGCATCGCCGCGGGTCTCGCCGAGCGGAACGGCCCGCGTGACGCGGCCGCACTCGCACACCACCTGCGTCGCCGCGAGGACTGAGCGGGGCAGGCGGGACGCCACGGGACGGAGCGGGTGCGCCACGACGCGCGCCCGCCCCTCAACTCCCGCACCGGTACGGGTACGGGTACGGGTACGGGTACGGGTACCGGCACCCGTACCCGTATCGCTACCGCTACACCGCCACCGCCTCCCTGCGCGCCGCCACCACGCCCCGCGCCTCCGCGACCGCGAGTCCCGTCACCGCGGCCATCATCAGCACCGTGCCCGCGACCGTCGCCACGGTCAGCGCCTCGCCGAGCAGCGCGACCGCGATGACGGCGGCGCTGACCGGCTCCAGGAGCGTGATCACGGAGACGGTCGCGGACCGCACGACGGCCGCCCCGGCGAAGTACAGCGTGTACGCGACCGCTGTCGGCACGGCGGCGATGTACAGCAGATAGACGCCCACGCGCGCGGGTTCGGCGGTGTGCGGCACCAGGCCCTCGGTTCCGGCGAGCGGCAGCAGGCAGAGCGCGACGACGGCGAACGACCAGACCGTGGTGTCGGACGAGTCGGCGGCGCCGTCCCGGCCCCACCACCGAGTGGTTAGGGTCATCGCGGCGTACGCGGCCGCGGAGGTGAGTCCCCAGGCCACACCGACCGGGCGGACGGTCGCGCCACCGCCACCCAGGACGAGCACCACAAGCCCGGCCAGAGCGCCCACGACGGCGACGACCCCGCCGCGCCCGAGCCGCTCCCCCATCGTGACCCTGGCGCCGAGCGCGATGAGGACGGGCCCCGACCCCATGGTGACGACGGTGCCGACCGCCAGGCCGGTCGTCTCGACGGCCGCGAAGTAGGCGGTCTGGAACACCGTGAGGGCCACGCCCGTCACCACGATGCGGCGGATCCTGCGGGTGAGCGGCTCGGGGGCCGACTCGTACGACTTCGCCCGGCGCGGCCGCACCAGACGCGCGGCGAGCAGCAGGACGAACCCGCCCGCGCACCGCCAGAAGGAGAGACTGACCGGCCCCATGTCGCTGTCCTGGAAGACGAGCGCGGCGGCGGCACCGGCGGTGCCCCAGGCGGTTCCGGCGACGATCAGATAGAAGAGACCTCGCCCGACGGGCAGGCCGAGGACGGCATTCGACACAGTGGGCACGCTTGACGTGCTCGACGTGTTCGACGTGTTCGACACGTGAATTCTCCGCAGCAGAGAGGGATGAATGGCTCCGTCTGCGGGCAGCACCGTTCCGCCCGGCCACTGGCCTGGGCGTGATCCGTGAGCACCCCGCGCTAAGCGGCGGGGGGCGGAAGAACGAGCGCTCGTGAATGCATGATCATCACACTAGGTCGCGCTGCCGCTGCGCGACAACTCCGTTTCGGGATCCGGGACGGTCCCCTTCGAGATGGGCTCGGCGGGCGCCGACGACTGGGCGATGAACGCGCCCGCGAGGACGACGGCACCCCCGATGATCTGCGGCGCGGAGAGGCGCTCACCGAGGACCACCCAGGCCAGGGCGGTCGCGATGACGGCTTCGAGGCAGGCCACGACGCCGGCCACCTGCGGCGAGAGCCTGCGCACGGACAGCACCCCGGTGACGTACGCGACGACGGTGGCGATCAGCACGATCCAACCGAGCAGAATCCACGCGGGAACGGTCGAGCCGTCCAGGTCGGCGCCGCCCGCGAGCAACGACCAGTCCATGCCCCAGGGGCGTGCGACGACGGTCAGTACGGCGGTGCCGACGAGCAGGCCGTACGCGATGACGCCGAGGGGATCGGGAGCGTCGGCGCCCGCGTCGCTGCCCTGGTCGGACAGGACGAAGTAGCCGACCTGGCAGCAGGCCGCGCCGAGGGCGAGCAGCAGCCCGATGGCGTCGAAGCCGAGGCCCGACCACACCTCGACGACGCACGCAAGACCGCCGACCGCCAGTACGACACCGAGCGCGGCGGCACGCGTCACCGGCCGCCGCTGCACGAAGCGCACCCAGCCGAGGACCAGCGCGGGGGCGAGGTACTCGATCAGGAGAGCGACACCGACGGGGATGCGGGAGAGCGCGGCGAAGTAGCAGGCCTGGACGCCCGCCACGGCGAGCAGACCGAATCCGGCGAGCAGCGCGGGCCTGGCCCGCGGCAGTCCGCGGTGCCGCCAGGCCACGGGCAGCATCACCAGGGCGGCGCCCGCCACCCTCAGCCACACCACGTGCAGAGGGTCCAGGCCCGCTTCGATCAGCGGTTTCGCCGCGACACCGGAGCCGCCGAACGCGACCGCCGATACGAGGGCGAGCCCCAACCCGAGGCCGCGGCCCCGAGGGCCTCCCGGGCTCCCCTGGCTCCCCCGTCTTCCCTGGCTACTCCCCTGGCTCCGCTGGCTCCCCTGACTCTCCTGAATCCCCTGTGACGCTTGCACCGGCACATCATGGCAGGACGTGTCATGAGCGTCATCCGTCATGACCCCTGTCTCAGTCGGCGGACATCCGCCCTTGCCGTGAGCGCGTCGCGAGGCGGAAGCGGTCAGCGCCCCGGGCCGTGGCCGCCCGCGAACCCATGGCCTCCGGACGCGTACTGCCGGCAGCCGGCCTCGACGCGGCGCAACAGGACCTCGACGTCGACACCGGCCCGCCCCAGGACCTCGACCGCCCGGCACTCCGGGTCGGCGGTGAGTCCGGCGAGCAGGTCCATGCCGAGGGCCCGCGGGTCTTCGCGTACCTCGGCGCGGTCCAGCGCCCCGTCCATCGCGGTGGCGGCGGCGGGCGACCAGCCCGTCTCCTTCGCGGACGCCACCACCGGGACGGCCCCGGAGTCCTCGACGGTGCCCTGCCACTGAAGGCCGTAGCCGATGCTGCGCTGCACTAGGTAGCCGAGGAGGCGCACCACCTGCGCGCCGTTCTCGAAGACGGCCCGCACCTCGGGGTCGGTCTCCAGAAGGGAGTGCAGCAGGTGGGCGGTGTCGATCTGCCGGTCCCCGTCACGCACCGCGCGGCGGCGCGCGCCGGCCACCACCGAGGCCAGCTCCGCGCTGAGTCCGGAGTCGAGTTCTGCTCGGGTGGGGCCGGGTTCGGCGTCCGGCGGGGTACGGCTTTGCACATCTCCCACCACATCAACCCCCAGCGGCATATGCATCGGCGGCGGGAAGCATCTTCGCGTCCGACACAGGTTGGGCACGCCCGCGTTGGTTGTCCTCCTTACGGATGAGATCCGACCGATCGGCTCCCCATGGGCGCGCGCCGCCTTGTCCCGCGTACGCGGGACAACCAAGGGGCGGTGTCATACGTCTCACTTGCATGGAGAGCACGTGCGTGGAGACCAGGTGCATGGAGGGCAGGTGCTGGATGGTCGCCCTGCCCGCGGTCGACGGCAGGCAGTACGTGTATCGGGTGTACGCACCCGACGACGCGCTGCCCGCCGATCTGTTCTGGGACGCCTGGCACTGCCATGACGAGAGCCCGTTCCCGAGGGCGTCGGACCTCTTCGACGCGGCGGTCATACGACGCGTCGGCTGACCGGCGCCGACCGACAGGCGCTCCGCGTCACGCGCTCCGCCTCGCGCGCCCCACCTCACGCGTCCCGCCTCACGCGCCCCGCCTCACGCGCCCCACCTCGCGCGTCCACGCCCTTCCCGTCCACGCCGCCCCGTGCAAGTCCTCACGGACGCGTGCCGATGACGACCGTGGCGTACAGCTCCTCGTCCTCGACGACCCGCGCCGCCATACCGGTCCGCTCGACAGCGTCGACGGCGGCGGGCACCTGCCCTTCACTCATCTCGAACAGCAGATGACCGCCGGGCGCCAGCCACCCCGGCGCGCCCGCGGTCACCCGGCGCAGTACGTCGAGCCCGTCGCTGCCGCCGTCGAGCGCCACCCGCGCCTCGTGGACGCGGGCTTCGGCGGGCAGCAGGCCGACTTCATCGGTGGGGACGTAGGGGACGTTGGCGAGCAGGACGCCGACGCGGCCGCGGAGGGTGCCGGGCAGCGGGTCGTAGAGGTCGCCCTCGTACACCTCGCCACCGGCGGCGGCGACATTGCGGCGGGCGCAGCGGACGGCCGCCGGGTCGATGTCGGCGGCGTGCAGCTCGACCCGGTCGAGCCCCGCGGCGAGCGCGGCGCCGAGGGCGCCCGATCCGCAGCACAGGTCGACGACGACGGCTTCGCGTCCCGCGAGCGCGGCGGCCTGGGCGACGAGGAATTCGGTGCGGCGGCGCGGCACGAAGACCCCGGGGTCGACGGTTATCCGCAGACCGCGGAACTCGGCCCAGCCGACGACGTGTTCGAGCGGAAGCCCGCCCGCCCGGCGCTCCACCATGGCGGCGACTTCGGCGGTGGTGCGCGCGGTGGAGAGGATCAACTCCGCCTCGTCCTCGGCGAAGACACAGCCCGCGGCACGCAACGCCGTGACCACGGAGGAGCGATGCGAGGAGGGGGAGCACACCGAAGCGGCGGACAACCCAGAGATGGGGGACACCCCAGAGACGGGGGACGACTCAGAGACGGGGGACGACTCAGAGGTGGAGAAAGACGAAACCGACATGTGAAGAAAACCTTCCGGGATCCCGATGGGGTCCCTCGGATCACCTATGCCGGGTGAACCGCGCGGTCGCGAAGAGGGAGCACCCGACCTGCTACTGCGGTAATGGGTCTCACCTCCAAGGCGCGTCGCCTGCGTCCGTCACAGGGCAGGGGGAACAGTACCCCACTTCCCTGACAAACAACGGGGTCAGACGGCTCGGAGCGCAATCTGACGGATCATCAGTATTGAATGTTTCCGGCCCTGCGGCTACGTTCCGCGGCACCGCAGCTGCGGCTGTCGCAGCGCCCGACGGAAGGGGTGGCCCGCAATGGCCGAAGTCAGCGCGGAGGCACGGCTGGAGGCGCCCGCCGAGAAGGTCTGGGCCCAGCTCACCGACTTCTCCTCGTACGGCGAGTGGAACGCCACCCACACCAGCTTCCCCAAGGGCGGCCCTGCCTCACTGAAGGTGGGCGGCACCTTCATGGAGAACATGAAACTGATGGGCTTCCCAGCCGAGGTCGACTGGACCATCGAAGAGCTGGTCACCGCCCGCACCCTGGCCATCACCGGCAAGGGCCCGATGGGCGTCAACGTCCGTACCCGCTACACCCTCAGCCCCGACGGCGGCGGGACGCTGGTCCGCATCGACGGGGAGTTCACCGGCGCCGCCGTCTCCCTGATGGCGGGCAAACTGAAGGACTCGGCGACGGCCGCGCTGAACGAGTCGCTGCGCAAGCTGGCCGCCCTGGTGTCTTGAGGCGCGAGCCCGAAAACTCACAACACCCCCTCCACAGACGAACGAGGCGCCCCGCACGCATCGGTGGGGGCGCCTCATCTGCGACGGAAGCCGTCACCGACCTCCATCACCTCAGTCCTCTCAGTCCTCTCAGTCCTCTCAGTCCTCTCAGTCCTCTCAGTCCTCTCAGTCCTCATCGGCGAGAATCAGATACAGCTTCTTGCGGGCGTCGTTGATGACGGAGACCGCCTTCTCGCGCTGCTCCTTGCTGCCGGTCTTCCAGACCTGGCCGAACGCCTCCATCAGGCCGAAACCGGCCTGCCGGATCTCGTTCAGCGTGTCCCAGTCGACGCCGCGTCCGGCCTCTTCCCAAGGGGCGTCGGGCCCTTCCTCGGCCGCCTCACGTCCGGCGTCGGTGAGCGAGAAGAGCTTCTTGCCGCCCTCGCTCGCGCTGCTGATCAGACCCTCGTCCTCCAGGAGCTGGAGGGTCGGGTAGACCGAACCGGGGCTGGGCTTCCACGCCCCGCCGCTGCGCTCGGCGATCTCCTGGATCATCTCGTAGCCGTGCATGGGCCGGTCCTGCAGAAGGGCCAGGATCGACGCGCGCACATCGCCGCGCCGCGCCCTGCCCCGCGGGCCACCCCGTCCGCTGCGGCCGCCCCAGGGACCTCCGGGGCCACCGGGCCCACCGAAGCCGGGGCCGAACGGGCCGAACGCACCGCGACGGCCACCTCCGTGCCCGTGTTGAAAACCATGGGAACGCATGACGATCACTCCTTCTGTCTATCCGATCATCGATCACTCGCGTCTCTATCGCGATGCGTCAACGATATATCGGAAGACTTGGCATGACAACACCTTTCGCGGGCCGGGTGCTTGACCTGTCTCGATGAAGGTTGAGTGGATCTCAGCGAAGGCTGATGGATCACCATTCGTCTCGGTGAAGGTTCACCAGCCTCCCGTTTGTCTCAGTGAATGACTGACCGGGGCGGCGGTTCAGGTGCGCTTTGCTCGTGCCCTGCAGCGACTTGAACACCATTTTCGACTGGTCTGGGGTGACGAGCTTGAGAGCTGGATCGACCTTCCGCAGAACGCGCAGGCGGTCGTGATCAAGGTGAACGCTGTCTGGGACGCGGTCTTGTCCCATCGGAAGGCATTGACCCGACAGACAGACGAACAGAGCCGCGTGGACGGACGAGATGTCGCAGGAAGAGGCTTTTCGCAGACCAGACAGGTCCTCTCGATGTCGGCCTCGGCGCCTTCCTGGGGATCGGTAGCTTCGGACTGGACATGCGCGACTTCGTCGCGCTTGCGCAGGAGGTAAGCAGTACGACGGCAAGTCGTCGAGCAGAGCCGGTGCCGTTGGCCGAACTGGATCTTCATGGGCAACTGGCAGATCCTGCAGGTTGCAACCAGGACCCGCTTGGGTCGAACACGGCGTCGGCAGCGAGCCGAGCAGAGGTATGCGGGGCGGCCGTAGCTAGGGCCTGGCGGGATTCTTGTGCCGCATGACCTGCACTTGGTGGATTCAAGGATGTCTCTTAACCGGTCTGGGTCGCGGCCGGTGATGGCTCCCAGGCGCTCCCAGGAAGGCGTGCTGCGTGGACTAGACGGGTCTCTGAGGAACCTCTGCAGGTATCGGGGTTTCAGGGAGTTGGCCCTGGCGAGGCGTGCGATGAACGATGTGCCGCCTTCGCTGGCGACGGGGCGGATCTGAAACGGGAGTCTCGCGATCTGCTCGCCATTTCGGGAAGGCGAACTCACCCGGCTTGACCTGGTTGCTCGGGTCCGCTGCGGCGCTTGCGGCGGGAGGCGATGTCGAGGTCGACGGCTTGGAGTCCCGCTTTGGTGATCTTCTCGGTGCCGGTGAGGATGGCGTCGACGGCGGCTCCGCGGAGCTGGTGAGACAGAGTGCCGATCATGCCGTCGGTGCGGGTGTGGAGGAATCGGTCCAGGCGGGTGATGGTGCCGTGTTTGTGCTGGTGCAGCAGCAGGTTGGCTTCCATCTGGGCGACCAGCGCTTTCCATTCCGCGTTGTAGGGGAAGGGATGGGTGGCGACCGAGGTGAAGCGGGCGGCGATCTGGTCGCCGCGGGTGCCGGTCAGCAGGCTGCTGTTTTCGATGTCGATGCCCGCGTAGGCGAAGGTCGCGGGGATGCGCTCGGAGAAGTACTTGAGTGTGTCGGACGCTTCGGCTCCCGTGCGGGTGTCCAGGGAGATGTTGTGGATCTCGTCGACCAGGACCAGCCCGGTGCGGGCCTTGGTGCAGACGCCCACCACGGCTTCGGTCAGGTCGGTGATGTTGGAGCTTCGCAGGACCGGGAGGCCGAGGAAGCGGGCGAACTCGGCTGCGATCATTCGAGGTGTCGCGGCCGGCGGGACGGTGATGTAGATAACCGGCATGCGTTCGTCCTGGCCCGGGTGACGGCGGCGGTCCTGGAGTTCGTGGGCCAGTCCGAGCTGGGTCAGGGAGATCGTCTTGCCCGTGTTGGCTGGCCCGGTGACGATCAGGCCTCGGCGAGCGCTGATCGCGCCACGGTTGAGGATGACCAGGCGGCGTCCGCAGGTGACGGTGTGCCGGATGGTCGAAGTGGCCACCACCTGCAGGCGGGCATGGTGGTCGAGACGATCCTCGTCGTAGGTGTTCTTCTCCTCTTTGGCCAGTGCATCGGATTCAGCCTCATGAACCAGCGCGGCGTACTCAGCCTGGCCGAGCATGACCATCGGCTTGCTGCGGGAGGCCGCGACGAACGCGCGCCAGCCGGGCAGGACCGTCAGGTAGCGGCCGAAGTCATCCGGCCGGTCTGCCGGCGGGGTGTTCACGGGCGTCTCCAGGGGTCCTCAAGCGGGTCGAAGAGCCCAAGCGGGATCACTTCGGCCATCGGTTCTTCGTCTTCCTGCTGTTCTTCCGCAACGGGCTCGTCTGCGGTCTCCTGGGACGGCTCGGGCTGTGGAGGGACCACGGCCGGAGCTGTGACTCTGGTCCGTGCGGTCACCTGCCGGTCCCGCTTGGAGGGCTTGTTCTTCTTGCCCTTCTTTCCCTCAGCGGCTTGGGCAGGGCCAGCATGTGCGCGGGTCAGCAAGGCGGCGACGGCCTCGGCGAGTTCTTCCTCGGTGGCCTTGGGCAGCTGGTGGCTGACGTGGTCCCAGGCGAGGTCGCCGAAGGGAACGGGGGCCCGGTTCAAGTATTTCCAGGTCGCCTGGACCCATCCGCCGTCTCCGCGGTGGTTGCGTACCCAGACTCGGGAGACGTCGTAGGGGTCGCGGTGGACTTCCCAAAGACCTCGCTTGGCGGTGACACCTGAATGGTGTCGCCGCATCGGCCCGAGTACCGGGGCGTCGTAGGTGCGGTTGTTGATCCGGATGCCGTAGGCGTTGACGGCCCGCCAGGCCGCGGGCAGGAGCTCAATGTAGTCCTGGCCGCTCAGTGCGACCGGGACATAGCCGCAGGACTCGATCAGCGCGGCGTACTTCTGGTTCGGCGTGAACAGCCGGCCAGGGTGGTCGGGGTCGCGTAGTCCTTCGTGGGGGCGGTTCAACCACCTTGCGACAACCCACTCATCGAGCAGTTCCTGCAATTCGGGCAGTGACCACAGGTTTTCCCTCTCCGGGTGCCGGCCGCGGTGGTCGGTGTTGCGGCCGGTGTGGCCGGGGAGGAACTGCGCGAACATCGTGGCGACCGAGCCCAGCATCTTCTCGATGTGGCCCTTTTCGAAGGGCGCGCCTTTGTGGGTCGGCTGGAAGTCGATCTCCAGGAACCGGCAGGAGGCCCGGAAGTTGCGTGAGATGAACGCCTTCCCGTGATCGCAGACGATCATTTCCGGGACGATCACCGGCTTGGCGGCCGCGTGCTCGAGACGCTCGTCCAGGGTCAGCAGCCGCCGGTGCGGCAGAACGGAGCGGGACATCTTGAGCGCGTCCACCCAGCCCGGGCGCATCAGTTCCGGAGTAACAGTCCTGGCCAGCAGCACGCTGGCGTCAACCGACTTCGTCGACGGCCGGAGAACGACCGCTGTCGGGGTCCGGGTCGCGACGTCGATCATCGCCGTGAGTTCGACCTTGCCGACGACCCCGTTGTCCAGCCGGACCATCACATCCAGCGGGGTGGAGTCGATCTGCATGACCTCGCCCGGAGCACTCACAGTCAGTTCCCCGAACGGGACAGCCGCCGTGTGGGCCTTCGACCGACGTGTGACGGCCGAGCCCGTTGCGTGAGTGCCCGCCGTCAGTTTCTCCACCAACCGGTAGAGCGTGGCCCTGGACGGCCACGTAGCCCCCTGTCCTTCCTCGGTCTGCTCGAGGATCTCCTTCGTCCTCCAAATCAGGTAGGACGCGGTCCGGGTGGAGGCGTCGATGCCTTCCTTGATGGCCTGACGCATCGCGTCCACCACCCCGGGGTCCACCGTCCCGAACTCCGGCCGCTTGCGGGCCGCGCGGCCATCAGCCAGCCCCGCAACCCCGTCCTTCAGATAGCGGCGACGCAGCCGGGCGACCGTGCTGGCCGTCACCGAGTGCCCAGCCCTCGAAAGTTCCGAGGCCTTGGCCTTCTCCCGCGCGGTCAGCGACGTGCCCGGCCCGTACTCCTCGCGCGGTTCCGTCCCGGGCTCCGCGTCCGGCGGCAGACCGTGCACCACTTCCAGGATGTGGCTCTCCCACCACAGTGCCTGTGTGACTGCTGCCGCCGGGAGCGCCTCCAGAACGGAAGAGGACGGCAGAGGCATCCTCTCCGGGCGGAACAAGACCTCGAAGTCCTCCGCCTCGAACAGCTCGATCAAGGCCACCACCCGGTGCGGATCCCCGGCGTCCTCCAGGACCGCGGCCTGGGTGGTCACCTCAAGCACTCCCCGGACCTGCCCATCGAATCGGACTCTCTCACCGACCACCAGAGCCGGCGGACGCGTCAACCGACCCATCGCTGCAGCCCCTTCGCCCAGACGAGGCTCCCGGTCTCCATCAGTCCTCCCGACAGATCCGCCTTCAACTTCCCCGACCACAGCAGGTGGAACAGCACTGGCAGAACCTGGATCCGGTCGCCAACGAGTCCGGAGCCCTCCCATAAGCCCCTCGGCTCGCTGAACACCTCCAGGAGGCTCTCGGCCACAGCCTCCGGCCGACCTGAGCGTGCCCTGCGATACCGCGACAGCCACCGGACGTTGGCCATGAGCACCGGATCAGGACGGCCAGCCCACTCGAACTCCCAGCCCACCGCCTCGCAAGCGCGCTCGGTCGCCGCGAAGGCCTCCCGTGTCCGCTCGTCCATGTCATCCTCGGCACGGACATCCACGACCCGGGCCTGCCCCGCAGCCAACCGGACGAAGTAGTCAGGAGCGTGTCGGCGCTGTCTTCGGCCGTCGTCCCAGTGCAGCCAGAAGGGCTGCGACGATATCGCCGTCACCTGCGGATCGCGGTCAAGCAGGATCAACCGGTCTCGCTCCAGCCACGACTCATAGCCCACGTGATCCCGCGCGGTCACCGAGTAGTACCAGCCGGCGAAGCCCGGCGTTTCCTTGTCCCAACGGAACGGCCGGACAGGTTTGACCGTCTCGAAGGAAACCTGCCAACTCGCCCCCAGAGGGAGCCTGCGACGCTCTCCATCGCTGAGAAAGTCCAGCTCAAACGCTGCTAACGCCTCGTCGCCGTACGCACGCGACAGAGCTTCCACCGCACCCCCAGCCCCCAGGCCAAGCAGGTGCTCAACCTTCGGTGAGATTAGGAGCCGTCCGTTCACCTTCGCTGAGAATCGCGGAATCTTCACCGAGACGGGTCAGTGCTGACCTGTGCCAGTGAACGTTGATCGTTTGCCAGCGAAGGGCGACCAACTGACTCTTGTGCCAGTTAGGGCTGACTGCTTGTGGATTTGTGACAGTGGAGGATGACCGCTGGCGGTGAGTGTCGGCCGTCGTCAGCCCCGGGTGCATCGCCAGCTTCTTGTCAGAGCCGCGTGGTTGGGTGGCCGCATCCTTTAAGGAGGACCACGTGACCGATCTCAAAGCGGAGCTGCACCGCAAGCTGCAGGCAGGACGGGCCGGTCTGCTCTCCAAGCTGAAGGGACTCACCGAATACGACATGCGCCGGCCCATGACGCCCACCGCCACAAACCTGCTGGGCTTGGTCAAGCATCTGGCAGGTCTTGAGTACGGATACCTCGGCGAATCGTTCGACCGGCCGGCACCAGAGCCGCTGGCCTGGGTCGAGGACGGTTCCATCTGGGAAGGCGCAGATATGTGGGCCAGGCCCGATGAGTCCAGCAAGTACATCATCGGGCTCTATCAACGCGCCTGCGCGCATGCCGACCGGACCATCGCGGATCTCGCACTCGAAACCCCGGGCCAGGTGCCGCACTGGCCCGAAGACCGCCGGGCCACCACCTTGGGCGTGCTGCTCGTCCGTATGGTCTCCGAGACTACCCAGCATGCTGGCCACGCCGATGTCCTGCGAGAGCTCATCGACGGCAAAGCCGGATCAGATCACGATGGCTTCGGCGACGATGCCAAGTGGCAGCAGTATCACGCCCGCATCCAGGCGGCGGCCGACAGCCACCGCGCTCAAGACTCGTTGAGCCCGCCCAGCCTTCGATAAGGCGGGACAGCGGCGACGATCTTCTATCGGGGCTGCGTCGCCTTCCGCCGTCGATATGCCTTCTGGCGGCAGCGCTGGGAGCATGTCCGGCGCTGTGACCTGTGGCTTCCTTCTGGCATAGGGCCTGAACAAACCGGGCAGGGCGGTGTTTCAAGGGATTCGTTGCGGGCCGGGGCGAGGGCGTCAGCCCTCGCCCCGGCCGTCTTGGATGAAGCCGCAGGTCCAGGCAACGGGACGGGGCTGGGGGGTGTCGCCGGAGCGGCTTGTTGAGCACGTTGCTCTTCGGACGACCGGTAGGCCCGCTGACGGCATCGGGCTGAACACGTGCGGCGCCGTGACCGTCCGCGGCCAGGAGGTAAGGGCTGCTCGCAGATCTCGCATGTGCGGGAAGGCGTCGGTGCCGGTTTGCGGGGCGGGGCCGGTGGACGGGGTGGACGTGGTGGTGTTGCTCTCCAGCGGTAGGCGGACTGGCGGCAGCGTTGCGAGCACGTGCGACGCTGGCTCTTCGCGGTGCTCGGCGCCAGGGGGACTTCGCAGATCACACAGATCGATGATGCGTCGCCTCGCAGTCCGGAAGGTGCTTCGGGCTGTGGCGTGCGTCGCTGTTGCCGTTCGAGGTAGGCGGCTCGTCGGCAGGCCGACGAGCAGAGAGGGCGGCGCTGTCCGATACGCATCCTCATGATCTTCCTGCAGATCCGGCAGCGTTCCCGGCGCCACTGGCTGGCGGGGTAGCGCTTGCGGTATCTCTTCTGCCGGCAGGCTCTCGAACAGGTCAGCGGCTTGACGCCGAAGATCGCTTTGGACTGTATGGGGGCCCCGCACTCCTCGCAGTTGACCGTGTTCAGTATCTGCCGGAGCTCGGCCGGGTCACGGCCAGCGGCGGCGGCAACGCGGGGCCAGGTCGGACTGCCCCGGCGCATGGGCGGTTCAGCGAGGTATTTCCGCAGGTAGGCCGGGGGAAGGTAGTTCGCCTTAGCGAGGCGGGTGATGAACGAGGCGACTCCTTCTCCCTGTCGTGGACGAACCTTAATCGGAAGGCGGGCGACCTCGGTGTCCGGGACCGACGACGTCATCCGTCGGTGCCGGGCTGCTTGCGGCGGGAGGCGATGTCGAGGTCGACGGCCAGCAGTCCTGCTTTGGTGATCTTTTCGGTGCCGGTGAGGATGGCGTCGACGGCGGCCCCGCGGAGCTGGTGGGACAGGGTGCCGATCATGCCACCGGTGCGGGTGTGCAGGAACCGGTCCAGGCGGGTGAGGGTGCCGGGCTTGTGCTGGTGCAGCAGGAGGTTCGCCTCCAACTGGGCGACCAGGGCCTTCCATTCCGCGCTGTAGGGGAAAGGGTGGGTGTCCACTGCCGTGAAGCGGGCGGCGATCTGGTCGCCGCGGGTTCCGGTCAGGAGACTGCTGTCCTCGATGTCGATGCCCGCGTAGGCGAAGGACGCCGGGATCCGCTCGGAGAAGTACTTGAGTGTGTCGGACGCGTCGGCTCCGGTGCGGGTCTGCAGCGAGATGTTGTGGATCTCGTCGACCAGGACGAGCCCGGTGCGGGCCTTGGTGCAGACGCCGACCACGGCTTCGGTGAGGTCGGTGATGTTGGAACTCCGCAGGACAGGGAGACCGAGGAACCGGGCGAACTCGGCGGCGATCATGCGGGGTGTCGCGGCGGGCGGGACGGTGATGTAGATGACCGGTATGCGCTCGTCCTGCCCGGGGTGCCGGCGACGGTCCTGGAGTTCGTGGGCCAGGCCGAGCTGGGTCAGAGCGATCGTCTTGCCGGTGTTGGCCGGACCGGTGACGATCAAGCCGCGGCGTGCACTGATGGCACCGCGGTCGAGGACGGTCAGTCGACGTCCGCAGGTGACGGTGCGGCGGACGGTGGAGGTGGCGACCACCTGGAGACGGGCGTGGTGGTCAAGCCGGTCCTCGTCGCAGTCGTACTTTTTCTCTTTACTCAGGGCGTCGTACTCGTTCTTCGTCAGCACGGTCATCGTGGTACTGGTCGTCGACGCGACAAACTGCTGCCAGCCCGGCAGGACGGTCAGGTACTGGCCGAAGTCCTCGTGCGGGCCGCTGTCGGGCATCGTCGTCATGATCTCTTCCAGGGGTCCTCGAGCGGGTCGAAGAGCCCCAGCGGGATCACCTCGGCCATGGTTTCGTCGTCCTCCGCCGGCTCGTGCGGGGCGGGTTCGTTCTGCGTGCTCGGCGGTGGCGGTGTTGTCGCCGCCGTCGGCGTGGAGGCCTTGGTGCGGGCCGCGACGCGGCGGTCCTTCTTGGCCGTTGCGGCTTTCCTGCTCTTCTTCGCCGTCGGCCGGGCGGGGCCGGCGTGTGCGCGGGTAAGCAGGGCGGCGACGGCCTCGGCGAGTTCTTCCTCGGTGGCTTTGGGCAGTTAGTGGCTGACGTGGTCCCTGGCCAGGTCGCCGAAGGGGACCGGAGCCCGGTTCAGGTACTTCCAGGTCGCCTGGACCCATTCGCCGCCGCCGCGGTGATTGCGTACCCAGACGCGGGAGACGTCGTGGGGGTCACGGTGGACCTCCCAGAGCCCGCGTTTGGCGGTGATGCCCGAGTCGCGCCGTCGCATCGGCCCGAGTTCGGGGGCGTCGTAGGTGCGGTTGTTGATCCGGATGCCGTAGGAGTTGACGGCCCGCCAGGCCGCGGGCAGGAGTTCGATGTAGTCCTGGCCGCTGAGCGCGACCGGGACGTAGCCGCAGGCCTCGACCAGGGCGGCGTACTTCTGGTTGGGGGTGAACAGGCGTCCCGGGTGGTCGGGATCACGCAGCCCCTCGTGCGGGCGGTTCTGCCACTTCGCGACGATCCACTCGTCAAGCAGGTCCTGGAGTTCAGGCAGTGACCACAGGTTCTCCTCCTCCGGGTGCCGGCCGCGGTGGTCGGTGTTGCGGCCGGTGTAGCCGGGGAGGAACTGGGCGAACATCGTCGCGACGGAGCCCAGCATCTTCTCGATCGTGTCCTTGTCACGAGTCGTCGACTGCACCCGATCAGAACGATCGGCCTGGTGTTGTGCGGGTGACGCACCCGTTCCACCCTCTGTTCGGGCGCGAGTTTGTGTACGTCGACCGCCGTCTGGCGTGGGATGCGGACCGGGTCGCGGTCCTGGATGAGGACGGGCTGGTGATGTCGCTGCCTGCGGTGTGGACGGACATCGACCCGGTCGACCCGTTCATCGTGATCGCCGCAGGACGCTGTCCGTTCCGGCTGGAGGACTTGCTGGCGGTGGCGGATCTTGTGGACGCGCTCCGCGCCAGCGGTGTCGGCGGGTTGACGCCGTGAGCGTCGGACGATCGATGCCGCATCTGCTCACGACGTGGGCGTACGTTCGCGTCACGGGAGCGGGCGGCCCTGAACTGCACCTGCTGCTTTTGCTTCTATGCGCCGTGCTGGGGGACTTGTCCGGATGGTTGGGCGGCGGGATCGTTCCGACAGGGGCCCCGAGCGGGAGGTGGCACGGTGGCAGCAGTAGTGGATCCGAAGGTGGCGGCGCTGGCGGCGACCAGGTCGTTGAACCCGTGCCCGGAGCTGGTGACCGACGCGGTGTTCCTATCCTCGCCGTTCTGCGATCCGCGCGATGTGGTGCAGGTCAAGTACGAGATGGTGCGCAGGGTCCGCGTGGACAAGGTGCCGGTCACCAAGGCGGCCCGCACGTTCGGCTACTGCCGTCAGACGTTCTACGAGATCGCCGCCGCGCTCGATGCGGGCGGGCCGATGGCGCTGGTGCCGGGCAAGCCCGGCCCGAAGGGTCCGCGCAAGCTGACAGAGGAGGTTATGGCCCGCGTCGACGAGTGGATCAGCGGCGCTCCGGTGCCCGGGGCGAGGTTGCTGGCGATGCGGGTCGAGGCGGAGTTCGGGTTCCCGGTCCATCCGCGATCGATCGAGCGGGCACTGGCCCGGCGGCGGGAGGTCCGGGAGAGCGGGGATACCAGAGCCCGGGCCTGACCTGGGCTCCGCTGCCGGTGATCTGGCCGGCCAGTACGAGCAGCTGCGCGAAGCGGCTGGCCACGCAGGCCGCCGCCGGGGGCTGGCCGTGCTCCTGGACAAGGGCATGGCCACGTTCCTCACGGTCGCCATGGCACTGTCGCCGCCCACTCCGCGGGCTCCCGCGCAGCCCGTGGCATCGGACACCGTCTGTGGCCTGGAGCCGGAGATTGTGCGTATCTGGGCGTCCATGGTGCTGGCGCATGCGCCGTGACCTGCCGTTCTGCAGGGAGTGTCGGTGATGAATGAGGTGCTGTTCGGTCCCGCGCTCAAGGTGACCGCCGGGCATCTGGCCCGGGACGCGTACTTGTACGTCCGGCAGAGTTCGCTCAAGCAGGTCCTCAACAACACCGAGTCGGCGGTGCGGCAGTACGCGCTCAAGGGCCGGGCTGTCGCGCTGGGCTGGCCACAGGATCGGATCGTCGTCATCGATACTGATCAGGGTCAGTCCGGGGTGTCGGCGGCCGACCGGGAGGGCTTCCAGAAGCTGGTGACCGAAATCGGCATGGGACATGCCGGGATCGTGCTCGGTCTGGAGGTGTCCCCGCTCGCGCGCAACAACACCGACTGGCACCGGCTCTTGGAGCTCTGCGCGATGGCCGGCACTCTGATCCTGGACGAGGACGGCCTCTATGATCCCTGCGATTTCAATGATCGCTTGTTGCTCGGTCTCAAAGGGACCATGTCCGAGGCCGAGTTGCACCTGCTCAAGGGCCGTCTTCGCGGCGGACAGCTGTCCAAGGCCCGACGCGGAGAGCTGATCCAGCCGTTGCCGATCGGTCTCGTCTACGACCTGTCCGGCAAGGTCGTCCTCGACCCGGACACCGCCATCGTGATGGCCATCACCCAGGTCTTCGAACGGTTCGACACCGCGGGCTCGGCCACCGGAGTGGTCAAGTCCTTCAACCACGACAGGCTGCAGCTTCCCCGCCGCCTGGCCTCCGGACCCGACAAGGGCACCGTCGTCTGGGCGCCGATCGCGCACTTGATCTGATCGCTCCAGGTCAGAGCCGGTCTCATGGACCAGATCCTTTGCGACGGGACACGAACCGAGTCGTTCGGGCTTCTGTGTCAGCGAACCTCACGGTTGAGCGTGCTGAGGTGTGCTGGATGGCTGTACCGGCTGGGGTGGATCACGCGAGGCCGTGCATCGAGTCGTCGTACGTGGGCGCCGTGCACGGGCGTCGTACGTGGGCGCCGTGCACGGGCGTCGTACACGGGCGTCGTGCACGGGCGTCGTCGGCGTCCACTGCGGGACTGTGTGACGGGCTGGTTCGAGGATGGCGATGCCGTGCGTATGTTTCGCTGGTCGCACGGTGAGCGTCATTGATGCCCCAGATGGAGGGTCACACGGCGAGGGCGCCGCCGACGAAGGTACGTTCTGGCGGTGACGCCACGAGTTCGACCATGGTGCCGGCGCGGAGGTCATCGCCGACGACGCGCGTGATCGCGTCGGTGAGCGCGGTGCCGAGGCGCGCGGTGATCTGGGCGGAGTCGGGGCGGTCGAAGACGCTGGCGCGGACGCCCAAGATCACCGAGGCGTTTGTGTCCACGGCCTTGCCACCCTGCGCGAAACGGCCTGCGGGGACTCCGGCCAGACGGATGCTTACGAGGTCGCGGGCCCATTCGCCATAGACGTCGACGATGGCATCGGTCAGTGCGTCGACGAGCATGGGTTCGTTCCCGGTCAGCCTGTTCTCTGGAAGGTGGACGGTCAGATGCGGCATAGTGGGCCCCGTTCCCTTTGAATCCAAAGCCTTTGCCCCTAAAGATATCTGGAAGAGGTCGCTGATGTCCACGGAACCGGACGGTCCAGCCGTCAATGAGGCCGTCCGCACCCTGCTGTTGCTCATGCCACGACTCGTGGGCCGCGCCAAGCGTCTGCCCATACCTCCGGCGCTCCAGGGTCTGGACCTGGCACCGCGACACCTCGCGCTGCTGGCCCACCTGGAGTACGACGGCCCCACCAGCATCAATGAGCTGGCCGCTCGGCTGGAGGTGGCCCCGACGACCGTTAGCCTCATGGTCAGCGAGCTGTCACGACCGGGCGTCCTGCAGCGCACCGCCGATCCCGCCGACCGCCGCCGCCGCATCATCGCCATCGCCCCCACCTACGCCGCACCGATCGGAGAATGGCTCTCTGGCAGCGCCTCTGCCTGGGAATGCGTCATGCGCGGTCTCGACCCCGCGGAACGCGCCACAGTCATCACCGCCCTGCACGCCTACGAGGCCGCCTTGGAGCAGGCGGGCGACCAGCATCGGAACGCGCAGCTGCGTTAGCGGGCTTGGCGGAGTCGGCACAGCGCGGTCTGCTGACACAGCCGCTCTCGCCTCTCACCAACATCTTCCCGCCTCGAGATCGCTTGATACTCCATGTCCGCAACGGACTGATGTCGCGAGTCCGTGACTACATCGACGGTTCAGAAGTCGCCAGCGCCAGGGCCTGACGGCCCGACCAGTACAGCGGAAGCCCGACCTGAGACCGGACAGCACGCAGCCGGTTCGGTCCTAGCCCCAGAGATGCGTCTCAACGAACCAACTCCCCGCGTCTCACCCAATGCAGTCCACGCAGATCAGCGAGGCGCAGACGCCTGACTTCGTTGAGACAGGACACCTCGGCCTGGCACCCCTAGAGACGGGCGTGCCTTGTCTCACTGAATCTTGACCGTTCTCACTGAACTTTGACGGGCTCCACTATTAGTCAGGGAGGTCCGGGCGCCGCTGTCCCGGATCTGCGAGCAGCGGCGGCAACTCACTCCGGGCCTGGCGTGGGGAACTCGTCGGCGAAGGGGGCTACCGGGCTCGGCCAGTTGAAGGTGAAGCGGCGCGAGGATTTGTTGTAGGTCACCGAGGCACCGCAGGGGGCGAGGCCGAAGCGACGGTGGACCCATCCATCGAGGGCGAGGGCGCCGACCTCCGCGCGGAAATCGGCGCCTGGGTATTTGAATGCATCAACGTCGAGGACTAGGGCGCGGCCGCCACACAGCTGCTCGGCGTGCAGGGAAGCCCCGAAGGCAAGCCAGGCCGCCTCCAGCCAGTACGGGGTTCGGTCCGTGGGTAGGCGCAGATACAGCGAGCTGTGGATGAGGAGGGCGGGCTGGGGCGGGGGCCCGTCTATCTCGTATACGTCGGCTCGCAAGTCGGCGGTCAGGCCCATACCGGCGTGGAGGTAGCGGAAGCGGAAGGTCTCGTGCATGGTGCACATCTTTCGCCACGCCTCCGTCGGCGGATCCCAGGCTCCCTGATCAACCGCAGCAGACCAGTCAAAGTTCAGTGAGATCGGTCAAGGTTCGCTGAAACCGGACAGCTCTGCCCGGCCCTGCCAGGCCCTGCCGGGCGGGCGGGCGACGGCCGTAAATCCATCGCCCCCCGATCGCCTCGCCCGGTACGGCCCCGGAAGCCGCGGCGGCCCGCATTCTCCGCAACCCCGGGGGTCCCTGTGCCGTCCGCCGGCCCCCATGAACTAGCCGACCCCACCCCCGCAGCCCGCGACCCCGCAGACCCCCCAGGCCGCAACCTCACAGCCCACCACCCCGCACCCCACCACCCCCACAAGCCACCCCCCAGTCCACTCCCTCCCAATTGGCCTTACCCCGACCGCTCCGCAGCCCTCTACCGTCAGCCCTATGCCGACTTCCCACCGCATCCGCATCGTCGACGCCTTCACCGACCGCCCCTTCGCCGGCAATCCGGCCGGGGTCCTGCTCCTCGATGCCTTCCCCGACGACACCTGGCTGCAGCACGTGGCCAGGGAGGTCAACCACGCCGAGACCGCCTTCGCCCACCGTCTCCCCGAGGGCGGCGAGGCGGACTGGGCCCTGCGCTGGTTCACACCGGCCACCGAAGTGGACCTGTGCGGACACGCCACTTTGGCCACCGCTCACGTCCTGCACACCACCGGCGCCGCCACCGGCCCCGTCAGCTTCGCCACGCGCGGCGGCGTCCTCACGGCGACCGCTCATGAGGACGGCAACCTCACCCTCGACTTCCCGACCGCCCCGCTCACCGCGGCCGACGTGCCCGACGGCGTCGGCGAAGCCCTGGGCGCCGAGCCGCTCGCCGCGTACGACACCGGCCGGCACATCGGTGACCTGCTGGTCGAGCTCGCCGACGAGAAGACGGTGCGGGCGCTCACCCCGGACCACAAGGCCCTCGTACGCCACTCCAAGCGCGGCATCATCGCCACGGCCCGAGCCGAAGACCCCTCCGGCGGCTACGACTTCGTATCGCGCTGCTTCTTCCCCCGCGTCGGCATCGACGAGGACCCCGTGACGGGCAGCGCCCACACGGCCCTCGCCCCCTTCTGGTCCGAGCGCCTCGGCCGCACGGAGCTGACAGGACTCCAGGCCTCGCCCCGCACCGGCCTGGTCCACACGGAGCTGCGCGGCGAGCGCACCCTCCTGACGGGCCGCGCGGTCACGGTCATCGAGGGCGAGCTCTTCGCCTGACGGCGACCCCGTCCGCGTACAGCACTGTGGGGACGTACGAGAAATCCGTACGTCCCCACAGCCACCCCCCGAATCGCCCCCCTGCCCCACCCTCACGAAGGCGTAGGCAGCCACCCCACCTTCCCCGCGAGCAGCGCGTACCCGACGAACGCCCCGATATCCAGCAGCGAATGGGCCACGACCAGCGGCCCGACCCGCCCCCACCTGCGGTAGAGCAGCGCGAAGACCACACCCATGGCCAGGTTCCCGACGAACCCGCCGATGCCCTGATACAGGTGGTACGAGCCGCGCAGCACCGAACTGCCCACCAGCGCGGCCATCGGCGTCCACCCCAACTGCCCAAGCCTGCGCAGCAGATAGCCGACGACGATCACTTCCTCCAGAACCGCGTTCTGCACCGCGGACAGCACGAGGACCGGGTACTTCCACCACACGTCGGGCAGCGCCTCCGGCACCACCGTCAGGTTGAAGCCGAGCCCTCGGGCCGCGAGATAGAAGGCGATCCCGGTACTGCCGATCACCGCGGCGATCACCGTGCCGCGCCCCAGGTCCGGCCACGGCCGCGCCCGGTCGAACCCGATGGTCCGGAAGCCCGCCCCCTCCCTCAGCAGGAGGTGCGCGACGAGCGCGACCGGTACCAACGCGCTGGTGATTCCGAACAGTTGCCACGCGAGATCAAGCCATGGCCGCCCCGGCGCCGCCGACGCGTTCATCGTGGCCGCCTGGTCCTTCAGACCGCCCGGTCTGGTGACCGACCCGACAAAGCTGATCAGCGCGGACACGCCGCTCGCCCCCAGCGAGAGGGCAAGGACGAGCAGCGTCTCGTCCCGCAGCGTTCGCCGCGACAGCTTGTCCGTGGGAAAAGAACCGGCCATCGGCCCCGGCTCCGCTTGCACTGACGCCTCCAGTTGAGTAATCCCGCCTCATCCCCATCCTCGTCCCGCTAGGGTCTCGAAAGAAGTTACGAAAATCGTGTGCGACAGGCCGAGGGGGAAGGCCGCCGGTTCCGGGCGTACCGCCCCCTCTTTCCTTGCTTCATCACTCAAGGAGGGGCACCACCGCCATGGGACGTCACAGCTTGCCCGATGAACAGGGGACGGGCGCACCCGACCCCCGGCCGCGCGCCCGTGGCCGCACGGTCGCCGTCGCCGCGGCTCTCGTTCTCGTGGTCGCGGGAGGCGCGGCGGCGGCGGTGCGCAGCGGAGTGCTCTCCCTCGGCGGCTCCTGCGACGACGACGCCGTACGTCTGGACGTCGTCGCCGCTCCCGATGTGACCCCCGCCCTTCGCGCCGCCGCCGAAGACGCCCGCGAGAAGGAGATCACCTCGGACGGGCACTGCATCGACGTACGCGTCACCGCCCGTGACTCGTACAAGGTCGCCGACGAGCTGCGGGCCGGCAAAGGCGATCCGGTGTACGACGTATGGGTCCCCGACTCCGACCTGTGGGTGCAGCGCGTCGGGCTCGGCACCAAGCAGACGAAGGTCTCCCCCACGGGCAACATCGCCTCGTCACCGGTCGGCATCGCCATGCTGCCGACCGCCGCCGAGTCATTGGGCTGGCCCAGAAAGACGTACGACTGGCCGGAGCTGACCGCCGCCACCATGAAGGACGGCAAGCCTCGCCTCGGCGCCGCCGACCCGGCGCGCAGCGCGACCGGTCTGCTCGCGCTCGCCAAGCTGGGCGCGTCCGCGAAGAAGCACGGCGGCAAGGACGGTGAGACCCAGGCCGCCGCCATGGCCAAGGCCCTGTCCACACGCACCTCCGACAGCGACGGCCAGCTCCTGGACACCCTGGACCGCGAGGAATCAAGCACCACCAAAGGCTCCGAAGGCACGGGAAGCACGGGAAGCACGGGAGGCACGGGAGGCACGGGAGGCACGGGAGGCACGGGAGGCACGGGAGGCACCAAAGCCAACACGGGCGCCGGGAAGGGCGCCCCCCACCGCAACCAGGTGCTGATCCTCTCCGAGCAGGCGTCGTTCACGCACAACGCGTCGGCGGGCCAGGGGCGCCGCCTCGACCTCTTCTACCCCAAGGACGGCACGCCGCAGCTGGACTACCCGTACACGCTGGTCGCGGACGACAAGATGTCCACCGACACGAGCCGCGCGGCGCTGCGCTTCATGACGATGTTCAGCGACGAGGACGGCCGGAGGATCCTGACGGAGCACGGGTTCAGGACCGACCCCGACCAGCCCTCCGACAAGCTCGTCACCGCCGCCGGAGGCCGCACCCCGCAGCCGTACGCGGGCGAGGCCACCGAGCCGCCCTCCGACAAGCAGATCCAGGAGACGCTCGGCATGTGGACGATCACCGTGCAGAGCGCCCGGCTCAGCACGGTCGTCGACGCCTCGGAGTCCATGCGCCAACTGGTGCCGGGCCGCGCCCAGTCCCGTATGGAGGTCACCAAGGGCTCGCTGCTCCGGGCCCTCACGGGGTTCACGGACAAGGACGAGATCGGCCTGTGGGAGTTCGCCACCCGGCTCGACGGCGCCCGTGACTACCGCAAGCTGCAGCCGACCGAACGGCTCGGCGACCGCAAGGGCGGCGCGACGCACCGCGACAGGCTCTCGAAGGCGTTCAGCGATCTGCAGCCCGTGCCGGGCGGCGCCACCGGCCTGTACGACACCACGCTCGCCGCCTACAAGGAAGCCAGGTCGACGTATGCGAGCGGCAAGTTCAACGCCCTCGTGATCCTGACCGACGGCGTCAATCAGGACCCCGGGAGCATCTCGCGCAGCTCCCTCATCGCACAGCTGGAGGACCTCTCCGAACGCGAGCAGCCGGTGCCGATCATCGCGATCGCCGTCGGCCCCGACGCGGACAAGGACGAGGTCCAGCAGATCGCCGCGGCCACCGGCGGCTCCGGCCACCAGGTCGACGACCCGGCGCAGATCCACGCGGTCATCCTCAAGGCCATCATGGAGGCCGGCAGCAACCAGGGCTGACCCCGGCCGACAGGACCACGCCCGCCCCTGCCCGCCCGCGGCCTCAGCCCGTAGGCACCGCCGACGCGAAAAGCCCCACCGGCCACGTGTGCACCGGCTCGCCCTCATGCATCAGCCGGCAGTAGCTCTGAGTGGTCGCGGCCAGCGCCGCCTCCCTGGTGAGCCCGCCCTCCAGGGCACGGTGGTACGTCGCCGCCTGCCACGACGCGCCGTTGACCCGCCGCCGGCACCGCTCCTCGATCACCCCGAGGTACAGCTCCCGGTCGGCGCGCTCCACGCCCCACGCGTCGAGCCCGGCGGCCGCGAGCGGCAGCAGTTCATCGCGTACGAGGTCGACGGCCGGCAGCTCGACGGTGCCGCCGAGCCTGCCGCGCCGCGGCCACCGCAGCCGGGCGTCGATGCCGTGGCGGCACGCCACGTCGAAGTTCTGGGCGGCGGCCTCGAAGGGCAGCCGGGTCCACACGGGCCGGGCCTCCTCGGCGAGCGCCCGCACGAGCCCGTAGTAGAAGGCGACGTTGGCGATGACATCGGTGACGGTGGGCCCGGCGGGCAGCACGCGGTTCTCGACGCGCAGATGCGGGACACCGTCGGCGATGCCGTACACCGGGCGGTTCCAGCGGTACACGGTGCCGTTGTGCAGGACGAGTTCGCCGAGCCTCGGCACCCCGTCCGCGTCGAGGACGCCCAGTGGGTCCTCGGCGTCCATCAGGGGCAGCAGCGCGGGGAAGTACCGCAGGTTCTCCTCGAAGAGCTCAAGCGGCCCGGTGATCCACCGCTCACCGAACCAGGTCCGCGGCCGCACCCCCTGGACCTGCAGCTCGGGCGGTCGCGTATCGGTGGACTGGAGGAAGAGCGGCGGCCGCGACTCGCGCCACAGCTCACGGCCGAACAGGAACGGCGCGTTGGCGCCCACGGCGATCTGCGCCGCGGCGACGGCCTGCGCCGCGTTCCACACATCGGCGAACCGGCCCGGGGTGACCTGGAGGTGCAACTGCACGGACGTGCACGCCGCTTCGGGCGCTATCGACGTCGATGTGCAGGTCAGCCGTTCCACGCCCTGGATGTCGAGGGCGAAACGCTCACCGCGCGCCGCCACGATCTGCTCGTTCAGAAGGGCGTAGCGGTCCACGTCGGAGAGGTTCGCGGAGACCAGATCGGCTCTGTTCAGCGTCGGGAGTATGCCGATCATGACGATGCCCGCGTCCAGCTCGTTCGCTTTTCTGTGGGCATAGTTGAGACCGGTGCGTACTTCTTCGGCGAGCCGGTCGAGAACGCGTCCGCCGAGCCGGTGCGGGGCAATGTTCACTTCCAGATTGAACATTCCGAGTTCCGTCTGGAAATCCCGGCTCGCGATGCGCTCCAGAACCTGCGCATTCAACATTCTCGGCAGTCCGTCGGGCCCGGCGAGATTCAGCTCGATCTCCATGCCCATCAGATTCCTGGGCCGATCGAACCGCTCCTCCTCCAACAGTCGGTCCAGCCCCGTGAGGCACTCCCGGAGCTTCCTGCGGTACTGGTGCCGATCGGACAGGTCGAACGCGCCCGCCACGACCTTCTCCCCCATCGAAGTGTCCCTCCTCGAATGGGCAGCCAAGGGCCCGGCCGCTGCTGTGTACGGGGGATGATGCCCAGGCAATGTGATCGATAACGCCCCATGGCGGCCCACCGGACAGTACGCTCGGTACCGCTGCCGCCAGGCACATTCGCCGGGCATGCGGCACGGTGAAGATTCCCTTCCGAAGTGCCTGGTCAAAAGCACCGACGGGAATCGGCCGACCGCTCGACTTGCGGAATACGAGGTCACCGAAGTGACGCCCACGTGAAATCGTGATAAAACCCTCGTAAAGACGACCTGATAACGCCTTGCCCGCAATATCGACCGCGTCTAGATGAAACATGGTTCGAACACGGCTCGTATAAACTCCGCACTCTAGGCAGAGAGTTGGCGCTCGCGGTCCCCCGGCCCCCGCCCCTCTGACCCAGAGCTGACAGCGCCGTCACGCACCTGCCCCCGCTCCACCGTGCCTGTCGAATGAGAGAGGCGACCCACCATGCCGCTGCACGTCCTCCCTGCCCCCGCCCCCGCCCTGCGCAGCGTTCTCGCGGCACTCGGTTCCCCCACAGCCGTACGCGAGGCCCGCACCCCGTCCCTGCGTGCCGCCCAGGGTTCCGTGAGCCCCGAACTCCCGCTGCCCGTGCACGTGTTGGGCCGCACCACTCCAGAGGGCACCATTCCCGAGGGCGCCGCGCCCACTCGCCTCGCCGGCTGGCGCTTCATGATCCGCTGCGGGGAGCGCGCCCTCGCCGCGGCGGACACGATGCTCACCCCCGACGGCTGGGCCTTCTCGCACTTCTTCGAAGGCCCCTACATCGCCTCCACCGAACGGGCCCTGCGGCACGCCGAGGCCATGCCGATGCCCTGCCAGCCCCGGCTGCTCTCCGTACCCGAGCTCTATATGCTCACGCTCTGGCTGCACCGCGACTGCACGGACAACGGCACCGAGGCCCCCCTCTCCCCCACCGACCTGCTCGTACCCCTCGCGCCGGCCCCGCCCGGCATCGCGGCCCACCGCCCGCACCGCGTCGCCGAGTTGCTCCCGGTCCTCGCCCATCGCCTGACGCCGTCGCCCCTGCTCGGCTCGCCCGCCTGACGTCGCCACACCCCTCTTGTCGCACGTGCCCCGCCGCCCTTGGCGGCGGGGCATCGCGCTGCCCCCACCCAGGTGGACTAGCCCGGACGGGCCAGACCGAACCACCCGAAGAGACACTGGAGTTGGGGTGAACCGTCCGGGCGGGTGATACGTCATTAAGCAGTAGGAACCGCTGCAGCAAAATCCCTGCGGTTTGACGCCCGTGGGGCAACACTGGGACCGGACCGACTACAACGGGGGGGGCGGTTATGCATACCGCATCGAGCCACAGGACTGACGTCACAGCCATCTCACCGCAGCGAAAGAACCCTTCCATGTGCCAGCACCAACCACCGTGCCCGACAGCCGACTCCGCCGACCGGGAAGCCGCGCTCCTCATGGCGAGCCACCCGGAGCAGGGCTGGAGCCTGCTGTGCAACGGCGTCCTGCTCTTCGAGGACACCGGTGAGCTGCTGCCGGACGGCCAGATCATCGCCCCGCACCGACCGCTGGGCACCGACCAGATCATGACGGCCGCCTGATCACCACCGGCACACCCGCACGGACGTACGACCAGCACTACGCAGCACTACCCAGCATCACGCAGCACCGAACAACCGCACAGCGGAACGACCGAGGGGCCGGCCCGGAGAGAACTCTCCGAACCGGCCCCGACGCATGCCCGTACCGCACGGGCGCCCGCCATCAGTCCTCGTAGGCATCCAGCGGCGGGCAGGAGCAGACGAGGTTCCGGTCGCCGTACGCCTGGTCGATACGGCGAACCGGCGGCCAGTACTTGTCCGACGCGGCGACACCGGCCGGGAAGACGGCCTCCTCGCGGCTGTAGCCGTGCTCCCACTCGCCGCCGAGCGCGGCCGCGGTGTGCGGCGCGTTCCGCAGGGGGTTGTCGTCGGCGGACCACTCGCCGGAGCCGACCTTCTCGATCTCCCGGCGGATGGCGATCATCGCCTCGCAGAACCGGTCGATCTCGATCAGGTCCTCGCTCTCCGTCGGCTCGATCATCAGCGTCCCCGCGACGGGGAACGACATGGTCGGCGCGTGGAAGCCGTAGTCGATGAGCCGCTTGGCGATGTCGTCGACGCTGACGCCCGTCGCCTTGCTGAGCGGCCGCAGGTCGATGATGCACTCGTGCGCGACGAGCCCGGCGGGACCGGTGTAGAGCACCGGGTAGTGCGGCTCCAGGCGCTTGGCGATGTAGTTGGCGGAGAGCACCGCGACCTGCGTGGCCCGCTTGAGCCCCTCGCCGCCCATGAGACGTACGTACGACCAGGAGATCGGCAGGATCCCGGCGGAACCCCACGGCGCCGCGGAGATCGGACCGACACCGGTGTCGGGGCCCGCGGCGGGCTGCAGCGGGTGGTTGGGCAGGTAGGGCGCGAGGTGCTCGCGCACACCGACCGGGCCGACGCCGGGGCCGCCGCCGCCGTGCGGGATGCAGAAGGTCTTGTGCAGGTTCAGGTGCGAGACGTCGCCCCCGAAGTGCCCCGGCTTGGCGAGCCCCACCAGGGCGTTGAGGTTGGCGCCGTCGACGTACACCTGACCGCCGGCCTCGTGCACCGAGGCGCAGATGTCGGCGACGTGCTCCTCGAAGACACCGTGCGTCGAGGGGTACGTGATCATCAGCACCGCCAGCTCGTCGCGGTGCTTCTCGATCTTGGCGCGCAGGTCCTCTATGTCGATCTCACCGTCATCGGCGGTCTTCACGACGACGACCTTCATGCCGGCCATGACGGCGCTCGCCGCGTTCGTCCCGTGCGCGGAGGACGGGATGAGGCAGACGGTGCGCTGCTCGTCGCCGTTGGCCCGGTGGTACCCGCGTACGGCGAGCAGACCGGCAAGCTCGCCCTGCGACCCGGCGTTGGGCTGCAGCGAGACCTTGTCGTACCCGGTGACCTCGGCCAGCCGCTCCTCCAGCTCACGGATCAAGGTGAGGTAACCCTGCGCCTGCTGGGCGGGCGCGAAGGGGTGCAGCTGCCCGAACTCGGGCCAGGTGACCGGCTCCATCTCGGTGGTCGCGTTGAGCTTCATGGTGCAGGAGCCCAGCGGGATCATGCCCCGGTCGAGCGCGTAGTCGCGGTCGGCCAGCCTGCGCAGGTAGCGCAGCATCGAGGTCTCGGAGCGGTACTGGTGGAAGACCGGGTGCGTGAGGTAGTCGTCCGTACGCAGCAGGCCCTCGGGCAGCGTGTCGGAGACGGATGCGTCGAGCGCCTCGATGTCGGCCTCCACCCCGAAGGCTCCCCACACGGCGGCCAGTTGCTGGCGCGTGGTGGTCTCGTCGCAGGCGAGCGAGATGTGGTCGGCGTCGACCCGGTGGATGTTGACGCCGCCTTCGCGTGCGGCCGAGACCAGCTCGCCGGCCCTGCCGGGCACGCGCACGGTCAGCGTGTCGAAGTACGCGCCGTGGACGACCTCGACGCCACCGGCTGTCAGGCCCGCGGCGAGCAGTGTCGCGTACCGGTGGGTGCGCCGCGCGATGGCCCTGAGCCCGTCGGGACCGTGGTAGACGGCGTACATACCGGCCATGACCGCCAGCAGCACCTGCGCGGTGCAGATGTTGCTCGTGGCCTTCTCGCGGCGGATGTGCTGCTCACGGGTCTGCAGCGCGAGCCGGTACGCCTTGTTGCCGTCGGCGTCGACGGAGACACCGACGAGCCGTCCGGGCAGGCTGCGCGCGAACTTCTCGCGCACCGCCATGTAACCGGCGTGCGGCCCGCCGAATCCCATCGGCACACCGAAGCGCTGCGTCGTCCCGACCGCGATGTCCGCGCCGAGCTCACCGGGCGAGGTGAGCAGCGTCAGGGCGAGCAGGTCGGCGGCGACGGTGACGACGGCACCGAGCTCGTGCGCCTGGTCGATCAGCGGCTTCATGTCGCGTACGACACCGGAGGCGCCGGGGTACTGCATCAGCACGCCCACGACACCGCGCTCGGCGACCTCGGCCGGAATGCCCTCGCTCAGGTCGGCGACGACGATTTCGACGCCGGTGGGCTCGGCACGGGTCTGCATGACGGCGATGGTCTGCGGCAGCACATCGGCATCCACGACAAAGACGCCGTCCTCGACCTTCCCCATGCGCCGCGACAGTGCCATGGCCTCGGCGGCGGCGGTGCCCTCGTCGAGTAGCGAGGCCCCCGAGGTGGGCAGACCGGTCAGCTCGGCGACCATGGTCTGGAAGTTGAGCAGCGCCTCAAGGCGTCCCTGCGAGATCTCGGGCTGGTACGGGGTGTAGGCGGTGTACCAGGCGGGGCTCTCCATGACGTTCCGCAGAATGACGGGCGGTGTGAACGTCCCGTAATACCCGAGCCCGATCATCGAATCGAGAACTTGATTGCGGTCCGCGAGCGAGCGCAGCTCGGCGAGAACCTCGGCCTCGGAACGGGCGCCGGGCAGCTTCAGCGCCTCGGCGTTCTTGATCACATCCGGCACCGCGGCGGCCGTGAGCTCGTCGAGCGAGCCGTACCCGACCTGGGCGAGCATCTTGGCCCGCGCTTCCGCATCGGGCCCGATGTGCCGCTGCTCGAAGGGGATGCCCTGTTCGAGCTCGGAGAGCGGGATGCGATTGGTGGCAGTCATTGCGGAGGCCTCCTGGTCTGCGCGACCTACGAGGGGTACCACGGCGTGGGTACCCGGACGGCCTCCCCCTCTGTCATCTCAACCTGAGAGCTTCACCGGGCGACACCTACGTCCTGCGTAGACGCCGTCCGACTTTCACCGTCGGTGAGGAAGGGATCCGAACGTGCCCGCCCGTACGCCCGCCCTGCTTTCCAGAGTGACCTCGTCCGTGCGGTACGGGTGCCTGAGAGATTCCGGGGAGGATTTGCTCCTTCGGCGCCTCCGGAATCGTGACCCGGAGAGCTCTCCCGCACGGGGTCAGCAGCCGTCCGTCAGCCTACCAGCGAGGACCACAGCCGTTCCCTCGAGTGGCCGCCTGCCCCGAAGTGCTCTTACGTAGGGAGTACGAGCGGACAAAGATGAGTTATGCCCACATCGGAGACCCGCGACCAGCTGGAGGGCCCGTGCAGACCGACATCGATCCGCGCCACCTGATCGGCCGCAAGGCGTTCGACCGGAACGGGGCCAAGATCGGGACGATCGACGAGATCTACCTCGACGACGCCACCGGTGCACCGGAGTGGGCCGCCATACGCACGGGCCTCTTCAGCCGCGACGCCTTCGTCCCCCTCGAACCGAGCGAACTGGTCGACGACGGTACCCTCCGCATCCCCTTCGACCGCGCCCTGATCAAGGACGCCCCCGACTTCGGCGTGGGCCGCCATCTCTCCCCCGCCCAGGAACTCCAGCTTTACCACCACTACGGCCTGGACACCACACTCCCCCACCCCCCACCCCCCGACCACGACTTCGGCCACCTAACAGACCCGGACCCCTCCTGACCCAACCCGCCAGCAGCCCCGGCCCGCCCGGAGCCGCCCTGACCCCACGCCCACGGACAGACCTAGCGCGGCCCAGACCCGCCCTGACCCCACACCCCGCCAGCAGACCTGGCAGCCCCGGCCCCGCACTGCCCCACACCCGGCCAGCAGCCCGGCACGCCCAGACCCGCCCTGACCCCACACCCACGGACAGACCTAGCGCACCCAGACCCACCCTGACCCACACCCGCCAGCAGCCCCGGTACGCCCAGACCCGCCCTGACCCCACACCCCGCCAGCAGACCTGGCAGCCCCGGCCCCGCACCGGCACTACACCCGGCCAGCAGCCCGGCACGCCCAGACCCGCCCTGACCCCACACCCACGGACAGACCTAGCGCGGCCCAGACCCGCCCTGACCCCACACCCCGCCAGCAGACCTGGCAGCCCCGGCCCCGCACTGGCACCACACCCGGCCAGCAGCCCGGCACGCCCAGACCCGCCCTGACCCCACACCCCGCCGACAGGCCCAGCACGCCTGGACTGCTCCTACCGCCAACCCCGCCGGCAGGCCCGGACGCTCCCTGCGGCCACCCCGCCGCCCGACCCTGGCCGACAGCGCCACCGAAACTGCCCTCCCCTCGCCGTCCGCCCTTTCGCCTCAGCCTGACTCCCCAGCGCCCACACCCCCCACTCCAGTAGCCACCACCGCCCCCTCGCCCCGCACCCCCACCAGCGGCAACGGCTCGGCCGGTGTCAGCTTCGGGTCGTCCGTGCTGAATGTCCGTACCCGCCCCGGCTCCGACCCCGGTGTCTCGAAGCGAACCGTGACCCGGCCCAGGCCGCTCCCCTGCACCCAGCCGTGCCCGTACTCGGCGTGCCGCACATCGTGTCCGGCCGCCCACCGCCGCTCCGGGGGCACCACCGGCTCCTCGGCGCTCCCGCCGACCTCCGGCTGCTCCCCGGGCACCGCCTCCCCGGGCACCGATTCATCCGCCTCGGCCCCTGTCTCCACCGCAGCCAGCGCCAGCGCCTCCGCCTGCGCCTGTGCCTGCGCGAAAAGGTCCTCCTGCGTGTAGTCGGCGAGCCCCGTGACCCCGACCCCGAGCAGCCGCACCCCTCCCGTGGTGTCCACGGACTCCAACAGCCGCGCAGCGGCCTCCCGCACCACCCCAGGGTCATCCGTGGGGCCCCGCAGCGTCTCGGACCGCGTCAGCGTCGAGAAGTCGAACCGCCGCACCTTCAACACGATGGTCCGCCCCGAGTGCCCAGCCTCCCGCAGCCGCTGCACACACCGGTCCGCGAGCCGGGCGACCTCCGTCCTGACCCGCACCCGGTCGTGGATGTCCACGTCGTACGTGTCCTCGACACTGACCGACTTCGTGTCCCGCTCCGCCACCACGGGCCGCTCGTCGCGCGCCAGCGCCATCGCGTACAGCGACACGCCGTGCGCCTTCCCGAGCAGCCGTACGAGCTCGTCCTCCCCGGCCTCCGCGATCTCCTCGACCGTGGTGATCCCGGCCCGCCGCAGATGGTCCCCGGTGGCCGGCCCCACCCCGGGCAACGTACGCACCGACATCGGGCCCAGCAGCGCCCGCTCCGTCCCCGGCGCTATCAGCACGAGCCCGTCCGGCTTCGCCTCCTCGGAGGCGATCTTCGCCACCATCTTGGACACGGCGAGCCCCACCGACCCCGTCAGCCCGGTCGCAGCCCTGATGTCCACCCGCAGCCGCTCCCCCACCGCCCTGGCCGACGCCTCGTCGTCGGCGACACCACCCGCCTCCAGGTCCACGAAGGCCTCGTCCAAACTGAGCGGCTCCACCAGCGGCGACAGCTCCCGCAGCAGCGCCATCACCTGCTCACTGACCTCGCGGTACAGCCCGAAGCGCGGGACGAGATAGGCGGCGTTCGGCGCCAGCCGCCGCGCCTGCCCCATCGGCATCGCCGAGTGCACACCGAACCGCCGCGCCTCATAGCTGGCGGTGGCCACGACACCCCGCGGCCCGAGGCCGCCCACCACGACGGCCTTCCCGCGCAGACTCGGCTTCGCGGCCTGCTCGGCGGACGCGTAAAAGGCATCCATGTCCAGATGCAGAATCGTCGGCGCGCTTCTCACATCTCCGATGCTGCCCTACGCCACTGACAATGCCCCACCGACGGCTCAGACCGCCCTGTTGCGCCGCCTGGCCAGCTCGTCG
The DNA here is from genome assembly GCF_053589195.1 of Streptomyces sp. NPDC003379. Taxonomy (NCBI): domain Bacteria; kingdom Bacillati; phylum Actinomycetota; class Actinomycetes; order Kitasatosporales; family Streptomycetaceae; genus Streptomyces; species Streptomyces sp. NPDC003379. Next base: position 8,723 of record NZ_JBSFRK010000017.1, on the reverse strand, counting down.
GCGGGGTTGTGCCCGACGAGCGTCTCGCCGGTGTCGACGCGCTCCCCGTGCAGCTGGGACAGCGCCGCCTCGACGTCACGCCACACCACACCCACGGCGATCCCGAAGATCCCCTGGCCGCCCTGGAGCAGCTCATGGACCTCGCTGGACGACGTGCACTCGTACACCGTCGCCCCGTCGCTCATCAGCGTCATCCGCTCGAGATCACGGAACCCGCGCTCCCGCAGATGCTGGACCGTCGTACGGATGTTCTGCAGCGATACCCCGGTGTCCAGGAACCGCTTGACGACCTTCAGGACGACGACGTCCCGGAAGCTGTAGAGCCGCTGGGTACCGGAGCCACCGGCGGCACGCACACTGGGCTCGACCAGGCCCGTCCGGGCCCAGTAGTCGAGCTGCCGGTACGTGATGCCCGCGGCCGCGCACGCGGTCGGACCGCGGTACCCGATCTGCTCGGAATTCTCGGACGTCGCGTCCCCGCTCCCCTGGACCGCCACCGGTTTCGGAGAGTGATCGGCCGCGCTGCCGTGAAACGCGTACGGACCACCCACCGCCGTACCGTCGCCGCTGCTTCTCACGCCGACCTCCGTCCTTGACCTGCCTGCACGACGGTAGGCAGTCACCAGGGGCTCGTCAACGATCGCCACACTCGCCACGCCGAGTGATAATCACCCTGAGAGTGGTTTCCCGTACCTTGCCGCGGGGAAAGGCTAGCCGAATGGCCCGAAACGGGCCGCCGGGAGCGGCGCCTCACTGGCTGTTGGTACCGAAGTCCTCGGGCGAGATCTGGTCGAGGAACTCGCGGAACTTCTCCACCTCGTCCTCCTGCTCGTCCGGGATCGCGATGCCGGCGTCGTCCAGGACACCGTCACTGCCGTAGATCGGCGTCCCGGTGCGCAGCGCAAGCGCTATGGCGTCGGATGGCCGCGCGCTCACCTCCACCCCGCTGGCGAAGACCAGTTCGGCGTAGAAGACCCCTTCTCGCAGGTCCGTGATGCGCACTTCGGAGAGCTCCTGGCCCACCGCGTCCAGCACGTCCTTGAACAGGTCGTGGGTCAGCGGCCGTGCGGGTGCCATGCCCTGCTGTGCAAAAGCGATGGCGGTCGCCTCACCTGGACCGATCCAGATGGGGAGGTACCGGTCGCCTCCCACTTCACGCAGGAGCACGATCGGCTGGTTGGAGGGCATTTCGACCCGGACACCTACGACGTCGAGCTCGTTCACACAGCAACCCTAGGACGTGGCCGGCAGGTTTGGGTAGTCGGGCACCCGCCGAGTACCGGTCGGGGACTCCGCGAGTGCCCTCCGAGTGCCCGTTGAATCGGGCAGTGTCAGGGCGGAATCAGGGCAGTCTGACCCCGAGCGCGGTCTGCACGAGGGCCGAATGCAGCCTCCCGGTGAGACCCGCCAGTTCTTTGGTACGGGCCTCGGCATGGGCCCTGGTCTGCGGATTGCGGTGCCGCCGCAGCGGCGCGACCACCTGGTCGACGAGCCCCGCCTCCCGATCCGCGGCGGCCTTCATGGCCCGCAGATGGCGTGGCTCGATTCCGAACCGGCCGAGTTCGACGACGAGCGAGGCGACCGTGACGGCCTCCGCGTCGTAACCGCCGTCCGGCAGCTGTGCGACCAGCCCGTATGTCTCCCACTCGGCGAGCTGCCCCTCGTCGATCTCCGCGACGGCCAGCAGCTCGTCACGGCCCACACGGGCCGCCGTCGGCTCCTCGGCCTCGCCCGGGCCCTCGACGCCGCCGCTGTCCCGCTGGCGCCCCGGAGAGGGCAGCGGAGCCCGCTCGCCGCGCTCCAGCGCCTCCAGATGCTCACGGATGACCTTGAGCGGCAGATAGTGGTCCCGCTGCATCCTGAGGACGTGACCGAGCCGCTCGACATCCTGCGGGCTGAACTTCCGGTAGCCGGAAGGCGTGCGCTGCGGCTCGATGAGCCCCTCGGACTCCAGGAAACGAATCTTGGAGATCGTGACCTCGGGAAACTCGTCGCGCAGCATGTTCAGCACGGTGCCGATGCTCATCAGTCGACGGTCCGCGGCGGCGGTGCCGGTGCCGGCACCGCCCCTCGGTGTTTGAAGCATGGACCTTCCATGGGGGTGCCCCCGGACGGAGCCCGGGGGGAGGGTCAGATGCCGACGCTGCGCTGGCTCGCGTAGAAGACCAGCCGGTACTTACCGATCTGCACCTCGTCGCCGTTCGACAGCGCGACGGAGTCGATGCGCTCCCGATTGACGTACGTGCCATTCAGGCTGCCCACGTCGGCGACGGTGAAGGAACCGTCCTGAACGCGACGGAATTCCACGTGGCGACGCGACACCGTCACGTCGTCCAGGAAGATGTCGCTCTGCGGGTGACGGCCCGCCGTGGTCAGCTCGCCGTCGAGCAGGAAACGACTGCCCGAGTTCGGCCCGCGGCGCACGACCAGGAGCGCCGAGCCGAGCGGCAGGGCGTCGACGGCGGCCTGCGCCTCCGGAGAGAGCGCGGGAGACGGGGTCTGCCCCGTCGTCTCCGCGTCGTAGGCCTCCAGGCCCGAGATGGAGATCGTCGAGGTCGTCTCGGACGCGCGCTCCGGCGCCGCTCCGGGCCGCAGCGGCGCACCACAGTTGGAGCAGAACCGGCTCGCCTCGGCGTTGCGGTTCCCGCACCTCGTACACACCAGGGCCATGGACGGGTCCTCCTGCCGCGGCTGCCCCGCAGGGGCATTGGACGCGTACGGACCGGGGGTAAACCCTCCACCCGTACTCGAGGTTGACGGTTCTCCGAAACCTATGCGGCCGGGACCGGCAGGGTCAACAGACGACGCGCCCTGTCCGCCCGAAATGTCACCACCTGGACCAGCCACCTGGTCCCGGAACATGGGGCGCTCGCCGCCCTGCTCCTCGGCATCTCCATGGCGTGGGGCACGGTGACGGGCAGTAGCGGGATTGCCGCTGTCCTCACGTGCACTCTTGCCGAACAACTTCGCAAACAACTTCACGGGCGATTCCCCTTGACCGAAACAGACCCGCCCGTGGGGCAGGACGAACCCTGATTGCACACACCGGCATTCATCGGTGAACCAGACATCCTCACAACGTCCGTGTCCACCAAACAGTTTCCACCACGCACCACGCTTCCGGTGCGCCGACCCCCCGCAACCTCATGCCCTCGCCTCGCCGCCACCATGCGCCCGCCCCTCACTGCGAGGACGACCGAGCGTAGTCAGGCCGCTTCGCAGGTCGCAAGGCGTTCACGACGATCTTCTCCGAGCGTGTCACGGTGACCGTGGCCTGCTCCTTCTCCAGAGTCTGCACCACACCCCCGGGGATGTTCAGCGCAGGTTCCAGATCCTGCGGCTTACCGATCACCTTGAAGAGGTACGGTTCGCCGACCTTGCGACCGTCCACCTTCACGCCCCCGCCGTCGGCGTCCGACAGATGGGTGCTCGCCACCACGCGTACGTCGTTGATCTGGATGGCCTCGGCGCCGGCGGCGCGCAGCTCCTGAATGGCGTCGAGCAGCATGTCCGCCTCGATCGCCCCCTTCTTGTCCTTGATGGCGAGCGTGATGCCGGGCCCCTGGGCCGCCACCGTGCCTGCCAGGATGCCGAGTTGCCGCTCCCGCTCGACCGTCTGCTTGCGCGCCTCTTCGGCCTGGTCCGAGCTGTTCTCGAGCCCGGTCCGCTGCTCCTCGAGACGCCGCTTCTCTTCTTCCAGACGCTCAGTACGGTCATCCAGTTCATCGAGGATGCGTACGAGATCTTCTTGCCGCGCGCCACGCAGCGCACTGCTGTCGTTGTTCGACCGCACCTGAATGGCAAGGCCGAGACCCAGCACGAAAAGCAGCAGGGCGACGATGAGTTGGGGCCGGGTCACCCGGGGCGGCCACAGGCCCTTGACCAGCCGCTGACGGCCGGTGAGCCCCGGCTTCCCGGAGGCCGGTGGAGCGGCGGCCTCGGGCTCCGCCGGGACCTCCTCGGGGAGTTCCTTGCGGCGGTGGTACTCGGGCGTCTCGTCAGCGCTCATCGGCGTCACGCCCTGAAGATGTGCCGGCGGATCGCGGCGGCGTTGGAGAAGATCCGGATACCGAGGACCACGACGACGCCCGTGGACAGCTGCGCGCCGACGCCCAACTTGTCGCCCAGGAACACAATCAGCGCGGCCACCACCACGTTCGACAGGAACGACACCACGAAGACCTTGTCGTCGAAGATGCCGTCGAGCATCGCGCGCAACCCGCCGAACACGGCGTCGAGAGCCGCGACCACGGCGATCGGAAGGTACGGCTCGACCACCGCCGGAACCTCGGGCCGAACCAACAATCCAGCCACGACTCCCACGACGAGGCCCAGTACGGCGATCAAGATGTGCCCTTTCCTGCTTTCGGCTCTGCTGTACGTACGGTCACACTCGGCGCTGCGGGCAGCCGGAGCTCCTCCGACACGGAGATGCTGGTCCGGATGTCGAAGTTCTCCTGCAGGGCATGCAGATACCGACCGTCGCTGCTGTTCTGGAACCGGGTGCTCAAGCGTTTCCCGTCCCCCACCGCGAGCACCGTATACGGCGGCACCAGCGGACGGTTGTCGACCAGTATCGCGTCACCCGCGGCCCTGATCGCCGACAGCGCCGTGAGCCGCTGGTCGTTGATCGAGATCGCCTCGGCGCCGGACTCCCACAGGCCGTTGACGACCCGCTGCATGTCGCGGTCGCGCACCCGCCCGGTGTCGGAGAACCCGGCGCTCTCGCGCGGCCCCCCACCACCCTGGTCGGCTTCCTTCTTGTCGTCCACCACGAGCTGCACGCCCGGCCCGCGGACTTCCGTGGCGCCGGAGAGGAGACCGACCAACTCACCCTGGCTGCCACCGTGCTTCTTCAGCGCGGCCTGCTGCCGTTCGCCCACGTCGTCGCGGAGCTCGTCCACGTCGTCCTCGAGCTTGTCGGCGCCGGCCGTCGCCTCTTCGACGCGGTCGATGAGCTCCTCGCGCTCCTTGGCGAGCACCGGCGCCGCTATACGTGCCTGCGCGGCTCCCACGGTGACGACGAGCGCGGCGAGCACGAGCCCCGCGGCGAGCCCGAGTTTGGCCCGCAGCGGGCGGGGAACACCACTGTCCCCTCTGGCCTTCTTCCTGGCGGCCGCCTCCGCGTACCCCTCGTCCAGGCTGTGGTCCATGACGGTGGTGAGCAGCGACATGGACGCGTCCGGACGCCGGGGGCGGGAGGAGGTGCTCCGAACGGGGGGCTGCTGCGGCATGCCGCACATCGTCGCACGTCGCGGGCGTTACCTCCGAATGGCCCCACCGGCGCGCCGGGCAGCACCTGTTGTGGGTACTGCCCGGCGCGCCGGACACGGTCAGCGGCCGGCGCTGTCCACCACCGTGGCCCACTCGTCGAGCAGCGCCTGGGCGGACGCGTCGTCGGGCCCCTCGGCCCACAGATGGGTGACGGCCTCGGCCGGGTCGGGAAGCACCAGCACCCAACGCCCGTCGGCCTCCACGACCCGCACACCGTCGGTGGTGTCCACGGACCGCTCCCCGGCCGCCTCCACCACGCTGCGCATCACGAGCCCCTTGACGGCCCACGGCGTTGCCAGATCGCGCCGCAGCACATGGGCACGCGGGATACGCGCGTCGATCTGGCTCAGGGTGAGCTGGGTGCGTGCCACCAGCCCGATGAGCCGCACGAACGCGGCCGTTCCATCGAATACGCCGCTGAACTCGGGCACGATGAACCCGCCACGCCCGTCACCACCGAAAATGGTCGACTCCCCGCGCCCCACTCGCGTCAGATCGTCCGGCGACGTGGTCGTCCAGTCCACCTGTGTGCCGTGGTACGCGGCGACCTGCTCGGCGATGCGCGTCGTGGTCACCGGCAGCGCCACCCGCCCGCTGCGCCGCTCGGCGGCCACCAGGTCGAGCATGACCAGCAGGGCCCGGTCGTCCTCGACGATCCGCCCCTTCTCGTCCACCAGCGAAAGCCGCTCACCCACCGGGTCGAACCGCACCCCGAAGGCCGCCCGCGCCGACGCCACGATCTCGCCGAGCCGCACAAGCCCGGAACGTCGCGTGTCAGCGGTCTCCGTGGGCCGTGACTCATCGAGCCCGGGGTTGATCGTCAGCGCGTCCACCCCGAGCTTTCCGAGGAGGCTCGGCAGCACCAGTCCGGCGCTTCCGTTGGACGCGTCGACGACGACCTTCAGCCCCGACTCGGCGATGCCTGTGGTGTCGACGTTCCGCAGCAGGGAGCCGGTGTAGGAGTCGAAAACGCTGGACGGGAAGTGCAGATCGCCGATCTCACCGGGGAAGGCCCGCCGGTACTCCTGGCGCGCGTAGACCCGGTCCAGTTTCCGCTGACTCGCCTGGGAAAGGTCTGCTCCCTCCCCGTCGAAGAACATGATGTCGACGGAGTCCGGCACCCCGGGCGTCGTCCGGATCATGATCCCGCCGGCGCTGCCCCGAGCCGTCTGCTGCCGCGCGACCGGCAGCGGCACGTTCTCCAGGTCTCGTACGTCGATGGCGCTGGCCTGCAGCGCCGAGATCACCGCCCGCTTGAGCGCGCGGGCGCCTCGCGAGTGGTCACGCGCGGTGGTGACGGTCGCGCCCTTCTTCAGGGTCGTCGCGTACGCCCCCGCCAGGCGCACGGCGAGCTCCGGCGTGATCTCCACGTTCAGGATCCCGGACACACCACGGGCTCCGAACAAGTGCGCCTGACCGCGCGACTCCCAGATGACGGACGTATTGACGAACGCGCCCGCCTCGATCGTCTTGAACGGATAGACCCGCACATTGCCCTGGATGATCGATTCTTCGCCGACGAGGCACTCGTCGCCGATGACCGCGCCGTCCTCGATGCGGGCGGCCCGCATGATGTCGGTGTTCTTGCCGACGACACAGCCCCGCAGATTGCTGTGCTGGCCGATGTAGACGTTGTCGTGCACGACGGCCTTGTGCAGGAACGCGCCGTCCTTCACCACGACGTTCGAGCCCACCACGGTGTGCTCACGGATCTCGACGTTCGCCTCGACCTTGGCGTAGTCCCCGATGTAGAGGGGCCCGCGCAGCACGGCGTCAGGATGCACTTCGGCACCCTCGGCGACCCACACGCCGGGCGAGATCTCGAAGCCGTCGAGCTCGACGTCGACCTTGCCCTCCAGCACGTCGGCCTGCGCCTTGCCGTAGCTCTCGTGCGTGCCGACGTCCTCCCAGTAGCCCTCGGCGATATACCCGTAGACGGGCTTGCCTTCCTTCATGAGCTGCGGGAAGACATCGCCGGACCAGTCGACCGGCACATCGGCCTCGACATAGTCGAAGACCTCGGGCTCCATCACGTAGATGCCCGTGTTCACCGTGTCGGAGAAGACCTGCCCCCAGGTCGGCTTCTCGAGGAAGCGCTCGACCTTGCCTTCCTCGTCGACGATGGTGATGCCGAATTCCAGCGGGTTCGGTACGCGCGTCAGACAGACGGTGACGAGCGCGCCCTTCTCCTTGTGGAAGTTAATCAGCTCGGTGAGGTCGAAATCGGTCAGGGCGTCACCGGAGATCACGAGAAACGCATCGTCCTTCAGCGCTTCCTCGGCGTTCTTCACGCTCCCGGCGGTGCCTAGCGGCTTCTCCTCGTTGGCATAGGTGAGCTCCATCCCGAGCTCTTCGCCGTCGCCGAAGTAGTTCTTGACGAGCGACGCCAAGAACTGCACTGTTACCACGGTCTCGGTCAGACCATGCCTCTTGAGCAGGCGCAGCACATGCTCCATGATCGGCCTGTTGGCCACAGGCAGGAGCGGCTTGGGCATGCTTGAGGTCATGGGGCGAAGGCGGGTGCCTTCACCGCCGGCCATTACGACGGCCTTCATGTCGGAAACGTCCTCCTTATAGACGACGATCTAGCCGACTCAGCCCGCCTTGTTGGCCCGCATGTGAAACGGGCCTTCGCGCCTCTACGGCCGCCGAATCGGCAGGCTCAATCGGCCATGCTGTCCGCCTTGACAAGTCGGCGGACCTGAACCACATACAGGATCCCTGCCCACCAGTACAGTGTTGTACCCCATCCGGCGAACGCCCATCCGAAAATAGCAGCGAGAGATGCAAGCCAGCCACTTCCGTCGCTCAAGAGCAGTAGTGGAAAGGCGTACATCAGGTTGAAGGTGGCGGCCTTGCCCAGGAAGTTCACCTGCGGCGGCGGATAGCCGTGGCGTCTGAGGATCCAGACCATCACGAGCAGAACCAGCTCGCGCAGCAGAAGCACCGCGGTCAGCCAGAGCGGAAGAATCTCCCGCCAGGTCAGGCCGGCCAGCGTCGAGAGGATGTAGAGCCGGTCCGCCGCGGGGTCGAGCAGCCTGCCGAGGTTGCTGATCTGGTTCCAGCGGCGTGCGAGCTTGCCGTCGAGGTAGTCGCTGATGCCGCTGAGCGCGAGTACCAGCAGCGCCCACTTGTCGCTGTTGGGCCCTCCGAACTCCGGCCTGAGGATCAACCACAGGAAGAGGGGCACGCCGGCGAGGCGCGCCATGCTGAGGATGTTCGGGATGGTGAGGACACGGTCCGTCTGGACCCGCGTCTCCTGGACCTCCACCCGGGAGCCTCCTGTGGAAAAGAGCCAATGATGCCCCCTGACCTTACCCTCAGCTGACGCAGGGCGGTGCGGAGGGGTTGGTGACGGGATACCATCTCCGCAAAACAAAAAAAGCCGTGGCCCCTGGAATTAAATACAGGGGCCCCGGGTATAAAAAAATTTAGGCGGCGGCCTACAC